>QIKP01000048.1 GCA_003233055.1 Planctomycetaceae bacterium
GTGGATCGCGTTCGCGGGACGGTCTTTAGACCTTGGTCAAGGAGAGGGGTAAGGGGGAGCTATGTACGAATCAGTCGTCGGCCTACTAGGCCATTGGGGAATCGTAGGTTGGGGATCGGGAGGAGCCTACGGGATCCCTCAGACCTTGGCGCTCGCGTCGATTGCGCTGATCGGATATTTGTTCGGCAAGCGAACCCGCCAGCCGGTTCTCACACTTCCTCCGGCCGCGCCGAAGGAACTCCACCGAGCGGCCCGCGTTGCCAAGCAACTTGAAGACACGATCGACTTGCTCCGGCGCAGCCTTGCACAGCATCGGACGCATGTCACCCGCTTCCAAACGAAGTTAAGCGAGGTGGCTGATTGCCGCTCGGACGAGGTGATGACGCTCCTTTCGGAAGAAGCCGAAATGGTGGTCGCGCCGACCCTGCGTCTCGCCATGCAGCTCTCCCATGCTTACGACGAGTTGCGTCAGCAGTCGCAGTCTCTTGCAAACTTTACCGAAGGCCGCACCGACCCGATCACCGGCCTAGGCAATGCGATCGCGTTGGAAGAACAGATGGAGCTGCTATTGGCCGAATCGGGTGAGTCGGGCCCCAGCGCTTCGATCGCGCTGGTGAGTGTCGATCTTCCCAAAGAGGCACACCCTCACAGCGAAGCCCATCGTGACTTTGTGAAGTCGATCGCCGGAGAAATCGAGCTTTCTGTCCGAGAGAACGATTATCTTGCCCGACTGGGTGGCGCGGAATTTGCCATTCTCATGCCGAAGACGACTTTGACTGGCGCGAGGATATTTGGGAAAAGGCTGCGGCGGCGTCTGGAAGAACAACTCCACATGACCGTCAGTTGTGGACTTTCAGAAACCCTGGCGGAGGACACCCCCCAGGCAGTCCTCTCCAGAGCCGACTCGGCGCTTTATAGCGCCAGGGCGACGGGGCAGGGGGCGCAGTTCCTGCACAACGGCCACCGAATCCAGGCCGATGAGGCGATTCTCCCTACGGGTGAGTTGGGCTCGGCACCAGAAGAGCAGGTCCCCGAAGAGCAGCCGCTGGCCAGTGTCTGATTCTTTCGTAACCGTTCACGGAAGCCGAGGCAGAAAAACCACGAATTGCGCGAATCCTACGAATACAGGAAGAATGGCGTGAAATGCTTGGTTTCCCCTCTTTCTGCAATGTCCTTGGTCAACGATTCGTCGGATTCGTAAGATTCTGGTTGCTTCTTCCGACGGTGAACGGTTACGATCTTTCGGCCCAAAGCCGAATGGGGTGGTGAAAACCGGTCCTGCGGGCCGCTTCCTTTCCAGATCGCTCCGGATCGCTCCGATACAGGGGCCCCTCGACATGGGCCTCTCGCGAAGGGGAGGGAGCGCTTGCCCAGCCGGCATGAGGGGAAGAGCCGATTCACCACTGCTCCCAAAAAAGTGGGGTCCTTTGTTGACCCGAACGGGGGCAATTCTTTACCATGGTCAGTAGGCGTGAAGGGCGGGAACCCTGGAGCCCTCCTGGCCCGGCTCCTTCCCGCCTCTCCCCCCGATCGATTGAAGGGCCCCGAGCCTCTTGGGACCGCCTCGCTAGAGCCGCGACTATTCACTGATATCCGAAAAGGAGTGACCGATGCCGCTTTTTGAAGTGGAGACTGACAATCATATTATCATCACCTGGGCCAGCGATGCTGACGCCGCAACGGCTGTTGTCGTCGACGCCTATCCCGCGGAGAGCATTATCCGCATGACGAAGCGACCCCGAGATACATGGGTCATTTCTAAAGGGGCGCTCGGCATTGCCGAGGATGTCGACATCTGTCACACGGCCCGTGACTGTCTGAGCAAATCGTCCGGCGACAAAGTCCACGCCATCCGACTCTACATGCACGAAACGGGCGTCGACCTCGACCAAGCCCGCAAGGTGATCGAGTCGAACATGGTATTGGGCTGGTAGCCCTTCACGGCCGGAAGAAGAAGCCCCGACCAAGCGTAGCCCCGACCAAGCTTGGTCGGGGTTGCGGCTCGATCGCGTCGTCGCGTGCGGATGCTTTGTCTTCATCCATTATCTCGACGGGTCCATCCCCTCGACGGACTCTTCCGCATCAAGCAAATGCAAGTCGTAAGTCGCCGCCAGCCTCCGCCACCCGCAAACGACCCACAGCCCGGCAAGCGAGGTGAAGAGCAAGATCGAGAGAAGCAGAACCCTAGAAGGGCTCTTATCGGTAACGGTTCACAGCCTGTAAGTTGGGCTTCTAGCCCGACGATTTTCCCCCGACGCTGCCGTAGCCCTGACAAACTTGGTCTCTATCGATTAGGCGCTGATGAGCGTTCCCCTCTGGTCGGACACGCCTGCCGCTGAAGCGGCATCGCCAGGGCCCCTCAAGAGTCGGTGGGGTCGCGGATCCCCTCCGCCACGCCACCCAGGTTTCCCCGGGTGGCTTGCGGACGATGGCTACAGAAAACACGAAAGGCCGATTGGATGTCTCGTCTGCTTGTGCAGGTCATCGGGTCGAACGACTAGACCATGTCCTTCAAGCCTTTGAGCGGCAGGATCTTTACTACATTCCTGGCAGGCTTCGCTTTGAAGATGCACTCTTCTTGCGTGAAGGGGTTGATACCTTTACGAGCCTTCGTGGCGGGCTTACGAACTACTTTGATCTTCGAGAGGCCAGGAATCGTGAAGACCCCTGGGCCGCGAGGCTTCAGGTTCTTACCGATGAGCGCCGAGAGTTCTTCAAACAGGCACGCGACCTCTTTCTTGGTAAAGCCGGTCGATTCGGAAAGCGATGCAAGGATCTCGGACTTGGTCATCGGTTTCTTAGCGGCAGTCTTTTTCGCGGTCTTCTTCTTGGCCATCGGTAGTTCCTTCTAGTGAGGTAACGGGTGAGTTGGAAAGGCCATAGTAGAGTTTCCAGCCCCTAGGCCGTCAACCGGAGTCTTTGCCTGTTCGTTACAAAGGGCCATTCAGAGAGAGGCCCTGCGCCAGTCGCAATCAGAGCGAACCGCAACCGAGGCGGCCCATTCTCGCGACAGGGCGACCAGCCAAGCCGCCGAAAAAAGCTCTTTTCCCTGGAAATCGCGGCTATTCGAGCCTTTTCAGCGCTCGATCGATCCGCGAGAGCGACCGTTCTTTGCCAAGAATGGCAAGCGTCTCGAACATGCCGAACCCGACTCCCTTGCCGGTGACCGCCACGCGCAACGCGTGGATAATTTGACCGATTTTAATCCCCTCCGTTTCGACAAATGCATGCAATCCTTTTTCGAGCGACTCGACATCCATGCGATCGGCATCCGCCAGTTGCCCGCGGTATTTCGTGAGCAGTTCTTTCGCCTCAGGCGGTTTGCGAAGCCTTTTTTGGAACGGCTTTTCGTCAAACTCCAACTGCTCGTCCGGCGTAAAAAAATCAGCGAATTCAAGGATGTCGCCCGTTACCGTGAGCCGGTCACCGGCTGCTACCACGATTCGTGTCACGTAGTCAGCCCTATCGCAGGGAGGTGGATCGGGAAGGAGCTTTGCCTGCTGGAGAACACCAACACATTGCGCCACCTTTTGCTTGATCGGCATTGCGTTGAACGTCCGCTGCTGGAACGCGAGTAGCTTTTGCGCATCGAAGCTAGCTGGTGCAAGGTTGACCCGTTCAAGAGAGAAGTGCTCGATCATCGCGTCGCGGGAGAAGTCTTCCGTCGAATCGTCGAGCGACCAACCAAGGAGCACCAAGTAGTTCAAGAGGGCGTCGGGATGAAAACCGACTTGCTCGTAGAAATCGACGATCACCGGGCTAAAGGTCTCGGCGCTGGTTTCCAAGCCGAGACGCTCGGCGATGGTGCGGCCTCGCTGATGGAGGGTGGCGAACTCACGGTTTTTTAAATACTTATCGAGCTTCCGTTTGCTGAGTTTGTTTTTGCTTCCCGGCTCGGCAACGAAAGGGAGGTGGGCGAATTGCGGCAGCGTGTAACCAAGCTGTTGCGCGATGAAAATTTGTCGCGGTGTGTTGGAGAGATGCTCTTCGGCACGGATGACGTGACTGATTCGCATGGCGTGGTCGTCGACCACGGTCGCCAAGTGGTAGAGGCACGAGCCATCCGCGCGCTGGATGACGTGGTCCTGTTCGCGTGCCCAATCAAACTTCACTTGGCCCCGAACTAAGTCGTCGATCACCAGCGTTCCTTCGTCGGGCATCGCCAGCCGAACCACGCCCTTGCGCCCCTCGGCCTCCAACGCCTTCGCGTCGGCATCGGTGTTGGCTCGCCACTGGCGGCTGTAACGGTAGGGCGATCCGGAAGTTTGCGCCGCCTCGCGTTCGGCTTGCAGCTCCTCCGGACGAGCGAAGTCGCGGTACGCGGCCCCGACCTCCAACAGCCGATCGACAGCCGCTTGGTATTTTTCGCCGCGCTGCGACTGATAATAGGGCCCATGGGGTCCGCCGACATCGGGCCCTTCGTCCCAATCGAGCCCCAGCCACCGAAACCCATGGAGGATCGGCTCGAGCGCTTCGGCCACATTGCGAGTCTGGTCCGTATCGTCAATGCGCAAAACAAACTGCCCCCCGTGGCTCCTGGCAAAGAGCCAATTGAACAGGGCCGTGCGGACGCCACCAATGTGGAGAAAGCCGGTCGGACTCGGCGCGAATCGTGTGCGAATGGTCATGGGGGTAGTGTAGCCGTCACTCGCTCGATCGGTCCAGCGTTAGCGTCCGGAGTTTTGCCCGGTGCACCTGGAGCCCCTACGCGGCCCGGCGTCCCGACTTTTGCTTTCGGAGGCGTTTGCGTTCCGACTTGCTTAGCTTTCGGGGATCCGATTTCTCGCCATACGGATCGTCCCCCCCCTCCGAGCCATCGGTCCACTGGATCGTGGCAGGGGCTGGTTTTTCGAGTGGGGCCCGTTTGTTCTTTTTGGGCGGAGGCGTGACGGCGGGAGTCGTCTCTCTCTGGTCTCTCTTGGAAGTGGCTCTCTTGGAAGAACTCGAAGCGATGGAAGAACTTGGCAAGCTCGAGGCGGGGCTCGTTCGCAGGCTCGGTGCCGGCTTGCTTTCGACAGTACGAGATTTCTGCGGCCGGGAAGCGACCCCTCCTGCGACATCGCGCCGAAGAAACCGAGCGTAGGCCAGGAGCGTGGCGACCGCCAGAACATTTCCTGTGAGGAACGTGGCGTGGGTCGCGGTCGCTGCGAAGTCGGCCGCTACAGGGAGCCAACCAAAATAGCTTGCGAGGCCCACTCCGTAGGCTGCGGAGGTCGCGAGGAAGATCGCCAGGGCGAGCCGGCTTTCTTTCACGTCCAGAAGCACTCGCACTCCCACCCAGCCACCCAAAAGGACTCCCCCTGCCAGCCACCATTCCGCCCCACCTGACAGGAACGAGACACCGACAAGATGACTTGCGGCGGCAGCAAGCTGCGTGTGGAGAGAGGTCGCCGCATCGATGCTTAGAAAAATGCCTGCGACGATGGCACCGTGCCAAAGACGGTAGCGACCTCGATAGTCGTCGACTCGCCGACGACGGACGGTCAGTACCATCGCAGCGAGGAACGCGACCGCAAGCATCGAAGCCGACGCCATCCAACTCCCAAGCGATCCGGCACCTGTCAGGTTGATTAGCTGGGAGAGACTCCCACCGAGCGCAGGGTTGAGGGTCGATTGCTCGACATGGAGCGCGACAAGGCCAGCAATGGCGGCAATACCCGCCAAGCCGACACCGACGGGGACCAGCACGTGGCTCGGAAAGTGGCGATTGGCGAGGAGGTCGCCGAGACTTCCCGCCTCCAACGCATACCGGCGACGCTCGCTCGGTTCCTGCGAGGCGCTGCTCGAGGGGGTGGCATCCTGGCGATCCGAGGCACCGCGAGCCTCTTCTTGTAACATGCGTCGGCGGCGGCCGTCGCGAGCATTCGCTCCACTCATTGGGTCTTCCTGACTCCGAGGTGGGATGGGGGCGGCCAGGCCTACTTCCTTAGGCCTCAAGTACCTGGCTGGCCGTTTGTCGTCTGGTTGGCCCGGGCTCTTGGTTGGCCCTGACTTCTGCGCCTGGTGTAACTACGATTTCGGCAAGAGCATTGCCACTCGATGACCCGACTCGCTCCAGGTCTTGTTGCACCGGTCGTAATGGGTAGGCAATCGGTAACGATTAAGAAGCCGAGGGAGCCCCTTCGCCTTGGTAGCGGAATAATCGTGCCACTCCAACCTAGGAGCTGGTCGCTGCCTCGTTTCTAGGAAATTCCAGCGGAAGGAGCAGGATCGATAACCTACGGTTAGGTGGAAAATGCGGCGATGACACACGATTCCGAAATGCCGGTTCCGAAACGTCCTTGATGATGTTCCTACGACGCTACCGCAGGCGATCGACCCTTCCCCTAAAGCCTAACACCTCCGACTGCCATGCCCTCGTCTCCCTTAACTGCGTCGCTCGATCCCGTCTCTTCCGACGCGAGCCTTCCGTCCACGCCTCCTGCCGAAACCGCTGCGCCCCCTCAGCCCCGCGAATCTTCTCCAGCTGTGGCACGAGAGCTGGAGCGGCTCAGCCAAGCGGCCGTCGTGGATGGCCTGATCGAAGGGACCGATAATGCGCAGGCCGACCGATTTCGGAAACAATCGATCCGTGCCCGGCTTGGGTCGGCAGCAGGTCTGTTTACCGCACTCCGATGCAAGCACCCGGCGACCGCCGATCATTGCCTTCGGGTAGCGCTATTGGGTAGTGGGTGGGCGACCGCGGCCCAACTTTCGGAAGAAGATCGCGATACGTTAGAAATTGCCGCCCTGTTGCACGATCTGGGAAAAATCGGGGTCTCCGATAGCATCCTTTCCAAGCCAGGCCGGTTGTCCACGGATGAAAAACGGGCCATGGCCCGTCATCGCCAACTGGCAGGAGAGATGCTCACCGCCAGCGGGGCACCCCGGGAAGTTATCGATACGGTCCTCACCGCGTCCGCATGGTTTGATGGTTCGCAAACCGACCTACCGCTTCAGGGTAACCAAATTCCTCGCGCAGCGCGCATGCTGGCCATCCTCGACGCCTTCGACGCGATGCTTACCGACCACGTCTATCGACCGGCAAAATCTCGGGAGCGTGCCCTCGCCGAGTTGTTCGATTACGCCGGCAAGCAATTCGATCCGGAGTTGGTCCGAGAGTTTACCGATTTGATTTCTCGTGACCAACGAATGCTCACCGACCAAGTCGCCAGCCGTTGGCTCACGCAACTCCAAAGCGACCAGTCGCAAGATTGGGCGCCCGCGATCGGTTCCACCGACGAGAAGACGCCGATCGGTCGAAAACCGACCCACGATAATTTTTTGTTCGAGCAAAAACTGGTCGACAACATGCACGATGGGGTAATCTTTGTCGACGCCCAGCGCCATATCTTCCTCTGGAACACCGGCGTGGAACGGCTCACCGGTATCGCAGGAGGGGCCGCCTGCGGCACCATTCTGGAACCAAGCCTGCTCCAAATGTCGACCGCCGACGGCGCGCTTGTCCCCGATACCGATTGTCCGATTGCCAAGGGAATCCAGTCAGGGATGCAAACGATGATCCGGCTAGGAGTTCTTGGTCGGAGCGGACGGCATGTGACCATCGACATGCATGTGATCCCTGTCCATCACGAAGGAAGTCCTTGCGGAGCGACCGTGCTGCTCCACGATGCCTCCAGCGAAACTTCGCTCGAAGCAAAATGCCAAGCACTCCACGCTGAAATGACCAAGGACCCGATGACACAGATCGCCAATCGGGCCGAATTTGACCGCATGCTTGCCCTCTTCATCGAAGCCCATCTCGAAACCGATCTTGCTTGTAGTCTCATCATGGCCGACATCGACCACTTCAAGCACATTAACGACACGTTTGGCCATCAGGCAGGCGACGACGCGATTGTCTCGTTTGCATCCCTGCTCAAATCGATGTGCCGGTCTGGCGACTTGGTTGCCCGCTACGGTGGCGAGGAATTTGCCATCCTTTGTGCCGACTGCAACAACGCCACGGCAGCGGCTCGCGCCGAGCAAATGAGAAAGAAAATCAGCGAAACCCCGCTGGAAAAAATATCAAATCATACCCTTACCGCCAGTTTCGGCGTCACGGAACTCCAGACAGGCGATACGCCCGAGACGATGCTCCGACGCTCCGACCGCGCTCTGCTCCAAGCCAAAGACCAAGGACGCAACCAGATTGTTCAACTCGGGAACGGAATGATCGAAGAGGAACCGAAGAAACGCTGGTTCGGACGAACCTCTTGGAAAGGGAGCGCGCTCATCGACACGCAGCTCACCACCAATGTCCCCATCGAAATGGCCATCGAGAAACTTCGAGGCTTCATCTCCGATCGGAATGCCCGAATCCTTCGCGTGACCGAAGATCAAGTCCGACTCGAAGTCACCGAAAATGCCACACCCGATAAAAAAAGGAAATGCCAACCGGTAACCTTCGTCATCGAAATCCAATTCGACCAGCAACATGAGTCGAAAGCCAACACCGCTGGACTCGCCTCGGGCCAGTACGTCTACACTACCGCGGAAGTCAAAATTCGCCCCAAACGCCAACGCGATGGACGAAAGGGGAAGGTGGCCGAACGAGCCCGGCTATTGCTCGGAAGCCTCAAGTCGTACCTCATGGCAAAAGAATCGACCGTAGAAAAAATCGTCGACTAATTCCTTGCCCTCTTTCTTCGCCCCCCCTAAAAAAGCAGTAACACGATGACTCCCAACAACACCTCAGCAACGGTCGGGGCCCGCCGCACGTCCGGGCCGGTCGTTCTCGACGAAGCCTTTGCCGACCTGCCAGAAGTCGGCCGCCGAGTCGATCGCCCCAACGGAACAACCATCGAACGCGACTACGCTGCCGAAAGCCGTCAGATGATTGCGCAAATCGGCCAGCAACTCCAATCGATCGAGCGGCAACGGGCTCGACTGGTCAGCCTACTCGAAGAACTCGACATCCCGAGCCGCTAGAGCCTCTCACGATGGCAACGCGTCGCCATCGCTTTCACCGTGGGAAGAAGGAAGCGAAGAATAGCCCCGACCAAGCTTGGTCGGGGCTATTCGTGCCATGCGTGGTTGCTTCTGCCGGCCATGAACCGCGCGCCCCGGTCTCGTCTCGTCTCGTCTCACCGGGCCGGGCCGTTTCTCTGTCGGCTCGTTGGCTCACCAATCGTGCTGGATTTCAGCAGCCCCTTTGTTCTAATGGGGAGAAGGCCCCTCGGGCGGTTGGGCCCTCAAACGGGGGCCGGCTTTTTGGCAACTTCACGGATTTTTCAGGCGGCCAGGTTTTGGTCCCTTGGGGGCTTGCCTGCGTCGCGCCAAGGACAAATCGACCTCTCTCCCCGCGAGGAGCCAGCGGCGGAAAGGCTCTAGGCTAGAGGAGTTAGCAGTTCCTCAGGGCCGTTCCCGCCGGCCCGTATTGGCGCTTCAGCAGGGGCCCCCACGAATAGTGGACAAAATTCCGCCTGACCAGCCTTGATTCGTAGGCTGGGAGGGCACCAATCGGTCCCGTTTTGATCTGGACCAACGGACACAAGGCCCCAGCCCAGGGCGACCGGGCCTTGTGTTGCCATTCGCGAGGCAGTACCCTCGTAGGATTCGACTGACAAGCCCCTTGCGACCTCTATCCAACCGGAGCCGGATTGCCATGAAAGCAGGCATTCACCCTGAGTACCTCGAAACGAACGTCCACTGCGGTTGTGGCAACACCTTCGCCACGCGGAGCATCCGCAAGGAATTGAAGGTCGACATCTGTAACGCTTGCCATCCTTTCTACACGGGCAAGCTCAAATTTGTCGACGCCGCCGGCCGAATCGAAAAGTTTAAGAACAAATTCGCCAAGGCAACTTACGCAAGCCTGGGACGCGACAAGAAGAAGTAGCCGGTCGGTTGAGTAGCTCTCTTTGGCGGGTGCGGCCTGGTTGGGCTTCGCAGGCGCGCTATCCGATCCACGCCGACCCAACGACCCTCTAGCCACTCTTCCCTGACGCCATGCGCGAACTTCTCGAAAAGAAGCTGGCCCGATTCGAGCAGCTTGAAAAAGATCTCGTCGACCCCGAGGTGCTGAGCAATTCCAGGCGACTCTCGCAGACCGCGCGCGAGCATGGCTCGCTGACCAAACTGGCGAGCAAGTATCGGCGGTTTAAGCAAATCGTTGACGAGATGACCGAAGCCCGGGAGATGGCCTCGTCTCCCGATGCCGACATGCGAGAGCTGGCCGATGCAGAGCTCGAAACGCTTCGCACCGAGCGCGAGGAGGTTTGGGACCATCTCTTGAGTCTCACGATCGGCGGCGAGGACGCCAACCGAACGCGCTGCATCATGGAGATTCGGGCTGGCACCGGCGGCGACGAGGCAGCACTCTTCGCTCGCAACCTCTTCGAGATGTATAAGCACCATGCCGAAACAAAGCGTTGGAAGATAGAGATCATGGATGCCAGCGCCACCGAGCTGGGTGGCTTTAAGGAAATTTCTCTGGCGATCGAAGGAGAAGGGGTTTACCGCGAATTGCAGTACGAAAGTGGTGGCCATCGGGTACAACGGGTGCCGTCGACCGAGACCCAAGGCCGCGTCCACACTTCGGCCGCCACCGTTGCGGTGATGCCCGAGCCCGAGGATGTCGAAGTGAACCTCACCTCCGCCGACTACCGGCTCGATAAGTTCAGCGCAAGTGGCCCCGGCGGGCAGCATGTGAACCGTACCGAATCGGCCGTCCGGCTTACCCACCACGAGACCGGCATCGTGGTGCAATGCCAAGACGAAAAAAGCCAGCATAAGAATCTGGCCAAGGCGATCCGGGTCCTTAAAAGTCGAATTTACGACCACCATCAGCAGCAAGAAATTCAAAAACGTGCCGATCAACGCAAGAGCCTCGTCGGATCGGGAGACCGTAGCCAGCGCATTCGGACTTATAACTTTCCGCAGAATCGTCTCACCGACCACCGGATCGGCTTCACGCTCCACAAACTCGACCAGGTGATTGCCGGCGACCTCACTCCCGTGACGAATGCAATGATCGAGTACGACCGCCAACAACTCCGCGACTCGATGGAAGGGCTTGAATGAACGATGAAGGATAAATCGATGAACTCTATTCGTTCATCGATTGTCGTTCATCGATTATCGTTTCGGTCACGCTACCCATGCCCGACGAAAAAAATAATCCCGAGGCGTGGACCATTGGCCGCTTGCTCAACTGGACGACCGACTTCTTCACGCAGCAAGGCCTCGAAGGAGCGCGACTCGACGCAGAGGTGCTGCTCGCTCACTGCCGAGGATGCCAACGGATCCTGCTCTACACGATGTTTGACGAGCAGGCACCCGAGAAACTTCGGAGCGACTTTCGCCAACTGGTCCGCCACCGTGCCGCTGGGAAGCCGGTCGCCTACCTCGTTGGAAGCAAAGAATTCTATTCGCTCGAATTCCAAGTCACGCCCGACGTACTGATCCCCCGACCGGAAACGGAGCTGCTGGTCGTCGCGATCCTGGATCACGCGAAGGAGCAGGGCAGGGGGGCAGCACCTCTTGCGATTGCGGACGTCGGTACGGGAAGTGGCGTCTTGGCTGTCTGTGCAGCCAAGCATTTACCCCAAGCGGAAGTCACCGCGCTCGACAAGAGCCCGGCCGCGCTCAAGGTCGCTAGCGGGAACGCGGAGCGGCATGGGGTTTCCCAACGCGTGCAGTTTGTGGAGAGCGACCTGTTTACGGCGCTGCCTAGCACGGCCACCTTTGATTTCGTGATTTCCAATCCACCCTATATTTCGCCCGAAGAACTGGATGGGTTGGAACCAACGGTGCGTGACTTTGAGCCTCGCCTGGCGCTCGATGGCGGCGTGGATGGAATGGAAGTGATCCGCCAGCTTGTTGCAGGCCTCCCCCAAAGATTGCGTCCGGACGGCATGCTGCTCATGGAAATCAGCCCGATGATTGCCCCGCGCGTCGAATCGCTACTCGATGCATCGCCACTAGAACGATTGGAAACGATCAAGGATTTGGACGGCCACGCAAGAATCGTGCAGGCCGTGGTAGGTAGTTCGTCATGAATCCCGCTACATCGCTCGCATTGGTCGCGCTTGCCGAAACGGTGCTGCCCAACCTCCCAAAGATCCAAGCCGGTTGCAAAAGAACGAATCCTGACTCGGCACCGCTGATGGTATCGAGCGAGACCGATGCGATGGTGACCTTTCAGTGGGGCGACGCGACGGTCGCTTACACGCTGATCGATCAGCCGATCCCCACGGAGCAACTTGCCGGCCCGTGTGAACGGGCATGGTACTGGCCAGACGCCGCGGCACAACTGGCTAAGCACCGCGCGCACTTGATCGTCGCGCTGGTCGACGAAGGGCACGACCGTCTCGCCAAGGTGATTCGCTTGACGCAATTTCTTGCCGCGCTTTTGCCGGCGTCGGACGCGGTCGGCTTACAGTGGGGCGGCAGCCGACAGGTCCACGAGCCCGCCTCGTTTTGCGAAGTCGCCACACAAATTTCTCGCGATAACCTGCCCCTTCACTTGTGGGTCGACTTTCAAATCGAAGCGGAAGAAGGAAAGACGCTGCGACTTTACACCACGGGACTCGAAGCGTTCAGCCGACCAGAACTCGAAGTTACCAACTACGGCGGGTCGCCACAGGACTTGATGAACCACGCCTACAACTTGGCGCACTACCTCGTCGAACGCGGCACGGTGATCAAAAATGGCGAGAAGATCGGCCTCCCCGGGGAAATTCAGGTGACCGTGAGCGAAGCAACAACGTTCCTTGATGGCGATGACAACGTGCTGCGGTTTGATTTCGATTGACGAAGGAAACCCCTGGTTGGGTCATTGTTATTTGGCGTCGCTAGTCTTTGGAGGTCCTTGGGAACTCCCACGGTAGACCGCTTGCCCCAGCGGGTTACGCCTTGACGTAAACTCCTTGTCGCCTGGCTCGTCGGCGATTGCGGCGACCATCATCTGTAGTTTGGCATCAAGGTCGTCGGCGTGATGGACGATTAGCGCCTCGGGCGTCATCGGAGGTTTGGGAGAACCCCACTCAGGTAAACGCTGGTGCGCAACGATGAGATGTTCGAGCCGCAGAAGCAATTCGGAGTCGACTTCCGAATCAACGGCTGCCTCTCGCAAGATGTCGCGACCTTGTAAGATGTGGCCGATGAGCGTGCCGGAGGCAGTGTAACTGGCACCCGCTGCGCCGGTGGAGAGTTCTCGCAGTTTGCCGATATCGTGGAGCATGGCCCCGGCGATGGCGACGTCCGGGTCGATGGGTGGCACAAGGTCGCTGTAGAGTTCTACGTACTGCTCCACCAGCAGCCGGGCGTGGCGGGTGACGTTGAGGACGTGCTCCAAGTAACCGCTCAGGTAAGCATGATGGTTCACCTTCGCCGCCGGCAGGAGCAGTAGCTCGTCGCGATTCGTTTCGTAGATGCCGGTAACCAAGTGTCGAAGCGGCTCGTCGGCAATCGCTTGTTCGGCAATCGCCATGAGTTCCTTGAACATGGCCTCGGGATCAAACCGCGAACGGGGTGCGCACATCAGCGGATCAAATCCGTCGTCGGCATCGGCAGGTTCGACAGGACGAATGCGATGAATTTCAAGCTGTGCGCCGTAGTTCGTATCGCAATACACGGCGCGCAGCTTATAAAATTCCCCCACTTTCCACTCTTCGCGGCAAGCCTGGGCGTGGGTGGCATCGCTCCAAATCGGGAAACTAACCTCCCGGTTGGCGTCGCGAAACGTCACTTTGTGATAAGGCTTACCATTCTTCGTTTCGAGCACCTGCTTGTCGGATAACAGGGCGAAAAAGTCCGCCTCTTGCCCTTCGGTCAGCTCATGGAGTGGAGTGATAAGATCGAGCATAAGTAGGGATTCGGATCGGGGTTAGGGGTTGGGTTGTCGTTCTCTGCCATCCCCTACCATCACTTCTTCGACGGGGGTTCGTTCTGCGGCGAGCGCATCGAGCATTCTTGAGAGCTCTTTGGCAACCGCAGTCATAGCAGGATCGTGTTGTGCGGATCGGTCACGACGGCTCTGGACTTCGATTGGCTCGCCGACATCAATCGTCGCATGGAGTGGTCCATGGTAGACGGCCTGGTCGGTAAAATCTTCTTCCAATCGCTCGACGGTCTCGAGTATCCTCTCCGGAAGGTTGGGCCCGTCGACGACGTAGGTGCGAGGATAGTGGGCCATTTGTTGGGCGTAGTAACAGGCTCCCAAGTCACGCCACCGCTCCGCTCTCTCTTCGGCCGTCACTTTTTTGGCAATCATGTCTGGCAAAATTGCCGATCGCACCGCTTTGACTCGGGAGACAATCCCTCCCGAGTGGTCGGTGATGCCCCATTTCTTTTCGAGATTGCCCAGGGTTTCCATGGCCAGGGTTTCCACGCGGTCAAACGGATTTCCCGTTCGGACCGTTCCTGTGTATTCGACTTCTTTGACGGCCAGGATTGCTTCGCCCAGTTTTCGCAGTCGCCGAGGCGTGGAAAGATGCGTCTGAGGTTCCCACGAGAAGTTTCGTTCGAGCCGAGCCAAGTCATCGGCAACCGCCGCGTAGGGATTGCCATCAAAGGAGTAGCGTATGGCAATGGGATGGACGACGACCGGCTTCTTGCCTTTCTTTTCGCGGCGTTTGGTAGCTTGACGGGCGATGAATCCGGGGCCATCCATCAATTCCATGACGACATCGCAGTGCCTGGAGACGGCTCCCTCCGGAAACATGACAAGGGGTCGCCGGCCTGCGACGAGCGTATCGATGGCAAAGTTGACACTCTGTCGATCGTTCCCTTCGCGATAAACGCTAAAGGCCCCTAGCCTCCTCAGCATGGCTCGCTGGTACCATCCTTCTTTAAACAGATGCCAGCTAGCCATCGTAAGGACGTTGCGTCCCAATTCACCAGCCAACAATCCCATGATCAAAGGGTCGGAGAGACGGGAATGGTTTGGCGCGAGCAGGACTCCGTAGCCATCGTCGATCGACTTTCGTAAGCGCGCGACGTTCCGGCACTCATGCGTGCTCACCTTGAAGGACTTATCCAGATAGCTTGCGAGGCGAAAGCGCAATACCCAAACCCACCAGTCGGATTCGACGGGGGGAACGAATTCATACGGTTCCTCAAGAACAACATTCTGCATGACTTCAAGGCTACCAATCCAACGGGTTCCTCTCTAGCCGGCCCGCCACGCGGTTGACGATGCGATCGCGTACGCGAAATCGGCTTACCGACCTCACGATGGTCCGGCTAGAGGGCTAGGGTGAGCGGTCGTCGAATCCGTGGGGGTGGGCTTGGTGCCATCTCCATGCGGACTCGACGACTGCACGGGCGGTGGTGAACTCGGGTTGCCAATCGAGCAGCGATTGGGCGCGTGCGCTGTTGGCAACGAGCTCGGGGGGGTCGCCTGCTCGTTTCGGTCCGACAACTTCCGGGAGGGGATGGCCGGTGACCTGTCGGCAGGCATCGATGACCTGTCGAACACTAAAGCCATGGCCGGTTCCGAGATTAAGCTGGAGCATGGCGTGGGGCTGGAGCTGCTCTAAGGCGCGGACATGAGCATCCGCGAGGTCGTCGACATGGATGTAGTCACGAATGCAGGTGCCGTCGGGCGTTGGGTAGTCGTCGCCAAAGATCGTGATATGTTCCCGTTGGCCCAGGGCGACTTGGAGGACGATGGGGATGAGGTGGGTCTCGGGAGAATGGTCTTCACCAATCTCCCCACTGGCGTGGGCGCCGGCCGCGTTAAAGTACCGGAGTGCCGCGCAGCCGAAACCATAGGCGGTGGAGTACGACTGGAGGGCGTGTTCGATGGCCAGTTTTGTTCGGCCATACGGATTGATGGGAAGCTGAGGGGCGTCCTCGGAAATGGGGGAGGTTTCGGGCTCGCCGTAGGTGGCGGCAGTACTGGAAAACACCAGGCGCCAGACACCCTTTGCACGCATCGCTTCGAGTAAGTGGAGCGTGCCGACGACGTTGTTTTCGTAGTAACGGGCCGGATCGGTGACCGACTCGCCGACGAGCGACAACGCCGCAAAGTGCATTACCGCCTCGGCACCCGTGCGCTCGAGCGCTGAGGTGAGGTCGGAGGGCTGGAGAAGGTCACCCTGGATGAGCTTCCCCTTAGGCACCGCGGCGCGGTGGCCTTGAAAGAGGTTGTCGAACACCCAGGCTTCGTGCCCGGCTGCCTCCAGGGCTCGCACGGCGTGGCTTCCGACGTAGCCTGCTCCGCCTACGACTAGTACTTTCATTGAATTTCTTCCGACGAGACGTTGTTCGCCACTACAGGCGAGGTCATGGACGAACGGTCAAATTTACCTAACCGGGCGATGCGCCACCAGCCTACCCAACGAGGGCTTAATTTCCCCCGTGTGCGGCTGAACTTCCTAAGCGAGGCGGCGGTCGACGTAGCGAGTGGTCGATAGACCGATAGGTGGGCCGCTACGCCGCAAGCGACCACTTGCGGCGGTACCAACTAGCGAATCTCTTTGAAAGTCAACCTGCATGGCAACTCGCCGGAAATTGGTGAAGCCTCGCCGTGAGCAAGTGGCCAACGAGGTACGAGAGCTTCGCGAGTCGTTCCTGCGATACCTCCGTAGCGAGTGCCACATGACGGAAAATACCGTGCTGGCCTACGGACGGGACCTCCAGAGGTTTACGGTTTGGGTCGCCGGTCGGCGGATGGCCGGATTGACAATCGCTCAGCTGGCGGGCTACCCCGGCTGGCTTCGCGAGCAGCAGCTTGCGCCAACGAGTGTGAGTCGGCACGTCGTTTCCCTCAAGGTGTTCTTTCGTTATTTGCAGCTCGAAGGAATTCTGAGCGACAACCAGGCGTCCCTGCTCACGGCGCAAAAACTCTGGCAGCGGATCCCGACAGTGCTTTCGCCGCGCGAAGTCGATCGTCTTCTCGCCGCACCTCGAAAAGGGGCAACGCACTGGCGCCGCGACCGTGCGATTCTGGAGATGCTTTACGCGACCGGGTGCCGGGTATCGGAGCTTTCGACCGTTCGGCTCACCGATTTGAATCTCGACGAGCGAACGTGTCGATGCCATGGCAAAGGGGACAAGCAGCGGATCGTGCCACTAGGATTGCCCGCTTGCGGAGTGATTGCGAGTTACCTCCAGCACGAGCGGCCGATGCTTGCCCAGCGGCGTGAGCCTTCGCCACCGCAGCTCTTTCTTTCGTCGCGGGGCCGTCTGCTCCGTCGAGAGCGCATTTGGGAGTTGGTGAAGAAGGTAGCCGCAGCCGCTGGTGTCGACGAAAAGCTGAGCCCCCACTCGCTCCGCCACAGCTTCGCAACGCATCTTCTCGCGGGTGGCGCAGACCTTCGTCATGTTCAAGAGATGCTCGGTCACGCCAGCATCGCAACAACGCAAATTTACACCCACGTCGACCATTCACGGCTCAAGCAAGTCCATGCTGAGTTTCATCCAAGGGCGTGACGGGCTGCCGCGTGCGGCTTAGCGGGCCCTCTATTTCTCTTTTGCCGGCGAGAATCGGATGCGTTCGATGAGTTTATACCGTTGGCCATTCTTGATGTAGCCGGAAATTGCGGTAATGGCTTCAATCACGTGCTGGTATTGAAGGTCGTAGTCGCAATCGAGCTCGACCTCCTGCTCGCTGGCCGTACCGGGGCCCCCTTCGTCGTTGACCAACCCAATGATGTGCCCGCGAAGTTTATCGAAGGCCGAGCCGTTCGCATCGTCCGTGAAAGGGCGTTCGCCCAACTTGAGACTCGCCAACAGACCATCGGCATCGGCGGTCATGTGCAGGGTTAGCGCGGGAATCTGGTCGGGAGGCGTCTCGGTTTGGTTCGAGGGAGTTGGCATGCGGACATTAAAATCGCCTTCGGGGAGGACGATCTTAAAGGTCATGATAAAGAAAATAAGGAGTTGGAACACGATATCGATCATCGACGTCATGTCGAGATCGATTTTCTGTGAGCGGCCTGGCTTTCGGATTTTCATCGCGCGACTCGTTCGTTAATCAGTTGCTTACCGTTGCTAGCGAGGCGGGATTCAGAAGATTCCCCTTACTCGGTCGTACGCATCTTCACTTCGGTTTGCTGTCCACGGAGTGCGAAGGTCTCGAACTCCGCTTCCTGGCTAGCCTCGATCATCTCTTGCACCTTCCCGGTGCGAGCGCCTTTATCGGCCCGAATGATGACGGTCACGTCCGAGAGTTGGGTATCGTCCCCCGCAGCTCGAATGATCTGCGCTTCACGTTTTAGTGCAAGCTTTAGCTCATCCATCGAGATCAACTCACCGCTAAAGACAACCTCGCTATCGCCGGTCATCTGGAGCGTGATCGGTTCCTCGTAGGCGACTTCGGGCGGCTTGGCCAGTTCACTCAAAGGCAACTGCACACGATCGTCCTGCTCGACATCGGTGAAGTTGATCAGGACCATGAAGAAGGCGATCAACTGAAACACCATGTCGATCATGGGGGTCATATCCCCCTCCGCCATCTCTTTTCGATTTTTTTTGACACGCATGGCCGGAGGTCCATGATTTCTAAGTGGGTACACCAAACCGCGAGAGGCAACTCACGGCACTGCCATGACTCCGATCAACTACGACGAGGGAGAAGAGGCAGAGGAGGACGAAGAAGCAGAAGAAGCAGAGGACTTCTTTCCCCCCGTCTGGAATCGGCTCATGAGTCCTTCACTAATGATGCCGACCTCCAACACGAGTCGGTCGATCCGATTGCGAAGGATATTGAAGGCGGAGATCGCGGGAATCGCGACCGCCAACCCGACAAGGGTTGTGAACAGAGCGGTCGAAATACCGGAAGCCAGCTCCGAAGGTTTGGGGGCACCCGTGGCGGTGGCGATGACGTCGAACGACGCAATCATACCTTGCACCGTGCCGAGCAGGCCAATCATCGGGCTGATCGATCCGATCAGCGCCATGTAGCTAAGCCGGTGTTCCAGTTTCATGTTTTCGTCTTCGCCCACTTCCTGCATCGCTTCGATCGCCTGACCGTAACCCTTGGAAACTTTTCCCAATCCGGCCGAGAGGACTTTGCCCAGGAACGATTCGTCGGAACTCGCTAATTCGTAGGCTTCTTGAAACTGCTTGGCATTGAGATGGGCTTCGAACCCTTCGATCAACTCGGTAGGAAGTACGTTCTCGCGTCGGGCTTGCAGGAGGTTCATCACGAACAGCGCAACAAGGGTAAAGGAGAGCGCAAGAAAAATCAGGCTGTAGCCCAGTCCAAGCGATTCGTAGGCCCAGGTGAGGTAGTTCTTTTTCTTGGGTGCTGCGGTGGTCTCCCCTCCACCCTCGTTGGCGGCCGCTGCCGGAGGGTCGCCATCCGCATCTTGAGCCACCGCCGGCGCAGAGGTCGCCATGCTCCAGGAGAGGGCGACTAGAATCGCCACACTTCCCAGATAGATCCGCCTGGGGGCAAAGCTGCGAGACGGAGCGCCGAGGCACCAAGAGCCAGAAACACTATTCATTGAAGAACTCCTACGAATCTTGTTGGTAGAGACTAGGGCTGCGGACTTCAACACGAGGTTGACGCCTCCAGTGTAACCACTTGGAACACTAGCAGCAAAGCGGGAGAGGGGGTGTTTTCGGCCGTTTCTATAGGCCTGCTTTCTTGGCCCAGCGGCTTGCCGGGTACCGTTCCGCAAGCACCTGTCGGGCCCGTCTCGCCTCGCCATCCTGGCCAAGCGACTCCCAGAGAGGCGCCAAGTGATAAAGGGATTCCGCGTGTGCCGCCCCGATCCGACCATACAGAAGGTCGACATGCAGGTAGGCGAAAAGAGCGTTGGTTGGTTGATTCGCCTTGAGGTAACAGGCTCCCAGGGCGTTGTAGGCGGGAGCGAGAAGTTTGGCATCTTCGGGATCGGCATCTTGGATCACTTGCTCTACCGCCTTGATCCCGACATCGACTTTCCCCGTCGCCGCGGCGGCGACTCCCAATCCGAGCTTCGCAGCTAGAGTCTGTTGCTTTCCCAGGTCGCTTGAGTCCTTGATGCCGAGAGCCGCCTGAAACTGCTGATGGGCCTCTGCAAATTTCTCTTGTGCAAGGAGCGACTGACCGACCAGCACGCCGGACTTCATGCGGTAGGCAGGCCAAGGTGCACGGGCGAGTAGTTTGTACTTTTGCTGCGCGGGTGCGTATTTTTCCATCGTGACGAGCAGGTCCCCTAAGAGTTCGGTCGCCTCAAGGAAATGAAAACTCTGAGCGTTTTTCGTGACGAAACTATTGAGCGAGATACCTGCTTCCCGGATCGGCTTCTCGCCAACCAACGCCAACTTGGCTTGGCAATAGGCGTTCACGAAGTCGAATTCCTGCTTGATGTAGCCCTCTTTCACGTCGTCACGGCTAATGGCTGCAAGCCGCGTGAGGGCACTGCCGTAGGCACCGTTGGACGCATTGAGCCGTGCCTGGGTCAACCCTTTCGGCTCTCCCTGAAAGACAACGCTACGAATCTCAGGAACGGTCAACTCGATGGTTTTCCCGCTCTTTTCAATGGTGACACCGAGCGAGGTCATTTTGGTGATCTTGCCCGTCTCCGTTCCGCCCCCGACCATCCGAACGCGATCTCTTTGTGCGATTGCGGGCATCGTGAGAAGAAGAACGGTGGCGAGAGACAGGGCGATCGCCGTTGGATTCGGTAGCATCTTGGCGGTAGGTAGCGGCATTTTCGTTTCGCTTCTGATGGGTGCTGGGTGGAAAGGTCGGTCGCCCGGCGCGGCTACGGGGCTTGGACAAATTCTTTCAGTCCGTCGGGGCTCGCATTGCCCTCGGCTCGCTGGATGTCTTTGACCAAGTTGTCGAAATCTTTGTGGCGAGGTGTTTCCAGCATATCGGGATAGTAGTCGATGATGTGCTTCACGACGTCGCGAGCGCCCTTGAGGTGCTTCTTTTTTTCCACCCCTTTGGCCTTCATCGCCTTGAAATAGCGAACCCGGGCAATGTTTAGCCAACATTCGTTGAAGAGGTCCTTAAACCGCGCTTTCATCTCGGGCCTCGACCGAGCAATGCTGCCGGCGACCTTCCCCATTTGGCTCCATCCCCAAATGACTTTCTTGCCTTTGGCGTTCCGTGGGCCGGTCCCCCGGACCGCTTCGTCGAATTTGGTCGCGTCGCTTGCATTGCCCCACTCTTGCAAGGTATAAGCCGCCGCCTTTTGGACTTCGATCATGGCTTCTTTCTCGACGAGAATGCTCTCGAAGAGTTGGACCGCGTCCTTAAACTTGCCCGACCGGCGAAGAGTTTGGCCATACTGCAACTTCATCGCCAGGAGTTTATTTGGGTCGCCGGACGTTATCTTTGGGTCGTCGAGTAATGCCTGGAAGGAGCTTTGCGCCTTCGCGTAGTAGGTCTGACGCATTTTCTCCGCCGATGAATCGCCTTCCAAGCCTTCCGCTAGTTGGTAGTAGGTTTGGGCAATCCACCTTCGGACGATCGGGTCGCTTATCCCCCGTTGGCTAAGCCTGTCGAGGAAGGTCACAAACGCTTCGCTCACCCGCTTCGACTCATTGGTCTTTCCTTCCCCTTGGAGTGTCTTGATCTGCCGCTTGAGCTGGACTCCCAGGTTGACGTAGACGCGGGTCAGCTTTCCCCCCCCGCTGGAGGTCTTTTCGGCCACTTTTTCAAGCTCGGCCATGGTCGCTATCGCCTTGTCCGTTTTTGGGGGGGCTACGGAGACGTACGCGCGGAGTGCCGACTTGTAAGCCTCGATCGCATAGACCGGACGAGAGGCGACCCGACCGGTTGTTTTGGAAAGGGCAATCGGCCCCGCTTGGGGGTCTTCGAGCATTTGAATCGCCTCGGCATAGTTGCCCGCGTTGATTTTCGATTGCACCAAGTAAAGGCTCGTTGCGGCCAAAGTATCGCGGGCGGAGGCGTCGCCTTTCAGGGCCGAGAAACTCTCACTAAGGATTTGAAGGGCCTGACGCTGCATCGCGACTCGGTCGATCGTGCTCTCTTGCTGGCTACCGGCTCGAAGCTGCGTTTCCCACATCGCATTGCCAATTTTGGCACGGAATACCGGTTGCCGCGAGGCCTCTAACTGGTCCACTAGCTGGAGAGCTTCGCTAAATTCTTTCTCCTGAATAGAAAAACCAAGGAGTAGACCAAAAGCCGATTCGGCCAAGTCGGTTTCGCCCCAACGACGGGTAATGAACGAGGCGAGATTTTTGAGTTTGTCTGCTGCCGCGTGTCCCGTTTTTGGCGAGACGGCATCGCCCGCATCGGCTCGGGCTTTTTGGTAAATTTTTTGGTAAGAAATCATCGCTATTTGCGCCGCTTTCGGTGCTTTCGTATCGGCCGGATACCGCCGCGTTAGAAAGCTGCCGAGCACCGCAGAGCGATAATACTGCTCGTCCTGCATCAAGAGCCAACCGGCGAGCCAACGGGTTTCGTTGAGCTTTTCCCGAGGGGTCTCCTCGTCGACCAATTGCTGCGCCAACTGCAAAAAGTGCATGGCGTCGACGAGGCCCGCCTCCGCTGTCTCCTGGAGTGCTGGGACGGCGGCGGGATTGTTTTTTTCAGCAGCGGATAGCGCCCGCTCCGCAGTGACTTTGTCGTTGATCGCATCTTTGGCAGCCTGCAAGGCGTCCGCAAAAGTCTCGGGCACCGGTCGCTCGGTCGCCTCGTTGCCAAACGTTTCGACAAGGGTCGCCTGGGCAAGTTTTTGGAACTCGTTCTGATTTTTCGCCACCTGTCGATAGAGGTCTTTCGCACTGAGGAGCAACTGGCGCTTCTCCGCCTCTTCGGTCTTGGGTAACGCAGAATGGAGCCTCATCGCTTCGGCGACTTGATATTTGACGGCCAGCACGTCGGGTTCGACGGAAACTTTGTTTTGGCGTTCTTGCAGCCAAACCCCCTGTTTTTTTCCGACGGCCGCATATTGTTTTTGCTCGATGTAGCAGCGAGCCTCCAGCATCATAGCGCTGGTCAAGAGGCGACGAAGCGAATTGCTATTACCCGACTGAGCGATGACATCATCGAAGCAGGCAATCGCTTTTTTGTACTCTTGGAGGTCGAGGTAGCATTCTCCTTGAACCAGCCGAGCACGCAATCCAAAGGAGAAGCCTGAGTACTTGTCATAAAGGGCCACCAGTTCCTTGGCCCCTTTTTCGTTAAGTTTGTCCGCTTCCTTGGCGCCGCTTTTGAAGGTGCTGGCCATTTGGTGCAGCAACCGCGACCGGACCACTCGGAGCTGCGCCAGCTTCCGGCGCATGCGAAGACGCTGGTCGATTTCCTTGCTCTGCGTCTTCGGATCCAGCGTCTTGGAGAACTTGGCGAGTTCGGCGACCATGAGCTTCTCCGATTTCGTGAGAAGATCGCGAGCGTCTTGGAAATTCTGACGGGCTTCCTTGCGAATCGCTTTGTTTTTTGCTGAAGTGCCCGGCCGCTGTTTAAGCAAGGCAAGTTCGCGCGTGGCCGTTTTAATCAAGAGCGAAGCGACTTGCGATTGCGCGTCGGCGGCGAGAGCCCCCTCTTTCGCGGTGGTCGCAAAATCCTCTAGCGTCTTCCTTGCTTCGGCGGCGAGACGCTGGCGTTCCGGGATGCTGGTGGCGTGGCGCCACTGGGCCTTGAGGGTGATGCCGCGCTCGTACGGAATTCGCTTTCGGAATTCGTTGCCCACGAGGCGATCGTGCTGCGCCCGCTCCAAATAGTCGAGCGTCAAGTCGTGCATTCCCCGCGAGCGAAGTGCCTCGACGAAAACCGCCGCGGTGTCAGCTGCACGGGAAGCGACGTCTCTCGAGAGCAAGCCTAAGGCAACGACTCCGAAGACGACCCAACATCGGCGAAAGGTCATTGCTTCCCTCAAGGTCTTGGATGAATAAATGGCTCGTTCCCCGATTCTTAGCTCCGGGGCAACCGGGACTGGCCGCTTAATCGTGACGAGCGGAGGGAAGGCCCCGCTGTGGTGGGGAGGTGGGATGGGGGTGGGGACCACGCTAATGATAGTCGATGGCTAGCACCCTGGCCACCCTTCCGCAGGGGAACGGCAAAGTCATTTTTGAACCGCCAAGTACGCCAAGGCGCCAAGAAAAATGTCGCCGGAAGCAGAGAAACCCCGGATTGTTCATCCCGTCACCGTTCACGAGTCGAAAGAAAGAAACCACGAACCCAAAGAGCACGAACCCAAAGAAGAGTGGGTGTTTTTTTACCGCTATTCGTATCGATTCGGGGAACGGTTGCCTCTCTCCTCCAACTCTTCTTGGCGCCTTGGCGGTTTCTTTTAATTCGGCGTCTTTGAAAGCGTCCTGCACCCTTCCGAACCCGAAGAACGGGTGGCAAGCAGGGGAAACCGTTGGCCAGAGGGAAAGGAAGCCTATGCTTCCTCTCCCCGGCGGTAGTGGGTCACTGGGGGGCCTCCTCCACGAGGCTATCCACCCAAGCATGAAGCCGCTCGATCAGCCCGTCGGGAACCGATGGGGTCGGGAGCGACTCCCCCAGGAAGCGGTCACCCTGAAACCTCCATGGCCTGGGTTTCATCCGTTCGTTCGTCTCGGGCGAGACGAACGGACAAGGCATTACTTCCTGGCCATAGAGCAGTACATCGCTACCGGAGACCGAGGACGTCGCCGCGTTGAAACGGATACCGGCAAACGGTAAATCCGAGGAACAATCAAAGAACATGGGCTGAACCTTCCCAATTCTGTGGATTGGACTATCCGTAGACCGTTCGCATCGGCCTCATCAGGATATTCCTATGAACGATCGCATCGAACCAGCGCTGGGACTTTCCCTAGTCCCTCCCAGCCATGCGACACCCCCAAGGGCCGCAGGTCGGTGACGAACGAAGCGCTGCTAACCAACTCTACCTACATCGACTCGGCAAGCCTACATCGACTCGGCAAGGTAGTGTTGGCGAAGTTTCTGGCGGGCACGACTGGCACGCGAGAGAACCGTACCGAGCGGTATCCCTAGCATGTCTGCCGCTTCTTGGTGGGTAAGTCCACCGACAACGACCAAGAGTAACGACTCGCGAAGGTCGCTCGTCAGATGCTCTAAGGCATGTTGCATCTCGTCGGTGTACTCTAAAGCTAACGGATCGGCTCCCTCCACCGGCACTTCGATACCGTTCTCTCCAGCGGTACCGGGCGTTCGGGCCTTCTTTCGCCACCCGTCGATGACGCGACGGCGGAGAATCGAAGCTAACCAAGCCTGCCGGCTTCGGCCGCGATCAAATCGATCGCGACTTCTCCAGGCACTGCGCAAAGTCTCCTGCACCAGATCCTCCGCGTCGTGCGAATCACCCACCAAACGGTAAGCAAGCCGATACAACGCCGGAGCGTGGTCGGAGACTAAGCCGTAAAAATCTGTCCGCGTAAGCGCCACTGTTGCCTCTCCTGCCAGCCTGTTCCATGCTGAAACTGGAGTGTTCCAATCCGCGCAGCATAGCACGGACCGGTTCTTCTCTCCAACGATATTCGCTGTGGCAAACGATACTATTCCGAAAAAGTTGGAAGTTTTTTTGGCGGGGCCAGGCTTACAGGGAAAAGGAAGAGGGATACCTTTCTTATTCGGTCCCAGCTCCCAGACATCGTTTTGGCTTATTCGGCTTGGCTAATTAGAGGTTGGTTGCTGGATCCTCGATACTCGGGTCCGGGTGGCAATCTTGCTGCAACCTGTTGTGCTGTCTAGAATTAGGGCATTCACTGGCGTGTCCCTCAGTGGAAGAACGGTCGGGTCTCTCGATGGTTCTCCGCTGCGCTCCTGAGAAAAGTTGCCCTTCTGAGAAAAAATGCCCCTTCGATTTGACAACCTTCTGGAAACGCCGCGCCGATCGCTTGTGAGCCGATCGCAGCTTCGGCTGTTTTCGTTGATCGGGGGATTGGTGTTGGTAGGGATGATGATGCAAGTCGCTCAGTCGCCCGAAACGAGGCGAAAACTCGAACTGATTTTTGGGGAGCCGCCAGCCGAAAGCCAAGGCGTGGTAGCCCTCCCGCTCGACACGCGAGCGATTTCTAACGAAGGCCTCCTCGAGGGCGTCGATCCTGAACTCCTCGCGACCGTCGAAGACAACACCCCCTTCCGCGATGAAGAAACCGACGCATGGTTCCATCTGCTGGAGATCGCTCGCCAGGCGGACCGGGTGGCTCTTCACGACGCTTCGTTAGGCGAGGTGGTATACGCCCAGCTCGTTGGTCAACCGGATTTTTATCGGGGGCGAGTCGTCACGGTTCTTGGAATCGTTAGGCGAATCGAGGCGATCCGGCCGGCAGCCAACGACTTGGGAATCGACCAACTCTACCGAGTCCTCGTCCAGCCCCATCGTGATGGTCGTTTGCCGTTAACCATCTACTGCATGGAGCTACCCGACGGTTGGTCGGTCGACATGCCGACCGGCGCGCCAATCGAATTCACCGGTTTCTTCTTCAAGAACTGGGTCTATGGCCACCAACAGGGGATCGACTTGAGCCCCGTGTTGCTAGCTCACTCGTTCACTCCGAGAGTGCAGGAGGCATCGGAACCCTCGACGGCCCCTCCGATGCCGATCTGGCAACTCGTCGCTCTAGCGGGACTATTGGCTGGCGCGGTGATCGCGCTGATTTGGGTAAATGGTCGAGAAGTCCCGCAGCCGGCGATCCCTTCCGACGAGGTACAAGCTGTCGCCGAATCGCTCCACGATTTGGATGCCGAAGGAAACTAACGATGCAGGAATTGTTCTCTTCGGCACTGCCTACAAGAGCCTATGGGCGTTGGGCTCGGACGGCCGCTTTCCTTTTAGTACTGGGTTCCGGAAACGCGTTGGCGATAGACGAACCGTCGCCTCTCGAAAAATCACTGGTACTGGCCCGATGGACCGAGAGCCGGTTTGCCAAGTTTGCGGATGGCGAGCCCCTCACCATCGACGAGCAGCTCGAATCGTGGCGGCTTGCGCGCCGGCTCTCTTCCTTCAACCGCCGACTCTTGGCGGGGGAACGCGTGCCGGAGATCGTCGCAAGAGACCTCCTGAGTGAGCCGGCGACGCACCGTGGCCGGGCGGTTCGGATGACCGGTCGGGTCGTTGCGATGGAACGCCAGTCGCTAGACAGAGAAGCAAAACGGACGTTCGGCGTCGAGGCGTTTTACGAACTGCGTGTCGAGGGAGAAGGGGGAGCGTTTCTGGTGGTCACGCCCAAGATTCCGAAGGCGTGGCTCGGGATGGCGTCGTTCGATCAACCGGTCGCCTTGGTTGGCCTCTTTCTCAAAAACTGCGCCACGGACGGCGAGAATTTGCTGCCTTTTGTCGTGACGCCTCGAATCGCTTGGACTCCGATCCGCCCCGATCCTCCTCACGTGAATTTTGGGATGAGCGTCCTTGGGGCGCTGGGCGTCGACGTTGGCAAACTTGACTCAGTGCAGCAGCGCAAGCCGCTAGTCGCGGAAGACAGTGACGCTTTTTACGAGATCCTCGCCGGAATTCGGACCATCGGTGCTCGGCAGTTACTTCGATCGGCCGTAAGGCGACTTCCTGAGCATGGTCGATTGTGGGAAGAAAAAAGAGAGGCCGCGGAAGCGTCTGGCAAGGCAAAAAGGAAGGCGTTGGCGGTGGAAGTCGTTTCGCAAGCGAAAGAGGACCGCTACTCGGTTGCCCCCTTTTTCAACGACCCTGGCAGCCACGTCGGGCAGCTTGTCACGTTCGACGGGCTCTGCCGTCGGGCCGTGAGGATCGTGCTCGACGACCCAGCAACGGTCTCAGCCACTGGCGTCGATCACTATTTTGAGCTCGATCTCTACACGGACGATTCGCAGCACCTGCCACTAGTTTTCTGCATGCTAGAGGTACCCCCAGGATTTTCTCTTGGCGAAAATCTCCACGAGCCGGTTCGAGTGGCTGGCTTTTTCTTTAAAAGTTGGCGCTACAGCACCCGACAAGCGGTCGCCGACCCGAGGAGAACTTTTCCCCTTTTCATCGGGCGGGCTCCGTTGCAGCTCGTGGAAGCGAAAGACTCTTCCCTCTGGGGCTGGGGGGCGGGGATCGGGTTTGCCGGGTTGATTGCGGCGGTCTGGTTCGCCCAATGGCGCTGGACGCGGGCGGATCGCCAGTTTGCCGCTACCACACTCACTAGACTGTCTCAGCCGGTCGAACCGCTCGACTTTTCCGAAGGGGTAAAATCCTCGGAAGGGGAGTAAGGGGTGGCGCACCGTGTTCCGGGGGAGAGGGTTCATCTGGTGCGCGGAGTCCCCTAGAATCGTTGATAACACGATGCGATCAACCTGGCTCACGGACCGCGTGGCGGTCCGGCTAAGGGGGGTCGTGGGTGTTGTTCCTGCAGGAACCCCTGCGCTGCGTTGCCGACCTTCTTACTTATGCCCCCCTCGATTTCCAACAACCCGCGTTACTCCACCGATCCAACCCATCCATGGGGCTCGCTCACGCCGCGCTTTTGGCATGGGATGCGGCTCGGCACTTGGCTCTCGCTCCTGGCGACCCGAAAAGGCCGGCTCACGCCCCGATCGATGCTTACTGCCGCCACGATCACCCCTGCCTCGGCTTTCAACTCGGCAGCGTCGGGCTGGCAGAGTCTGCGGCATGGCCGGCGGATTGATTCGCAGCCGCTGACCGAGCCGCCGCTGTTTGTATTGGGCCACTGGCGAAGTGGAACCACGCTGCTGCATGAGCTATTGATTCGCGATCCAGAGCATACTTTTCCCAACACGTATGAGTGCTTGCTACCTCACCACCACCTCGTCACACAAAAGTGGATGGCCCCCCTCACCTCGTGGCTGTTACCCAAGATGCGACCGATGGACAACGTGGCTGTCGGCTGGAACCGCCCTCAGGAAGATGAATTTGCCCTTTGCAATCTGGGCCTGCCCTCGCCCTACCTCTGCTGGGCTTTTCCCCATAACGGTCCGGTCCACTCGGAGTACCTCAACCTGCGCGAAGTACCGAAGCAGGCCCGCCGCCACTGGCAATCATCGCTCAAACGATTCGTGAAATCGATTGCGGTGGCGCGCGATCGGCGGCTGGTCCTCAAGTCGCCTCCTCATACGGCGAGAATTCGCTGGCTCCTGGAGATTTTCCCTGACGCAAAGTTTGTCCATATCGCGCGCGATCCGCTTACCCTTTTCCCCTCCACCGTCCGGCTCTGGAAGTCGCTCGCCGACGTACACGGCTTGCAGCCCGACCTGCCCGAATACGATTGGCTCGAAGAAGAAGTCTTACGCAACTTGGTGACCATGTACGAAGCTTACGCCGAGGACCGAGAGCGGATACCGAAGGGCCATCTTTGCGAGTTAACCTACGAAGACTTAGTGGCTGACCCCAAGCGAGAACTCCAACGTGTCTACCAAGAGATTGGTCTGGGGGATTTCTCGCGCGTTGAACGGGGTGTGGAGGACTACCTTGCCGAGACGGGCCAGTACAAAATCAATCGCTATTCCTTGCCCAAGGAGGTGGAGCACCACGTCCGGGAGCGCTGGAAGATTTACTTTGATTTGTTTGGACAGGCCGAGACAAGAAGTGAGCCAACCTAGTCGACGAGGCGTAGCTCGTTGGCTATTCCCTTCTCGTAACGATTCACGAGCCGAAAGAGAGCGAACCACGAATCGAAGGAATAGCCGCAGATAGAGGGTTGGTGGTTCCAGGCAACTTGTTGCATCGAGACTTCGCGTGAGAGGAGCCAAGAGGAGGAACACTAATCTTCACTAATCAAATTAGCGTCGATTAGTGCCGATTAGCGTTCTTCCATCGAACCTCTGCGCTTCTCTGCGGCCCCTTTTTTTCTTCCTTTGCGACTTTGCGTGAGACAATTCCTGCCTCGGATTCCGTGAACGGTTGCCTCTTCTCTACGCCGCGCGCCGGTCGGCTCCGGGGATTTTCTTCCCCTTGAGTTGATAGACGTACGCCAAGACCTCGGCCACGGCGGCGAAACTGGAATCGGGCACCGGATGATTGATGTCGACTTCCTTGTAAAGGAGCCTCGCGAGGGGCTTGCGCTCGACGATCGGGACATTGTTCTCCAGTGCCAGCCGGCGAATCCGCTGCGCGAGTAGACCTGCCCCTTTGGCAACCACGACCGGAGCGGCCATGTCGCCATGTTCGTACTTGAGTGCTATGGCCAATTCGGTTGGATTGGTAACCACCACATCGGCTTGCGGTACGGCTCCTTCCATCCGGTTCATCACCATTTGCCGTTGTACCGCCCGACGTCGGGCGATGATTTGCGGATCGCCTTGCAGGCTTTTCATCTCTTCGCGAACTTCTTGCTGTGTCATCTTTAAATCTTGCTCATGCTTCCACTTTTGGAAAGCGAAATCGAGCAGCGCCAGTAGAAAGAGCGCCAGCCCTACCCAAAGAAGCGTCGAGAGGGCAATCCCCGAGAGGAGCGCCGCAATTTGCCCAATGTCGATCCCACCAGCGTACAGCACCTCGTTCCGATGAAACCAAAGCGTCACGCCTGCGGTGACCGCGACGACGGCTACTTTGAGGAGTCCAAAACCGAGTCGCGAAACGCCTTGGAGCGAGAAGATTCGCTTGAACCCGCTAAGAATGCTTAGCCGTGAGAAGTCGGGCGCAAGCCGCTGAGGAACAAAAAGGAAACCGACTTGCATGACACTCACCATCGCCGCCGCAAGAGTCAGGAGCACCATGATGGGAAAAACCGCCCCGCCGACACCGCTGATCGCCTTCTGCGCTTCAGCAAGGACGATCTGCCGATTGACGCTCAGGGTGCCGACTTCGCCCAGATTGCGTTGAAGGAGCTGCACGGTTGCGTCGACAACACGCGGCCCCATGCCCCAGAGCAGCCCGGCCGCTACAAGCAGCAGGGAGGCTGAACCGAGGTCTTGGCTGTAGGCAACTTGCCCCTTCTCGCGTGCCTGTTGGCGCCGATGGGGGGTCGCGTCGAATGATTTTTCACCAGCTTCATCGGCCATGGAGTCGTCGGGAGGCTAGCGTTCAAGGTCCAGTGGAAGAACCACTTCTTGTAGTTGCTCCAGAGTGTCTGCGATCGGTTCTTGAAACGTCCAGGCTACTGCCCCTATCGAGATGAAGAGTGCCCCCAACGTGAGCAACGAATTCAGTCCGAAGCCAACAGCAATGACGTTGATCTGCGGGAGCGTTCGACTCACCAACCCGAGAACGAGTGTGGAGAGTAACAGGGCGATCATGATTGGAGCGGACGCCCGAAGGCCCAGATGAAAGCTCTGCTGAAGGATGCCAACGAGCACCTCCGCATAGCTCTCGCCCAGCAGGCACCGCCCGGGAGGCGCCCATTGGAAGGTGTCCAGGAGCGCTCCCATCACCATGCGATGCCCTCCGAGGGCGACAAAAACAGCCAGCGTGACGAAGTTGAACAGCTCCGCAAAGACGGACGAACCTCCTTCAAAGGTTGGATTCGATACTTCGGCAAGGGACATGCCACTCAGTTGGCTAACCACTTGCCCCGCCACCTGGATTCCGCTGAAGAGGATTTGCATCCCAAGCCCGAGCAGCAAGCCAACGAGTATCTCGTTGACCAGGAGGCCGCCAAACGCGAAGAGATTCCACGGACTGACGTAGCTAAGGTCGGCGTAAAGCGGCATCACGAGCATCGAAACGGCGATGGCCAGCAATGCACGAACTTGGGTGGGTACGGTTTGGAGCCTGAAAATTGGCGCGGTAGCGAACAACGCGCCGATACGCCCAAGGATCAGCGTAAAGATCGCCGCCTTCGTCAGCAACATCGATTCGAGCCATTCCATGGCGATTGGCTTTCGGAGGAAGGCTGTCGGCTAGAATCTTGCTTGTTGCCGACGGCCGATAGCTAGCAACCCCTACAAGTAGCGGGGGATGTCGGTGAACAAATTCTGACAGTACTCGGTGAGGCGGTTGAGGAGCCAAGGGAAGGTCCATGCCATGACCAGCACCATCGCGGCGAGCTTGGGGACGAAGGCAACGGTTTGCTCTTGGATCTGTGTGAGCGCTTGCAGGAGCCCAATCAGCAGGCCGACAAACATACCGGCCAGCAGCACTGGCGCCGCGATAAACATGGCGATAATCATCGCTTCACGGCTCAGATCGATGGCGTCTTGGGGATTCATACGAAAGCAAACGGCAAATGGCTGTGAGGGCCGAGGTTTTGTCCATGGTCCGTGGCAACGGCGACACCAACGGACTTGGGGGATTACATGTAGATTTGAAAACTCTCGAGCAACATCTGAATGACCAATCGCCATCCATCCACCAGAACGAAGAGTAGCAGCTTGAAAGGGAGCGAAATGAGGACCGGCGGAAGCATGAGCATGCCCATCGAAATCGTGATACTGGCGACCACCACGTCGAGAATCACAAACGGCAGGTAAATCTGAAATCCGATCAAGAAGGCGGTCTTCAGTTCACTGAGCATGAACGCCGGCAGAAGTGCTTGGAGAGGCACTTCACGGTCGCCCTCCGCAGCATCGTAGTAGACGTAGTTGTCAGGGAGTTCCCCCGTCTCAGGATCGAGTTCGTTCGGCATGTAGCTGAGAAAGAGCTCCACGTCGGCGTGGTTGTCGGTTCGTTCGATTTGCTGGGCCATGAAACGTCGAACCGGGGCGACGCTTTCGGTAAACGCCTCGTCGAGTCCAATCTGGCCGCTGGTGTAGGGCTCAATGCCGTTGGTATAGCTGGCGTTCCAGACCGGTGCCATTAGCAGGAGCGTGACAAACAGGGCGATCGACGTGATGACTTGGCTGGGAGGCAACTGTTGCGTGCCGAGGGCTTGCCGCAACAGGCCGAGCACCACGACGATGCGCACGAAGCTGGTAGTCATCAGAAGTATCGCGGGGGCAAGGCTCATGATGGTGAGCATCAGCATGACTTGCAGCGTCGAACTGAGCCGCTCGGGGCTCGCCCAGTCGGTCGGTCCCCCGACCTGCTCGAAGAGCGACGATCCGGTAACCGCTTCTTGTGCGACGGCATTTCCCGAAAGGAAGAACAGCGTCGTTAATAGCACCAAGAGGCTACGCATGCCGGCTTCCTCCCAAGAAGGCATGGGGGTCGCCGCCGAGGAATCCTTTTTCTGTCGGCTCTTTCGCAAACTTCCCGAAGACGGCGTCAAATTCCTTTTGACTACTGCCTCGATTGCCATCGCCACAGACCTCCAGCAATCGACCAACTTCTTGCGGCTCGTCAATCTCCGCAATTTTTTCGATTCCGTTAGGGGTTACCGATAGCAACACAATTTTATTGCCGACTTGCAACAAGTGCCCGAATTGGCGAGCCGCCAGCGGGACGCGACCGAGCATACGAACGGCCTCGGACGGCAAGAGGCGAGACGACCGTGGCATGCCTCGCTTTACGACCCAGGTGAATAACAAAAACAAGCCCACGACAAAAGCGAGCGCCGCGATCGCCGTGGTGGTGGAGCTGTCGGTGAGCCCGGAAAAGAGCTCTTCGCTTCGACGGCCGGAGGGGCGTGGCTCGCCATTGGCTGTCTCCTTCTTGGAACGGCTCAGTCGCAAGCGAGGAGGGCTGACCGAAGTCGCCTCGGGCGATTGGGCGCGGGCCATGAATTCGGGCGGCTTCTTTGGGCGGGAATAAGCCGACGATTCATCGACGGAGGCATGAGCCGACGGGCCGCGAGCAGGGAGCGATTCGACGCCCTCCCCTCGTACGGGCGTGCCGAAGGCAACGCTGCCGAACAGCAGGACAAAGGTAACAGCAAGAGTCCGCATGAAATGAGTCACACCTAGCGCGAAGGGGCAGGATGAGCAGGTGCGACTTATAGGAAAAGCACTGGAGTTCGGCTAGAGCGGTTGGTGCTATCAAAGCAACTTGGCTGCAGGAACGGGGCCCCGTGGCCGTTATTCGTCGGATTCGTTCGATTCGTGGTTACTACTTTTTCCCGTGAACGGTTACGGGCTCCTTCTAAGAATCAATTTTCATGCCAGCAAGCCCGAGCTAGCAGCTGCAGCCTAAAAACGAGCCCGTTCCTGCACCCAAGCAACTTCGTGCGAGCAGGCGTCGCGACAAGGCAACGCCTTCGATTCACGGGAGCGAATCGCCAATTGGCTAAGCGCAGGCGCTGTCGCCAACGATGAGCTCCGTGATGCGAATGCAGAAGTTGTCGTTCAAGACAAGAATTTCGCCCCGGGCGATCATTCGTCCGTTGACAAAGACGTCGACCGGATCTCCTGCTAGCTTATCGAGTGGTACCACGGCACCACGGCGGAGGTGGAGAACGTCTTCGAGGTGCATGTGGGTACGACCGAGTTCGATCTTCAAGTCGAGCTGGACATCTCGCACCAGTTCGAGCGTGGCCGATTCGGTCGAGGCCGGGGTGCCTCCGAAATCGTTGAAGGCAAAAGGAGCCACTCCTGGCGGAAGCTCCGTTGGCTCGTCGATCGACGCAATCGCCGCCTCGGCTTGGCTCAGTAGCAGTTCGAGATCCGTTTGCGATACGGAATCGGTGACGCTGGGAGCTACCGGCGACGCACCGCCCGCAGGTTCGTTGGACGCGGCCGCCGGATTGTCCGAGGTGGCCGCAGCAGGGCCGCCGGCCAGGAGCGCTTCGATATCGCTTTGATCCATGGCGACGTCTAACGTATCTCCCGCAGATGGAGAGTCCGACTCCGGCAGCGAAGGGGCATCCTCTGCATCGCCGGCCGCTTGTTGAGCGCCATGCAGTAGTTTTTCGATTTCGTCTTGCCCGATTTGCTCGTCGCCCATGGGAATCCTTTCCAATCCGTTCGTTCACTAGGCAGGCGGTGCCCCTCCTACGTCGGAGCCTTTCCTAACGCCCGGGCCGGTCTACCGCTCAGCAAAATTGAACTTGCTGAAGAGCACCTCTCGTACCAATGGCCGGCCCAATGCCCGATTGCTTTTCTCCAATATGCGACGTTTCAGCAACCCCAAATTTGCGTCGCTTAGATCGGTCGCTTCGGCAGCCCCCAGTGTCATAATGACTTGTTCCCGCAAGCGGACCTTGTTGGCCTCAAATTGTTTCGTGAAATCGGCCCCTTCGTCTGCTAGCACGACGCCAAAGAGCTCGAAGTCGACAATCAGCGTCTTATCGGAGGCGGGATTGTAGCGTGTGACATTGTACTGACCGAGGTCCACCTCCATGGTTTCTTCATCCGGTGCGCTGCTCGCGTTTTCGTTGGATTCCGAATCGTCCTCAGCGAATTTCTCGCCTTTCTCCGCCGCGCCGAGTTGGCGGGCCGTCGATTCGGCGTCTTGGGCGGAGGGAAGGATCATCGAAGCGGCTACCACTTCCACCAGCACCACCACCGAGATAAAGGCGATCGCTTTGACCAGCCCCATGATGGCCGAAGGTTTCTTGACGGGAGCTTCCTCCTCGTCGGTCGTCGGTTCGGAGTTGGAGTCTGCCATGGGTCGGAAGGGGGACTTGGGTAAGGGAACGAAAGCTACTTAAACATAGTTCCTATTTTGACGCTTGCGCGGGTGAATTACAAAAAACTCTCCCCCTGTACGCCCGGCCAATCTTCGTCTGGAAGAGGGGCCGGAAGCAGGCTACGGCGAGGTAACCCTTTCATCCCACATCAGAATCTCGACGCGAGCGTTTCGTTTTCGCTCCTCGGGGTCGAGCCCTGTGTCGACCGGCTCAAAGGCACCGGCCGACCCGAGGCGGATCCGTTCCGGGGAGATGCCCTGGGTAATCAAGAACTGCATCACAACGTGGCCCCGCTGAAAGGCGAGGGCCCAGTGGTCGCTGAACCCAAGGTGGGGATCGACCGGCTTCCGGGAAGCATGTCCGCGAACCTCAATCTTTTGTGGTTTTCCAGCCAGTTGTTGGGCAATGAGGAGGAGGTCCATCTCGTTTTGGGCGGTCAGTTCGCTGGAATCTTCGCCAAAGAAAATAACGCCACCATTGGTCGAATTCCGGCCTTGGCGGATGTTTTGCACTCGCGAGTGCTCGCCCGTGACCGATTTGACTTGGTTGCCCCCCTTCATCAGATTCTTCCGAAGGGCTCGCGCTTGGCTCGGAGCAATCGACGACAAGGCAGAATTCGCCTGAGCCATCTCGCCCGGAAGGACCGACGCCATGGAGGCTTCATGCCCAAACTGCCGACGCATCGATTCGAGCATCGCCCGATACTTTTCTTCCTCTTTGATCTCGCTCATCGAAACGAGCATGATGAAGAAGGTCAAGAGCAGCGACATCATGTCGCCGAACGTGACCACCCACTCAGGGATGCCAGGAACAGGTTCTTCTTCAATGGCCACGGGAGAAGCCAAGGGGTGAGGGGAAAAAAGTTAGGGGTTCGTCATCTCTTCCGCTAAGCGGCATCTTCACTTATTCGTAGCTTGGGTGGCACGAAGGTATTGAGCTTTTGCTCGATCACCCGTGGGTTTTCACCCGACTGGATCGCCATGATGCCCCGGACCACGATTTCCATGACCAAGAGCTCCTGGCGGTTGGTGAAACCGAGTTTCTCCGCAAAAGGCAGAAAAACGACATTCGAGGCAATCGCACCGTACATGGTCGTCAATAGCGCAACGGCCATGCCCGCACCAATTTTTGAGGGATCGCTCATGTCTCCCAGCATGATGACCAATCCCATGAGGGTGCCGATCATTCCAAACGCGGGAGCAAACCGGCCCATGCAGTCGAAGAGCGCTTTGCCGTCGCGGTGCCGGGTAGCGACAGCGTCGAGCTCCGTGCGGAGGATATCTTCCATCACTTCGGGGCGAGTCCCATCGACGGCCATTTGCACGCCGAGGGCGGCAAAGGGATTGTCGATCTCGGCGATTTTACTTTCGAGGGCCAGGAGTCCGTCGCGTCGAGCCACCTCTGCGAGGCTGACGAGCTGCGTGATGACATCGCTGATCGAATCGATCTTTCGAAACAAACACTTCATCGCGATGCTAAAGACACCCAGGAAATTCGAGAGCGGAAAGCAAATGAGTGCCGCGGCAATCGATCCACCAAACACGACCATGATCGAAGGGTAATCGATAAACGCGCCAATCGTTCCGCCCCCGATAAGGATGGCACCGACGATCAGCCCGAGGGCAAGAACGACTCCGATGACAGTTGCAATATCCATGGCAGTTATTTCTAAGGGTGCTTAACGGGCCGCGACCGTCGACGGAAGCAGCTGCTTATGCTGGTGGTATTCCACGGTGAGGTGGATCACCTTTTCGGGAGTTTCGGTTACGACCACTCGGTCGCCCGTGCTGAGGGTGATGTAGGTATCGGGAAGGGCTTCGACGTATTTGATCATCTCTGCGTTGAGCACAAACGGTTCGCCGTTGAGTCGTGTGAGCTGGATCATGTCGTCTCTTCCATTTAACCGTTGTACTCCGCACAACCGGCGATAGTCGGGCCGGGTGGGTCTGGACTACCGTAGCTTATGAATGGGCTACCAGCCGTTTAATTCGCTCTCTATCGCCGCAAAGCCAGCAGCTCGTCCAGCAGTTCCTGGGCCGCGGAAATCACTCTCGCCCCGCCCCGGTACTGCGTCGATGCGAGGATCAATTCGATGAGGTTCTGCCCGATATCCGTGTTGGAGAGTTCCACGGCACCGGCCGTGAGCGTGCCGATGCCATTCTCGCCCGGCAGGCCAAAGATGGGATCCCCCGAATTAACGCCGATGTTGTACTGGCTGTCTCCGACCTGCTGCAAACCACCAGTGTTGGCGAACCGGGCCATCACAATTTGGCCCAGATTGCGTTGGGTGCCATTGGAAAACTGCCCCTGAATATTTCCACTTTCAGTAACAATGAAGTCGGTCAATACGCCCGGCGGAAAACCATCCTGTCGAGTCACGTTGAGACTACTGGTCGGATTTCCCAGGGCGTCGGTCTCCGCCAAACTTCGGACCTCTCCAAAGTTGAGCGTTATCTGGAGCGGAGAAACCGAGGCGGTGTCATTGCGCTGGACGCTAATCCGGGCGTCGGGGCCCTCGAGTAGATTACCGAGTTGATCGAACACCAAAACCCCATCGCCGACGACGGTGGTAACGTTGCCATCGATGCCAGGTTCGTTGTTGCCACTATTGGCAAACCACCGGTAGGTCGTTGAGTTCCCATCCCGACTTTCCAGAACGGTGGTCACTCGCACATTTATCGGGATTCCAAGGCTGTCGTAGACAATGAATTCGCTGTTGGTGCCAGGCCCATCGGATGATTGCGTCTGGGAAAAGGGCAAGCTGAGCGAAGAGGTGGAGCTCGAACCGACGGGTCTCAACTGGAAAGCCGTCAGGCTTACATCGAGCTCGTTCTGATCGCCCAGATTACTGGTCACGCTAATCTGGCCCGTTTCGGGATTGATCGTCACGCTCCCCGCTCCTGGTGGGAGAGGTTGATCCGGAATGACCGACTCTTCGTGGATTCCAAGCGCATCGGCCATGAAGTCGAGCAGGTCTTGGACGGTAGAATTCCCGGAAATGTCGAACGATTGGGTATCCAGATTGGAGCCTCCCTTCGTCCCCTGGAAGGTGAGCGTGGCGTCTTCAAACGTGGTCGCGCCTTGTGCCCAGAAAAGATTGCGGGAGGTATTCCCATCGCGAATCAAGACATCTTGAAGTAAGGTCCCCGATGTTGCTTTGGGACCATCCAGATCAACTTCTTGATTGGATTCGATGGAGGCATTGCTGGACGAATCGATGTAGCTCCAGTTAGCAGCCGCTGGATCGGCGGGGATGGTAATTCCCTCGATCAGGCGGAAGTTCTCCGATTGTCCGGCGATGTTTCGGTAGATACGTGCGACCGTGAAGTTGCCGTCAGCCGGGGGATCAATTTCGGAGAGATTCAGTCGTACTCGCCGACCTACCTCCGATACCGACACCGACTGAATTTCCCTGGTCGGGCGAGTTTCCACGTCGTTCGTTGAATCGTAGAACGTGACGCGGTAGCTGTAGGTCCCCGGGTCGACGGTCGTCGTGTCGAGCGCCGTACCGGTGATGAGCGTCGCGTCGTCGGTACCATCTACAAACGTGGTGGTTGTCGCATCGCCGATCGACCCGACCGCAAAGAACGTGGAGCCTCCCGCTTCGGTGCGGTAGATTCGCCGATCGGTGAACGTTGTCCCATTGGCAACAGGCAGCGAGTTGAGGGTGATCGGTCCGTCGCCCGCGGTGGTGCTGTCGATCGGAAAGGCGACCGTTGGTGCCCCCTCGCTTCCGAATTCGTCGACAAATGTCACACGATACTGATAGACACCGGCTGGCGGATTGCCGGTACCCGCCGTTGTGAAGGCTGTCGCGATGCCCGCGTCGAGCGAGGGTGGAGAGAGCTCCAGCAAGTCGTCGACCCCCAGGTCCGCATCGTCGGGAAACTCAATGGAACTGGATCCAAGCGTCGCGGAAGTGGTGATTCCTGGCGTCGCCCCCACATCGACGGCCGGATTGAGAACGCCTGCCAGCGTCGCGGTGCGCGTTGCCTGAGCAACACGCTCTTCGCCTAGCGGAATGCTAAGGGGGACAAGTTGACTAGAATTGATCGCAAAATTGTCGTCGATTCCGTAGCCCAAAACTCGCTGTCCGGTGGTGGTGACCACTTCGTTATTGGAATTAAGGTTCAGCTGGCCATTTCTGGTGTAGAAGCTTCCCCCTTGCTGTCCTTGAACGATCAAAAAGCCATCGCCCTGGATCGCCACATCGAGGGGGTTGGAGCTAATCTCAATCGTTCCCTGACTAAAGTCGGTCGAGATTGCAGCTACCCTCACGCCGAGCCCCGTCTGCCTGGGATTCGTACCCCCGCGCGATGCAGAAGGTGCCGAGCCGATCGACTGCGTCTGAAGAAATTGGGTCGCGAAGATCGTCCCCGATTCCTTGAATCCGATCGTGTTCGAGTTGGCAACGTTGTTACCGACCACGTCAATGGAGGTCTCTGCTGCCTGTAACCCCGTCAGGGCTGTCGTCAATGCCGATAGAAGACCCATGATATGTTCCTTTTGCGATGGATGTTATTAGTGCGAAGTCGTTGAATGAACGAGGGGAGGGGGCGCTGTCGTGTCCCTGCTTTGTCGCGAAGATTCCATGATCCTTGCAGATCAGATGTCACCTCGGGGCATTGCTAACTCGTCGTTCCTCTTTCAATTCGATCAATTCGGTGGGGGTTCGATTTGGGCGATGTTGCTGAGGTTCACCGTCACGCGCCGAGCAACGCCCAGTTGCTGGGGCGTCGTCGTGAGCGTTGCTTGCCGGCGACTGTTGGCCACCGAGTCGATAAAGCTGGTAGTCGTACCGTTCGGAAGCGTGGCGACCAGTTGCCGATCTCCCTCGCCCGTCGCATCGGTCCGGTAAATGCGTTTCTCGCCATCGGTCTCGGGAAGATTTCGGAGTTGGATTGTGCCATTAAAGTCAGAGAGGTTCGCCGTATTGGTAGCTACGTCGAAGCTAAACTCCTGCCCGTCGGTGCCGTTCCATACGACTTGGTAGACGTAGGCTCCCTCTTCGATGTCTCCTTCCTCGGTGCCCGCCGCCGCCAGCGGACCGACCGCCAGGTCAATCCTCGGTTGCCCGCCATCAATCGTCACACGACGAACCGGCCCGCTCACTCGCTCCCCGTCGTCGGTGAGGGCCGTCACTTGCGCTCCGATAAGGTTCGTCGCGCTAGCAATATTCTGCCCGAGCAGCACCGAGCCGAGCGTTTGCGTGAGTTGTTCAGTCGCGCCGACTTCACGAATTTGGCTGATCTGTTGTAGCAGTTGGGCATTGTCCAGCGGATTGAGCGGGTCCTGGTTCTGTAGTTCCGCGATCATCAATTCAAGGAAGGAATTGAGATCCAGGTCGTTCAACGCACTGGCAGAGCCGAACGGTTGGTCTGCCGTGGGCGAGTTGGCCGCAGCTGCAATTTGGCTCATAGTAGGTTATCCGTTTTAGGAAATGTTTCGGGTTGGAAGGGGAAAGGAAAGATTCCTAGGAAATAGCCAACGAGCTACGCCTCGTCGGAGACGACTCATCAAAAACGTCTTGTCGAAACCATCACGCCACCACATTCAATCTTCCATCCGGTAAAGAGCTGGCCACCGGTCCCCCTGACTCCTGTTCGGTGTCCCCCGATTGCTGCAGGCCACGATCCTGTTCCTTCCCCCCCCTCTGCTGTTCCTGATGGAGCCTTTCCTCGTCCTGCCGCTGTTGGGCGCCCCAATCGGGCTCACTTTCGGATCCCTGTTCTCGAACGTCGACTTCAAACTTGTCGACACGAATTTCTTGCGCTGCGAGCCGCTCCCGAAGTGCCGGAAGATTGTCGAGTAGCAGACTCTTTGAAGCGGCAGACTCTGTTTCCACTTTGGCCGTCAGGACGCCCTGCTGGAGGCTCAATTCGATTCGCATCGCGCCCAACTCCGGAGGACTCAACCGGAGCTGAACCGATCCGCCCCGCTGGTCCGCAGCCTGGAACGCCCTGGCGACCCGATTCACAAACCGGCTGGCATCAACGCGCGGGCCAACAGGCGAAGGCTCCTGGAGGCTTGTCGCCCCCGATAACTCAGCGATTGGCCGTTGCAGCAAGAACGTGCTGCCCGTCGGAGCCGTGGCGGAGGAATCGGGAGAGGCTGGTTGCGGCTCGGCACCCCGTGTTACGGATGCGTCGGTTGAGACTTCGACACTCGAGGGGGAGACGGGAGCTAGCGACTCGCTGGACCCTTTGAAAGACTGGGAGAAGTTGCTTTTTGGATCCGCGATAACTTCCTGGCGTCGCTCCTGGCGATCGTTGCTTTCGCCCTCCCCACCACCACTGCCTGTACGGACCTCCTCGGATTGTGAGGCGAGTTCCGCGGAAGGGTCTCCCGTTGGTTCGCTCGTCCCTTTCGACTCTCCATCGTTCGTTGGGGAGGCAACGCTCGCGGGTCCCTTCTGGGCGACTTCCTGCGTCACCTCGGAGTCGTTGATTTCGACCGACGATGCCTCGCCAGGGGTTGTTGCCCCGGCGGAGACTGTTTTCGTTGTTCCTTCAGACAAAGTCTCTTCGACTGAAATCGCGGGATTCCCTTGCAATTCGGGATCCAGGCCGGCCGATTTTTCTTCCGCGTCCCCTGGCGTCGGAAGCACTCCCCCCGCGACCGCTTCCTCGTCGCCACTCTCTACCGACGGGTCCGGCTCGGTCGCGACTTCGCTAGGCACCTGAGCAACGACCACCGCGTCCGACTCCGCCAAGGTCGATTCCGATTCGAGGTCGCCTTCGGATGGATTCTTTTCCTCTGCCGCCACTTCGGCAGACTCCGAAACTTCAACGCTGTCGCCTATTTCCGGTGAGGCTTCCTCCGCCCGTCCATCTGCCGGACGCCGTTCGGCGAGAGCAGGCCGACTGGTAAAACTCTCGCGGTTGTCTTGACGACCCGCGTCATCGCTACGGGAACCAATCGGATCATCGCGCCGCGCCGTTGCTGGGCGACTCAGTGATAACGTTTCGTCGCCCGCTAACGGGGATTGAGAGGCAATGCGAAGGAGCTGCTGGTCGAACGCAGGTCCTCTTGTTTCTGGATCGACTCCCCCCTTTCCCGTGGCAGGAAGAAAAGAAAGCACGTGGTTGGAAATGGCTTGCGACATGGTTCGGTTTGGATGATGGATGAGGTGGAAACTGTCGGGCGGTTGGAAATTTCATCGGCAGAGGTGGCCAAACGCTATCGCGTTAAGGTTCACCATTGGGAAGTCGCACTTGTTCTAGCATGGCGTCGATCACTTGCTTCTCGGGGTACCCGGCAAGCATGAGCCGCTGGATTCGGTGAAGTTTTTCCAATTCGTCAGGAGTCTTGAATTGCTGCAACACTTTTTTCCGCTTGCTATTCTGCATTGCTTTGAGGAGGAGGATCACGTCTTTCTCTCCTCCCTGTTCCTCCAAGAACATGAAGAGCAACTCTTTCGCTTCCTTCGGTTTGATTACCTGCAAATGATTCACGACAGCGGTCATGTTTTCCTTGGTTGAAAGCTCGCCTTGCTGTTGGAGTCGGTTTTCTATTTCTTTGGCATGCTTGTCGAATCGTGCCGTCGCCTCACTGATCTGACGAAAACTGTAGTCAAATTCCTCCCGGGCCATCTTTAGCGCATTCTGCTTCACCTCGTAGTTGCGAAGCTTGACTTCTCGCATCCGATCGACTTCATTGATCGAAATCTCTTCCGTCGGTATCTTTTGTTCGGCTGGACTTTGCTCAGCCGTGATCGCATCCCAATCGACGTCGTGAAAGACCGCCGCCATTCGAAACATCTTGTCGTCGGACAACACGTCGGATTGCCACAAGTACCCGACGCCGATCAATAGCGCCAGCACCGTGCCGGTCGACACGTATCCGATCAGTGAAAAAATCATTCGCATCAGCTTATCTGACTCGTCTTCGTAGGAGTGCTTTGACAACTCTTAGAACGGGGGTACTCGCTGGCAAAGCACTAGGGCGATTGCCTGGCGATTTGGCGCAGGTGTCGTTGGGCAGCGACTTCGTTCAGCCTGTTTTCTTCCTTACGTGCCTCGGCCTGCTGAAATTCTTCTCGTCGTCGTTCGTCTAATTTCTCCAAAACGCGCACCTGTTTTTCTGCCTCGGCCAGGGCATCGCGCCGGCGAACGGCTTCCTCTTCGAGCGTTGCCGCCTGCTGGCGAAGTGTTTTTTCCTGGGATTTGAGGACGAATTCGTACCGCTGACATTCCACCAGGTTGTTCACGTCGAGGTTCCCACTTCGCAAAGCAACACGTTGGCTGGAGGTCAATTCCCTTAGTTCCTTCATCACCGCCTCAGTCTGCTCGGCCAGCCGATCTTGGGCCTGCAAAACCACAGCGAGCCGCTCGCGGTGTTTGGTGCGGTCGGCTTCACGAAGTTCCTGAAGCGATTCGAGTTGAAATTGGTAACGGGGCATTCACTAGTCACTTTCGTCCCTGTTGGCATCGGAGCCTGTCGCCTATTCAAACCGCCGCCGGCGCAACGGGCGGCGCTGCGATCGGTGCTCCAATCGGCGCTGCTGTCGGCGCTGCCGTCGGGACGGGAACTGGCGGGGTAGATTCGAGGCGTACGCGGCATTCGGCACCCAAGGCAAGAAGCCGCTGGGTCGTCTCCGCCAGCGAACTCCGTTCGGAGACTTGTTGCTGAAGGAATCGCGATATCCCTTCCTGCATATCGATGGCCGTGTCGACCTTTCGATTCGACCCCTTGCGGTAGGCACCAATGGTGATCATGTCTTCATGCTCACGGTAGGTGGCGAGCAGGGATCGAATCGTTTGTGCTGCGGCAAGTTCTTCGGGTGGCGTAATGTCGGACATGAGTCGGCTAATGCTTTCCAGCAAGTCGATCGCCGGGAAGTGTCCCGCCGATGCCAATTTTCGGGAGAGCCAGAGGTGCCCGTCGAGCAGTCCTCGCATCGTATCGGCCACCGGCTCATTCGGATCGTCGCCTTCGACCAACACGGAGTAAAACGCCGTAATGCTTCCCTTGGCCGTGGTCCCGGCGCGTTCCACCAACTGAGGAAGCGTCGCAAAGACCGATGGTGGATAACCTCGGGTGGCGGGGGGTTCGCCGGTCGCCAATCCGATCTCTCGGAGCGCCATGGCAAATCGCGTTACCGAATCGACCATGAGAAGCACATTCTTCCCTTGATCGCGAAAGTATTCAGCAACCGTCGTGGCGGTGTAGGCCGCTTTCACTCGCTGGAGCGCGGGCTCATTGCTTGTCGAGACCACGACAACGCTTTTGGCCAGCCCGGCTCGGCCCAGATCGCGTTCGATGAAGTCGTTCAGCTCACGGCCTCTCTCGCCAACCAGTGCAATGATGTTGACGTCGGCCTCGGTATAGCGGCTCATCATTCCTAACAGCACGCTTTTGCCAACACCCGCCCCGGCAAAAATCCCAAGCCGTTGCCCTCGTCCGCAACGGAGCAACCCGTCGATCGATCGGACTCCGGTTGCGAAAGGCTCGACGATGCGAGGCCTTTCCGAGGCGAGGGGTGGCTCTCGGTCGAGTCGGCATCGCTGATTGAGCATCGGTTGCGGCCGGCCATCGACACAGCGACCATGAGCGTCGATCACTCGGCCCAGCAATCCATCGCCGACGCGAAGCTGTCGGACCGTTCGGACTAACTTCACTCGACCCCCTCGCCGAATCCCAGCTAAACTTTGATACGGAAAAACGAGCGTCCAGCGATCGCGAAAACCGATCACCTCGCCTCGGACCGTTCCCCCCGAGGCCCGATCGATTTCCACGACAGCCCCCACCGGCGCGGGAAAATCGGCCACAGCGGCCGTGGAGCCGATGATCTCGACGACACTCCCCGTCAAGCTGGTCGGTAGCGCCTGTTTCAGTGTTTCTTCGTAGTGTCGCATGGTTACCCTAGGAGCTCTTGTTCCAATCGAGCCAGTTGCGATTCTATTCGCTGATCGATTTCGCCAAATTCCGTCGTCACTCGACACCCGCCCGGCGAGACCGTCTCGTCCGCGATAATTTTGGCCGGCGCAAGTTCTTTGAGACTCGCAGCGATCTCACTTGCCTCGTCTCGCAAATGCTTGAAATCGTGGGCATTCATCCGGACCGTGATTTCCGCCGCTCCGGCCGACAACTCAAGCGCCTCTCGAATCAACTCGAGCGGCACCTGCGGGTCGTTGGCCAGCTCCCGGCGCAAAATTCGCTCGGCCATGCGCGATGCGAGATGGACAGCCGCGATTTCCCACTCCTCTAACCATTGCCCCCGCGCGTCGGAGAGCTGCTGCGCGACCGACTGGATCGCGGGGCGCAACGTCTTCATTTGCTGAGCGATCTTTTCATCGAGAAGTCGCTCGATCGCCTGCTCGGCAACGGAACGACCCGCTAATTCTGCCTTGCGACGGACCTGCTCCGCTTCACCGTGAGCCTGCTGGACAATCTTGGCCGCTTCTTTGCGGACACTCGCTAGGTACTCATCGGCACGGCCGGCCATCTCCTCAAAGTTGAAGGAAACCGGTCGAACCGAACGACCCGAAGGCTGCTCTGTTAGGGCGTCGCGTTTGATAATCGTGGCCAAAAGTCGAAACCTTTAGGAGTGGGCGGGCATCGGAGTTGCGGAACGGTTCGGAGCTGCGAGCCCCACCGAAAGTCGCCCCGAGGCAATGAGTCGCGCGGCAACATGGCCGATCTGCTTTTGGGCTGCGGTCACGTCGGAAAGTCGAATGGCCGGTAAGTTGTGCATCCGCCGGCGAAGTTCCTTCGAAATGTTCCTCGGTAATTGACGTTCCACGTGGGCGGTGACCTCCTCGGTAGCGCCTGCCAGTGCAAGGACGACGCACTCCGCTTGACTCTGTTGGAACAACAACGCGATTTCTTTCCGCCCAAACGACGTGAGCCGGGAAAATTCGAACTGCGGCATCGACACCGATCGAGGAGCGGCCTCTTTCTTACGATCGGTCCCCTCCTCGGCACCGGAGACGCCTCCAGAGGCCGATTGGGAATCCCTCGTAGGATGCATTTCACGACGGGGCGCAGGGACTCCGGTCAGCGAGGCAGCCTGCGCTGCGATGGTCGAATGATTCGATGTCGAATCATTCGATACTGAGCGGGGCAGGGGATTGGATCCAGCGCGGGGCGGGGGAGACGCGGAGCGACCTGCCCCTAATCGCTTCGCCAACTCTTGGTCATGGCCCGCAATCTCGGCAAGGAGAGTTTGGGATGCCGCTTGCGTGGAGTGCTGAAGAATCGCTTTGACGGAGCTAAGCCGATTCGCTTTACGCTGTTGTTCGATCTTTCTCTCGGCAATCCATTTCGCAAGCCCCTTCTCGATGACTTCGAGGCTCGCACGATCCGACTCGCCCAAATCGGCCAACCGTTCGAGCGCGGCGGCGCGACGACCAAACGGGAGCAACGTCAACAATTGGCTCGCCTGCTTCGGGGCCAGGTACGACAGCACCACCGCGACCGTCGACAAGTGTTCTCGTTCGAGCATGGCCGCAAGCGAGGGCAAATCGCCCCCTTCCAGCCATGCAAACGGTGCTTCCCGGTCGTGATCAACGTCGCGATCCACTCCCTGAATCGAAGGCGACTCACTCGCCGATTCGTGCTCGTAGTCCGCTGACAGCTCCAATTCCACGCCCCCATCGTCGAGAGCCATCGAGGGGCTTCGGCTCGATCGTCCAGCAGCATGAACCGAGGAAAAGCTCCCGCCGATCGCCGAGCCAGCCGTAGCCCCCAGATGATCACGGATAGCGGATTGCTCCTGCGGATCCATCGCCCCCAAGTCTCTCATCGCTAACTTAACCGATTTCGCTTCGGCATCGGAAAGCTGCGCAAGGAGTACCGCTGCCGAATGGGCGTCGAGGCTACGAATCAATACCGCAGCTTTTCGAAGGTTGGTAGGGGAAGTCGGCATAGGGCTAGGGGTTGGTGGTTAGTGGTTAGGAGTTAAGAGTTAAGAGTTGGTGGATTTTACCCGGCGTTTCCGATCCAGGTGCGGAGGATCGCTGCCGCCGCCTCCGGATTATCGAGGACCATCTCGCTCAAATCTTCTTTGAGCGAGTCGCCCTTTTTGAGGCGTAGCTTCGGACGGGTCGACTCGAGATCCGTCTCCTCGTCTCCCGATTCGCTCGCGTCAAGATTGGTTGTTTCCAGCTCAATCGCCATGCTACTCGGGGAGGTATCTCCCTTACCGTCTGAGCGGACGACCGATCGCAGCATCAGCAGGCTAAACATCGCGAGGCCAATCATGGAAAGCGTGCCCCAGTATTGCCCTGCCCATACCATGGCGTTGTCCGTCATGGAGGGCTCCGGGAGGGGATCGCGCTCGAGGGTATCGAAAAAGACCACCTTGACTTGGTTGAACTCGTCCTCTCCGAGGGAAAGCCGCGGGAGGATGTTTTCCACGAAGTTCTCCACGTCCGAACGGACCTCGCTCTCGAGCGTATCCATGGCCGCCTGCGTCTGATCCTCTCTCGCCGCGTCAGGATTTCTTTGTTGCCAAACCTTCACGATGTAATCACGAGGTACATTGACCGACGCATACATTTCCTTGATTTGGAATCCCGTTCGAATTTCTTCGGTTCTCGACTCGCCAACCATGCTGTTGCTGCTGGTCGTCTCTCGTCGAGTCTTTGTTCGGTTTTCGCGTGCCAGCGAATCGTTTCTTCCGGGGCCATTGGCACTATTGGCAATCTGGCCTGGTCGTCCGCCCGTTGCGGAGAGGCCTGATTCCGCCTCCTCAATGTCGGAGGTGGAACTGATCTCCTTCGGTTCGCCGGGCGTCGACTCAAAAGTCTTGCTTTGTTGGGTATTGTCCACCGTTCCGCTCACCTCGACCCGAATTCCCGGAATGTAGTTGAGGCCTCGCAAAATTCTTTGGCGGTAGCTTTGCTGAAGTTTTTCGCGAGCAAGTAGGAAGGGATCGTCCATCACGATCTGGTCCGCGTCGTAGCTGTCTTCGCCCCCACTCGTAACATTCACGCCGGCCGGGGAGAGGCTCGTCATGGTTCCTGCGACAAACACCTGGAGGTTGCGAACACGGTTTTCACTGAGCGATTCGTTGTTGCGTGGGACAACAAAGATACTGGCCGACGCTTGGTTCTTTCGGCCGAATCCGCGTCGCTCTTCGATCTCAAACATCACATTCGCCTGCTCCACCCAAGGCATGGCGGAGATGAGGTGGGAGAGCTGGGCTTCTCGGGCCGCTTTGGTTCGGAGTTCCCACTGGTGCCGACTTTCGAGTGGACTCGCCTTGGCGATCGCCTCGTTCATGATCGAGGAAAAATCAGGGGGTAGCGCGCCGCCACTCGCGATCGCCGCGATGTAGGCATCCTTTTTCCCTTGAGGCACTCGAATCCGATTCGACTCGACTTCCCAGCCCGATAGCCCCGCCTCCGAAATGGCCGCCTCCATGCGTCCGAGCTGGCTCATCGACAGTGGTTCGCCGCCAAAGAGATATTCGTCGGGCGACGCGGTCCCTTGCTGGAACAAGAACCCCATGCTCATGACCACGACCGCCAGCAGCAGCCCTGCTGTGATCCTCGCGCCAGGTGTCATCGACTGAAACAAGTCGCGCAGTTGCGTTGATAAGGTGTTGATCGTGTTCATCGTTGGTCAGTGGTTTGTCGTCGGTCGTCGGGTGTCGGCAGCCAAGGGTGTTGTCGCGGAAACAGATAACGCCCCCCATCAAATCCGAATGTCTTGTATCTCGCGGTAGACTTCCATCGCTTTGTTTCGCATCTGCATTGTCAGGCGGAATGCCAAATCGGCTTTTTGCACGGCGGTCAACACCTCGGCTGGGTTGATATCCTCTCCGGTAAACATCGCCTCGACAGCCTTGTCCGCCTCCTGCTGCATGCTGTTCACTTCCTTGATGGAATCGACCAGCATCTCTTTGAACGAAACGCCTCCGGGTGCCTTCGCGCCAGCCGTCGGCGAAAATGCCGTGGAGGAAGGGAGAGCATTGATTGCGGAAATGCTATTCATGGTGGACGGGGGCCGTTTGGCCGGTGGTTCGTTGGAGGAGTGGACGGCTCGCAAGTGGCGGGAGGTTCCTAAGCAATAATCCGAAGCGACTGGCGGCCAAGGTCTTTGGTGATCTCGATCACTCCAATGTTGGCCTCGTAGGCACGGGTCGCCTGCATGGCGTCGACCATTTCGGTCGTCATGTTGACGTTCGGATAAGCGACGTACCCTTCGTCATTGGCATCCGGATGACCTGGCTGGTATTTCATAAGGGGTGCCTCGGCGGAGGGTTCGACGCTTCCAACTCTCACACCCGCTCCACCCCCAGGCGTGGAAAGATCGGAGTCGGTCTGGAACGTCACGTAACGCGGACGATACGCTTCGGCTTCGCCCAGCTCGTTCCGGGTTGTCGACATGTTGGCAATGTTGGACGAGATGGCATTGAGACGCATTCGCTGCGCCACGAGGCCACTCGTGCTGATATCCATTGTTCGGAACATGAGGAAGGGTAGGGGGTTGGAGGGGGAGGACAAAGATTCTCTTAGCGCGACTAAACCCGTTCGCTAACGGCGACTTGCAGGAGCTGAAATTGGGACGCCATCAGGCTAATGGCCATGTTGTGCATCCCTTGGTTCTTGGCAATTTCTGTGATTTGGGATTCGAGGCTCACGTCGCTCTCGTCGTGGTAGAGCACATGCTTGGTCGATTCGCGGACATCGCGAAAAGCGTCTACTCGTTCTGCTTTCCCACCAGCCGACTGCGCGCCAGGAGAAACATACGGTGAAGGGGCTGCCTGACGCTGTTCCAACGCTTCTTTCAGGCTCTCTTGAAACTTGGCCGGTGATAAGTCGCGTGTCTTGTAGCCGGGTGTGTCAATGTTCGCAATGTTGCCTGCGAGTACGCCATGCCGCGACTGCGCAAAATTCACCACCTGCTCAAGCATCGGGAGCGTCGTCGAATCTAGCATGGAGGGCAACATCGTTTTTTTCCTTCCTTGGGGTCGAGTACGTTTACAATGCAAGCACCATGCCAAAGGCACGGCATCGCTGAATTCTTTGGCGGTACTACCTGGTCGCTCGTCAATTCCGAAGAAAACGGTTCCTTCGGTTCGATTTTTTTATCTGCTAGCAGCAAGAAACTCCGAAAGGTTTCGGCATATTTCGCCGCTAGCACGCTTCCTGCAATTCCTTTTCGCGTGGTGCAACGCCGTAACTTCTTAGTTTGCTACTCAATGTTCTCACCCCGATGCCAAGCGCTTTGGCCGTGCGCGACCGATGGCCATCGAACCGCCGAAGCGTCGAGAGAATCATCTGTCTTTCCATCTGAGCGAGACTCATCTCACCAGCGGGCAGCTCGGCTACGGGCGACTCGTGCGACGCCCTCGGAGTCAGCCAAGGGCGAATTTTGTCGGCGAAAAGGGTAGCTTCTTCGGACAAGATACAAGCACGGGTGACGACGTTTTGCAGCTCGCGGATATTCCCAGGCCAGTCGTGCCCCGCCAGTAACTCCATCGCCACTGGCTCAAGCACTCGGGGAGCACGTCCCAATCGACCGTTTGCGCATTGGACGAAGTACTCGGCAAGCCGGGGAATATCTTCTCTTCGTTGGCGAAGGGGAGGCAGTTCAATCGGGACAACCGCAAGACGATAATAGAGGTCTTCTCGGAATCGTCCGGCAGTAATCTCCTCGGGCAGATTCCGATTGGTGGTGGCAAGCACCCGAACATCGGCCTTCACGCTCTCGCTCGAGCCGACCGGTTCGAAGGTCCGCTCCTGGAGCACACGAAGCAACTTGGCTTGAAGATGGAGGTTGATTTCGGTGATCTCGTCTAGCAGCAGTGTTCCCCCCTGGGCTAGCTCAAACCTTCCTACACGATCGGTATCGGCACCCGTGAAGGCACCTCGGCGGTGACCGAATAGCTCGCTCTCCGTGAGTTGTTCCGAAAGGACCGGGCAGTTGAGGCTGACGAATTCCTGCTCGGAGCGTTGGCTCGCCGCGTGAATCGCACGGGCGACCAGTTCTTTTCCGGTCCCACTTTCGCCGCAGATCAAGACGGTTTCGTCGGTTGGCGAGATTTGGGCAATTTGCTGGCGGAGCGATCGCATGGCCGCCCCTTCGCCGATCATCGAATCTTCCCGGTCTCCATGGTCGCCTCTGCCAATTTCCGCGAGGCGTTTTCTTTCGGCCGCGTTGGCAACGGCTTGCTCCAATCGTTCGGCATCAAACGGCTTCTCCAAGTAGTCGAACGCCCCATGACGCATGGCTTCCACTGCCGTGGCAATGCTGGCGTGGGCAGTAATCATGAGAACTTCGCAGGCGAAGTCAAGCCGTTCGATCTCTCGAATAAACTCCAGGCCATCCATGCCGGGCATTTGCAGGTCGGTGATCACCACATCGCGGACATCCTCCCGCAACAGCGCCAGCGCATGGGCGGCGCTCCCACAGGCGTCGACCTCGTAGCCCGCATGACGGAGCACCAGCGCGACCGACTCACGGGACCGAGTGTGGTCGTCGACGACAAGCAGTCGCACCGGACGGGAAGGCTGGGATGGCAATGGTTGGTGGGTCATGCGGCGGCTCCCATGGTCGCTTGGCGTGGGAAACGAATCGTGAAGGCAGCGCCTCTCTCGGGGCAGTTGGCGACGGTCACGCTGCCACCATGCGCTTGGGCAACTTGGTCAACGATCGCTAAGCCGAGCCCCGTGCCAGTTTGCTTGGTGCTGTAAAACGGCTCGAAAAGCCGTCGCTGTTGCTCCTCTGTCACTCCAGGACCGCTGTCGGCCACCTCCAGTTCCAGCGCGTCGGCGCCGTCGTAGGAAGTAATGACCAACTCTCCGCCGTTGGGCATCGCGTCGAGCGAGTTGAGTACCAAATTGAGCACCGCCCGCCGGATCATCTCGCGGTCGCCCCAAAGAGGCGTGTTCGGCGGAACATCGAGATCGACTTCCACCCCTTGCGCGTCGAGTTGGGGGGCGATCGACTCGATCACCTCCTCGACGAGCGAGCAAACAAGAAAGTTATTCCATTGTGGCTGACGATGGGCTGCGAAGCTCAAGAGATCATTCACGGTAGTATCCAGGGAGGTAAACCCTGCCTCGACTTGGGAAAGGATGTCGAGCCCTTCGCCGTCGTTCGTTAGGCGACGGCGAAGAAGACTCAGGTAGAGAGCAACCGGAACTAAGTTGTTTTTTACTTCGTGCGCGACGTGCGATGCCATTTCCCCCAGATCAGCCAGCCGATTTCTTTGTGCGAGTTCTCGATTTTTGCGTTCGAGTTCGTCGCTCAGTCGGCTTACCTCGCTCTGCAACGTTGCATGCGTTTGCTCCAAACGGAGTGTTGCCGAATGCCATGCGGCAAGCAACGACTCGATATCCGCCGAGGCAAGCGACTCGTCCTGCTCGCTAGGTTCGGCGTCGAACAGCTTGAGCGGCGGAGAAGGGTCCTCCGGCGTGGTGCTGCAAACCCTGTTTTTTAGTGGTTGGCTCATGGCTTGGTCTTCGGTTACCCGGGGCCCGTGGTTAAGTCGATAGGATCGGACGCTCCCAGCGTCATCATGGGGGCGGGTGGCGTGCGATGTTGTCCGTAGGCGTCGACCGCCTCTCGGGCCGCGCTAGCCTGTTGGAGCTGGCTCGCCACCTCGTCACGTCGCTGGGCTATTCGCATTTCATGTTGCTTTTCCAGATCCATTACCTGAGCCAGCAATTCCCGGCATGCCTCCGACTGGACTGCGCAGGTAGCTCGGTCTTGCTCGCTGCGCCACTGGCGGCTTTCGGGATCCTCCGCCTGAAAGGGCCTCAAACCTCGCTCCACCATTTGCAGAGCACTTATCAGATGTTGCTTGGCTCCTAACAACTGCAATAAACTCGACGCTTGTAGTTCGCCAACGAGATCCTCTTGGCGTCGCGCGATTTCACGAAGCTGCACCAGGATCCGGTGCTTCTTTCGGATCAGTTCGGCCAGATTGTCGGTGGCGAGAGGAGACATTTTAATTGAGGCGGTTCGACCCTCCGTGACGGCAGCAGGCCCTTCGACACGGACGAAATTTAGCAAAGAGGAAAAAGGAAAACGAAAAAAAAGTGGACGAAATCCGGAAAAACTACCAGTCTCGCATTTGAGTTAGGAGGCTTTTCCACTCGGATCGATTAAAATTGGTCGCAGCAAGGAAGTCGGCGTCTGGCGGCATTTGGTCGAGCAGTTGCAACGCACGATCGATGTTCATCCGAGCTTTCATTGGCTCATGGAGCCTCCGCTGGCAATTGGCAATCTGCACGAAGGTTTCCAGCACGAACGGTTCGCTCTGATACAAAGTCGAGACATTGGAATAGGCATCAATGGCTTCCTTGAATCGATCGGGGGAGCCTTCGACCCGGCCTAGGTCGAAAAGCACGGAGCCACGTAGCATGTAACAGTTGCGAAGCATGGCCCGATCGAGTGGGTTCGTTTCGTCCGCACTGGTAATGGCACGCCAAACTTTTTCGTAGTAGCGGAGCGCTTCGGCCAAATGGTGTTGAGCCTTTTCAGTCCCTTTTTCACGATCGTTCACGGTCTTCGCTGTTTCTAGCTCAGCCAACGGCTTCTCCGCTTCGTGTCGGTGCGATTCGCCGATCAGATACATGGCAAGCCAAACTTGGTCCGCCTCTTCGTAGCGTTGAATGGCTTCGTCAAGGCGGCCGATCGCTTCGTCGTGACGGCCCGCATTGTGCAGCAGATATCCCAACTCGAAGAGGGAGTCGCGCCATTCCGGGCTATTGGGTGCCTGCCCACTACCGTTAAGGTTTGCTAAAAGGAGTTGCTCAGCGTGATGGATGTCGCCTTGGTTGCGGTAGGCTTTGGCGCAGTCGAGTCGGGCCTGGTAGATGGCGGCGTCGTAGGGATGGAGCTCAATGCACTCTTCGAGCGCTTCGATCCCGAGAGCCGGTTCATCCCGTGCCAAGTGCGACTGCCCCAGCCGAAGCAGAGCCAGGGCGTTTTGTTTCACCGGTTCGTTTTTCAGGTATTCGTTAAACTGGCGTATCGCATTCGTGTAGTTTTGCCCTCGAAAGTAGTTCTCGGCACTATTCCAGACGGCACGGGGATAAAACGGAGTTGCGAATTGGCGGCTAGCAAGCTCCTCGAAAGCTGCTCCCGCCTCGCGGAAACGGAACCGGGCCAAGCGATGAATCGTCTCGACGTTTCCGTTCCCACGACGTGCATCGACCAACAATGCTCTTCCCCATTCACTCAAGGTCGCCGCACGCAGTTCGAGTTGTCGGCTTCGGCTGAAGGTGGGGGAGAGATGCTCTACCAATGTGGCGGCCAACTCAAATTCGTCGGCCCCAAGAAAGGCGGCATGGGCGGCGACGATATTTTTCTTGAGTTGGCTGAGCGGCAGAAAACGATTTCGATACGCCTTGGGCTCCTCCAGTGCCGTCAGCGCCCGGCGGTAGGCGGCGAGTGCTAGTTGGTAATTTCGCTTCTTGGCTCGATAGAGATCGCCTTCTGCGATGGAGGCCGCAATGCCGAGAGGCGAGGAGGGAAACTGCTTCCGTACCCGCTCAAACTGACGAACTGCTGCGACCGTGTCGCCCAGGAGGGCATGAGCTTCTCCTACCAAGTACATCGCTTCCTCACTCGAGACGTCCGAACTTGAAATCGACGCTAGTCGTCGCGCCGCGGACGCGATTTGGTCGCGAAGCAACTGGGAGGCCTCCGAATCGGGCGCAACGGAGCGGAGCTTGTCCTTAGCCTCGGCCAGATCCAAACTGCCCGTCGCTAGTTCCGCAGCCGGGCTTGCCGAGTCGCTTGGCGAAAGCTCGTTGAGGGCTTGCCGCGCCTCCGAGAATCGGCGCTGTTCCGACAACATCGCAATACGATCCAGAAGAGCGGAACGGCGATCAGCCCCTTGGGATTTCGGATCAGCAAGGGCCGTTTCTACGTGTTGAATCGCGGCTTCGACCTGCGCAGGATCGGTAAGACGGTAGGCCTTGGCGAGCATCAAATGGAGTCGGGTGCTGCCGGTGGAAGAAAGCGACAACGCCTCTTCAAGCGATGCCAGGCCGGCAGCATTTTCACCACTCTCGATCAAGCTTCGACCGAGGAGATAGTTGCCTTCTTCTTCCCGACCTAAGGGAAACCCAAGGTCATGGGCCTCGCGAAGGTACTTGGCCGCGATCAGGTATTGGCTCTGTCGGTGCTGGGCCGACCACTGGTTTTCTGCCTGGGCCGCCTTCACCACGCCCAGCACAAACAACGGGCCACCCAACTCATCCATCTCCATGTTGCCATGCTCGGTCAATTGAGCAATGAGCAGCCGAGCTACCTCGTATTCTTGTTGATCATACGCTTGGAGCGCATCGGCTAGCGTCGGAAGATTGGGCGAAACCGCAAGCGACGCGAGGTAGAGCCAAGTCGCAAGGGTCGCGACGATCAGCAAGAGAAATGCGCCGCCAACGAGCGCCTTACGCAGAGCGCTTCCGGCGGTCCATTCACGAAATTGGACCATGCGCCCCATAAGCGACGTAGGGGGAGACTCTGCCGAGCCCTCTTGCTCGCCATCTTCAGTTGTTTTTGAATCGCTTGCCACCGGCCAGTCCCTGGGCGCAGGCGAGACAGCGGCCTTACTTCCTGTAAGCGCGAAATCGCTGGTCTCTCGATTTCGCTTCTACAAGAGACACCGAGGGGCGTCAATGCGGACTCCGGTGCTAGCGAACAACGACTCGACGCGGCGAACCGATCCCCAGCAACCGATCTTCACTCACGGAAAAAACGGGAGGGGCCACCAGAAAAACGACGAGATCCAGGTCGCTGTTTCAACACGAGAACTTCGGCAACCGGTTGCTAAGGGCCACAGACGTGATCCATCACCCAGCCGTTGATGTCCGATAGCATCGTGGTCGTGAGATCGTCGGCTCCCGGGTACTGCCGAAGTGCCACCGAGCAACCGGCAGCATGCAGGAGTTTTAAGTCCCGACAGACATCGACTTCAGAATACTGGCGGCACTCTCGGGACGAGGCAAGAAAGAAGGGGAGATGGCGAAGTTGGTTGATATTCCGAAAGGGTTGGTGAAAGCGGGGCAGGGAGCCCCCAATCGAGGCGACACCTGCGAATCGCCTTGGCGACTGGAGCGCAAGTCGCAACGCCATTGAGCCTCCTTCGCCATGCCCGATCAAGAAGATTCGATCGGGATGGACATGAAATCGCTCCTCGGCCGACGCAATCGCCTCATCGACCGCTTCTTCTGCCTCGGCAATCGCTTCGGGATGCTGCACCCAGTTGAAACCGTCGGTACCGCACGGTTGGTTTTCCTGCGGCGCACGCGGAGCGACGGCAACGTAGTTTTGTGTACTCAGATGCTGCATCACCTGTGACAGATGCTGCTCGCTTTCACCCGAGTTGTGTAACCAAACCAAGAGTGGGTAGGCGTACCCTGATTCGTAGTGGACGGGAAGGAAGGTTGCAAGCGGTGCTGCGATGGCAGCGCGAATCGGCTCGGGAGCCAGCACCGCTCCGACCGAATGGGGGGGGGGAGTCGGAATGAGGGGGTGCCAAGAAGGTTTACTTGGAGGGGACGAAGCGAGTCGATTCATGAGTAGTGGCAGACCCGGCGAGGAGGGGAAAACAGGGATAACCAAACGGTAACGATTTCCGTGAAGTGCGGCCGGAATTTTTCCTGGTAATTTTGCAACGACGTTAAGCAACGACGTTAAAATTCCCAACCGCCTCAACACCTTCCGACGGCACAAAAATCGACTCTAATCGAACCGACCGCGCGATGTCAACGCTGGGTCACCCGCATTGCGAATGCTAGCATTACCAAGAACCTCTGGACGACCTAAACCAGCTTCGCCATTGAGGCGACCAGCTCTTTGACCGCTTCAACGCTATTGGCAAAGGCAGCCGTTTCTTTCTCGGTCAAGTCGATTTCGACGATCCGTTCCACGCCGCCCGTTCCAAGAATTACGGGCACTCCGACATAGTACCCTCCCACCCCATATTCCTTGTCGCAGTAGGCCGCGCACGGGAGGAGTCGTTTCTTATCGCGAACGACCGCTTCGACCATCTGCGCCGAGGCAGCCGCTGGGGCGTAGTAAGCGCTGCCGGTCTTGAGGAGGCCAACGATTTCCGCCCCTCCTTTCCGTGTCCGGTCCACGATCTCTTCTAGGCGTTCGGGCTTGATAAGCTGGGTGACCGGGATGCCCCCCACGGTCGTGCAGCTTGGCATCGGGACCATGGTGTCGCCATGCCCCCCCATGAGCAAGGCAGAAATATCCTCGATGCTGACCCCCAATTCCATCGCGAGGAACGTGCGATAGCGGGCCGTATCGAGGACGCCCGCCTGTCCCAGCACTCGCTGCGGAGGAAAGCCGGTGACTTGCAGGGCTCTTTGAACCATCGCGTCGAGCGGGTTGCTCACCACAATCACTACGGCGTCGGGGCTATGCTTCTTTACCTCTTCGCAGACGCTGCCCATGATCTTGGCATTGGTTGCTAGCAAATCGTCGCGGCTCATTCCTGGTTTGCGGGGAATGCCGGCGGTAATGACCACCACATCGCTGTTCGCACTGTCAGCATAGTCCGAGGTGCCTGTGATCTGGGCATCAAACCCGAAAATAGGCGACGCCTGCATCAGATCGAGTGCTTTGCCTTTGGGCATATCCCCCGCCTGGGGAATGTCGAGCAGAACGATATCTCCCAGCTCTGCGGCAGCACACCAATGAGCGGTCGTCGCCCCCACATTTCCTGCCCCAATCACCGTAATTTTTGCTCGACGCATCGACTCATTCCTCCAAAGACGGGGTCCATTGCTGTTTCCACATTTGAAGTATCCTCCCGAACCGCCTTGGCCGCAAGGAGCCTCTATTGTCACGGGGTCGACCTGGACATCGCTCGATGGTTTGGCTACCGTCTGCCCCTTGCTCCTTGCTCTCTTTGTTTCGTTTTCTCGCCCTTCGCTCCCTTTTTTCATCGAGTCCTCCTATCGATGGCTTCGTCTGACGCTCCCACTTCGCATTGGATCCATCGTGTGCAAGACCTGGTCTTGCCGCTAGCCTTCATCGCTAGCGTGCTGGTCATCATGGTTCCGTTGCCGCCGATGCTGATGGACGTCCTCCTGGCAGGCAACATCACCATCTCGGTGATCGTCCTGCTCACGACGATCTACGTTCGCTCACCGCTCGAGTTCAGCATCTTCCCGTCTCTGCTCTTGGCAACCACCCTTGCTAGGCTGGTCCTCAACGTCGCGACGACGCGGCTGATCCTTACTCGCGCGGGGACCCATAAGCTCGAAGCAGCTGGTGGGGTGATTACCGCATTTTCCGATTTTGTTGCCGGCGATGGCAAGATCGTTGTCGGGCTCATCATCTTCATCATCATCGTGGTGATCCAATTTTTGGTGATTACCAAAGGGGCCACACGGATAAGCGAAGTGGCCGCCAGGTTTGCCTTGGACGGGATGCCCGGCAAGCAGATGGCGATCGACGCCGACTTGAACGCTGGCATCATCGACGAACACCAAGCGCAGAGTCGCCGAGAAGAAATCACCCAACAGGCGGACTTCTACGGGGCCATGGATGGTGCCAGTAAGTTCGTCCGAGGCGACGCGATCGCCGGCATCGTTATCACGGTGATCAACATTGTCGGTGGGCTCATCATCGGCATGGCGGAACTCGGCCTATCGCTCACCGAGGCGGGAAGCCTCTTCACCCGACTGACGATCGGCGATGGGCTGGTCAGCCAAGTCCCCGCCTTTCTCATTTCGCTGGCCGCCGGATTGCTCGTTACTCGCAGCACGCAAAAGTCCAACATGTCGCGGGATTTCGTCGAGCAACTCTTTGCCCGACCGCAAGCGCTGATGATCACCGGCGGCTTCCTCGCCACGCTCCTCTTCACCGGCTTGCCGCGCGTTCCACTCCTCGCCATCGGAACCGCCTGCCTGGGACTCTCTCGTGTGATGGCAAAGCGTGACCAGAGCCGGGAATCGGAACAATCGGCCACCGAACAGCAAGCCACGGCGCCGAAAGAAGAGCGGGTCGAGGACTTTCTGGTGGTCGATCCGATGGAGATCGAACTCGGCGTCGGGCTGATCCGTCTCGCCGATCCGAATCGGGGTGGCGATTTGCTCGATCGGGTACAGCGAGTGCGTCACAACATCGCCGCCGAGATCGGGCTCATCATGCCCAAAGTCCGAATTCGCGATAACATGCGTCTGGAACAAAACTGCTACCGCATCAAGATCGCCGACATGCCGATCGCCCAGGAGGAAATCGATCCAGGGTTACTGCTCGCGATCGATTCGGGAATGACCACGGGGGAAATTGATGGCATCGCGACCCAAGACCCCGCCTTTGGCACCGACGCGAAATGGATTCGACCGGGATTGCAAGATCAGGCGGAGCTTTACGGCTATACGGTGGTCGAACCAGGTGCGGTGATGGCGACGCACCTCACCGAAATTTGCCGCCGCCACGCCGACGAAATTCTCAATCGCGACGCGGCCAAGCATCTCATCGATGAGATCAAGAACACGTCGCCCGCCGTGGTCGACGAACTCATCCCCTCCGTGATGACCCTTGCCGAAGTACAAGGCATCCTACAGTCGCTCTTGCGCGAGCAGGTATCGATCCGCCAATTGGGGCTCATCCTGGAGACACTCGGAGACTACGCACCACGGTCGAAGGATCCCGTGCTCCTGACCGAGTACGTCCGCCACCGACTAGCTCGTCAAATATGCACCCGGTACCGCGACAAGGAAAACCAGCTCCATATCATCGCGATCGATCCGGCCGTTGAAGATCGTATCCGGGCTGGTTCGGAGCATACGGAGCGGGGGCTTTTCTTGCGGATGTCGCCCCAGGCGGTCGAGTCGACCTGTGAGCGAATTCGCCAAGAAATCGACAAGCTCATCACACAAAATTTCACACCGATTGTTCTGGTGAGCCCTCAAATCCGAGCGGCGGTCAGGCAACTTACCGAGAACCATCTGCCTCAACTCGTCGTTCTCAGCTTCAACGAAGTCACTCGAGACACCAAAGTCGTTACCCATGGATTGGTCACCGAACGTCTCGAAGCCCAAGCCGATAGCCGAAAGCAACCGTGATGGAAATCAAAACATTTCGCGCTAAGTCGATGCAGCAGGCCCTTGCGCTCGTTCGCGAAGAGCTAGGGCCAGAGGCCTCTGTCTTGCACACGCGGGAACTGCCTGCCGGATGGATTGGCCGATGGGTCAGGGGCCGCACTATCGAAGTGGTCGCTTCTACCACGGTGAACGTTCCGAGTCGACTCGACCTCCCAACGCAACCATCGCCTCCACTCATTCCGCCAGCACACGAAGAGTGCGACTACCGAGCCAAGTACCGGGCCGACTTGGGACAGGAACTCTCTGGTCAACTTGGCAGCCTCCACGCAATGGTCGAACAGCTTTGCGGAAATGGCAAGCAGCAAGAGAAGAGAGAGGTACCGAATGGCGCACTCTTCGAGGCATTTACCGACTTGATCGAAGCGGACGTCGACGAGGCGACCGCTCGTGAGTTGATCGACCTGCTGCAAAACGAAATTTCCGGCGACGGTTTCCCGGACGTTGGTTCCCAACTCTTTCAGTTGATCCAGGGAGAGTTCCAGACAACAGGGCCGATCCAAATCACGCCCGGCAGACGGCGACTGGTTGCACTGATCGGGCCGACCGGGGTTGGCAAGACGACCACCATTGCCAAACTGGCCGCCAATTATCGCCTGTTGGAAAAAAAACGTGTCGGACTGATCACGGTCGACACCTACCGCGTCGCGGCCGTCGAACAGTTGCGAACCTATGCCGACATCATCGACCTGCCGATGGAAGTGGTCGCGACGCCTCGCGAGATGCGAGAGGCGGTTGCAAGAATGGAAGACCTTGACCTGGTGCTCCTCGACACGGCCGGACGGAGTCCCAAAGACGAGACACAGATTCAGCAACTAAAGTCGATGCTCGGCGAAGCCCAGCCCGACGAAGTCCATCTCGTCTTGTCGAGTACCAGCGCACCCAAAAGCCTTCTTTCCACCACCAAGCGTTTTGCAGAAGTCGGGGCGACCTCGATTCTGCTTACCAAGCTGGACGAAGCGATCAGCCTGGGGCACCTTCTCTTCCTTCTACGAGGTTGTTCCCTTCCGGTGAGCTATCTGACCAATGGACAGAACGTGCCTGACGATATCGAAGTGGCCGACGTAGGAAGACTCACGGCGGCAATTCTCGGAGTTTCCGCGACGGCGTAACATCGCGGATCGTGGCAGCCCCAACCTTTCGGGGAAAGCGACGTTGAGGGGGAAAGCATGACGGCAGGCGATTCCAAAACTCACGGAGGCCAACGACCATGGACCAACAAGCGACTCGTCTTCGACAATTGGTTCGCCAAGTTCGCCAGGCGGCCATCGCCTCCACCGGACCTCCTCTCTTCGCCTTGGTCGCCTCGAACAAGTCGATCGACCTGAGTGCGATCCACCAATCGATTCGCCGCACGGCGACGGCCCAAGGAATTCGAGTGGGAGGGGCGATCGACCGACTTGAAGAGGGCGACCGGCAATTAGAAATCGACTGGCAATTCGTCGACGCTGGCGTTGGCTACTCGGAAGACCAACGGAGCACGTGGGAGCAGGCGAGCGCGGTATTGGTGGTCACCACAACAGAAGATCAAGCGATCCTTGCCGCGTACACCACGCTCAAGCTCGCCTCGCAGCAGACGCCGCTCCCGGTCATTGAGTTCCTCCTACAAGACAACGCGATCGGACAAGAGGGGGCAATCAGCGAGCCCACTCTCCAAGCTTACGACCGGCTTACGAACACCTGCGAACGCTTCCTCGGATGTCGTCCGGCCGCGTTAACGGTCGTTTCGCCACGAGATAGCCGGCACGGATTTCAAGAACTCGTCGACCGATGGATCGCGATAGCACCGGCGGGAGAAACCTTGTCCAGACCTCTTGCGGAGAAAGCCGACTAGCCGCTATAAGTTGCCGCTCGCCGGCTGGCGAGCCCCTTTTCCTTTTTCCTCTCCTCTGCTTGGCTTGCGTTCCGTGGCTCTCTTGCGCCTTGGGGGCCCTGCATGACGCGATCGGTTCTTTTGCAAAATTTTTCCAAACTCCTTGAAGACCCGGGCGACCGGTTGCCGATACTCTCCGACATAGCCACGTCGCGCAATTGCGAGTTAAAATGGCTTAACTGGATGAACTTTGACGGCACAAGGAGGTGCATTCATGGGTCGATCTTACGCGGGCGTCCTCGGCTATCTGGCCGCGACGCTCACTCTGGTCCGCGGAGCGGTTACCGGCAGTGGGCTCGAGGGGACCTTGGTCATGGCGATTGCCACGATGGCCTGCTTTGCATCGATTGGTTTCCTTATCGGAACGATCGCGCAGACGACGGTCGACCAAGCTGTACGAGAACAGCTTGAGTCGCAGCTCGCCGCGAGATCCGCTCCGATGGAATCGTAGCGCCCGACCCGCGACACCGACAGCCGTGGAGGTTCATTCGAGACAACACTTTTCAACGACACTTTTCAACAAGACAACCAGTGCCGCAGGATGCGGCCTGAACGGGAATCACGGAGGATTCGATGGCCGTAATGACTGCTGCTTCTAAGGAAGAAATCGCCGAGGTCTGGGTGCAGTTTAAGGAGGACATTACCAACCGCAGTTTGCGGAACCGGTTAGTCGAAAACTATCTGCCGCTGGTTAAGTACAACGGCGAACGCATCTGGGCACGTCTTCCAGATGGTGTCGACTTGGATGATCTGATCTCCGCAGGCGTTTTTGGCCTTATGGACGCGATCAAAGCCTTCGACATGAGCCGCGGGGTGAAGTTCGAGACCTACTGCGTCCCTCGAATTCGAGGAGCCATGCTGGACGAACTTCGCACGATGGACTGGGTTCCCCGGTTGGTGCGTAGCAAAGCGAGCAAGCTGAACGAGGCAATTCGCCAACTCGAAACCCGCCTCGGCCGTTCTCCAACGGAAGTAGAGCTCTCGGAACAGATGGGTATCAGCGTTAAAGAACTGGAGAAACATATCTCCGACGCCAATGCGGTCGGCTTGGTGAGCCTCAACAAAAAATGGTACGAGACCGATAGCTACAAGGACGTTCGCGAAATCGACGTCCTCGAAGACAAGAAAGGCGAGGACCCGACCAAGCGCATCCAGAAGTCGGACCTCATGCGTCTCGTCACCAAGGGACTCAACCGCAACGAGCGATTGATCATCATCCTCTACTACTACGAAGAGCTAACGATGAAGGAGATTGGTGCAACGCTCGACCTCTCGGAAAGCCGGGTAAGCCAAATGCATAGTGCGATTGTCAATCGCTTGCAAAGCCAGCTCGGCCGCCGTCGGCCTGAATTTGGGGCGACTGCCTAACGCCGAATCGCGAGCCACCAATCCCAACGCGAACGATCCCAACGCATCAGACGCGCAAGTCGTCCCCGACGCTGCCGCTCCCGTACTTCTTGCGGAGCGGCGCAACGATATCAGCCAGGAAGGCATCGACCTGTTCGGGGGCACGCCCGACAAGGGCCCCGGGATCGATGGCAGAGTCGATGTCGACGTCGGCGAACGCCGGGTCTCTGCGCAGTCGGTCAATCAGATCGTTCGGCTTTCCTTCTTGCTTCACGACCGCGCCGGCGTCTTGGCTGTGCTGGCGGATTTTTTCGTGCAGCGACTGCCGATCGCCCCCGGCAGTCACCGCTTGCATCAAAATATTTTCCGTCACCATAAACGGCAATTCTTCTGCGAGGTTCTTGGCAATCACCTTGGGATAAACGACCATCCCGCTCGTGACGTTGTGGTAGATCGAAAGCACCGCGTCGATGGCCAAGAACGATTGCGGCAAGGTGAGTCGGCGGTTGGCGCTATCGTCCAGAGTTCGCTCCATCCATTGCGTGGCGTGAGTCGAAGCGGCACTCGAATCAAGGCTCATCGCAAATCGGGCCAGGCCACACAGGCGCTCGCAGCGCATCGGATTCCGCTTGTAGGCCATGGCCGAGGAACCGATCTGCTGTTTCTCGAACGGCTCTTCTAGTTCCTTCCGATGCGCAAGGATGCGGATGTCGGTCGCCCCCTTGTGGCAACTAGCCGCGATACCACTGAGCGTGTTAAGGATTTGCGTGTCGACCTTGCGCGGATAGGTCTGCCCCGTGACCGCGTAAGTTTTGTCGAATCCCATTTTCTTGGCGACCAGTTGTTCGAGCTGCATTACCTTTTCGTGGTCGCCCTCCAGCAGTTCCAGAAAGCTTGCCTGCGTGCCGGTGGTCCCCTTCGTGCTGCGGGCGGCGAGTGCACCGAGGCGGTGCTCGACTTCCTCCAGGTCGAGCACCAGGTCATACGCCCAAAGCGTGGCGCGTTTCCCCATCGTGGTCGGTTGGGCCGGCTGCAAGTGGGTGAACCCGAGCGTTCCGAGAGCACGATGCTCCTGAGCGAAGTCGGCAAGCGAACCGATTACCGAGACCAGGCGATCGCGGACGAGCTCCAACGACTCGCGGAGCAGCAACAGGTCCGTATTGTCGACCACAAAGTTGCTCGTCGCACCGAGGTGGATGATGCCTTTGGCGCCAGGACATTGATCGCCGAACGTATGGATGTGGGCCATCACATCGTGCCGGAGTTGTTTTTCGTAGTCTGCCGCGACGGCAAAGTCGATCGTGTCGACATGGGCTTGGAGTTCCGCGATTTGGGCTGCCGAAATGGGAAGCCCTAACTCGGCCTCCGCTTCGGCCAGCGCGACCCAAAGCCGCCGCCACGTGCTGAACTTCTTTTGATCGCCCCAAAGCTGAGCCATGTCGCGAGACGCGTAGCGGCTGATGAGCGGGTTTTCGTACGTTTGGTGGTTCATTTTCTGAGGGATAGAGAGAGAATGAGGGGAGGAGGTTTGTGCGCCCCGAAGGGTTACATGTTCGTTAAATCGTCTTCACTTCGGCTGCCAACAATCGCGTCGAGCGCGGCTCCAATCGCCATCGCTTCGTCCCGCGTATGATTCTTCGGCAAGTAGACGCGGCACGCGCGGTGGGCGATCGGAAGTTGGGCAAAGAGTTGATCGTCGGTGAGCGGATAGATTTTCCCCGTGGAGGGATGGAACTGAAAGTTCTGCCCGGCGGTGGGAGCCAGCGCATCGGGGCGGTAGATGTGACGGGGAAGATCAATCTGCATTTCGAGCGATTGCATCTCGAGTGGCAATTGACCCCGTATCGCCTGCTCCAGGATGCTCGCATCCGAAAAAACGCTCGCCTGCTCCGAATCCCCCTCCTTCACGGGTTGATTCCGATCCTCGACGGCGACCCAATCGACTTGCCTTTGCAGCAGATTATCCCACCTCGCACCCAGTTCGCGTTTTCTCGCGTCCTCACTGCGGCTCCAGCGAGAGACGTCGACCAGCAATGTCCACTCGGTAAAATGAAGGTAGTCGTCCAGATGCTCTAGCGGATTGCCGGGAAAGAGCAGATCGCGGCTATCACGGAAGAGTCCACCAAGCGTCTTGTCGATCGCACGCACCGTGCGGTGAAAATAGACCGACCGAAAGAGCTCGCTCTTCGTTTGCATGAACTTCATCAGGGCATTCATGCCTTTCTGATGAATGGTGAGCCCTCGTTCGCTAAAAAAACTGTATCGAAGCAGGCGTTCGAGGTCGTACGCCTTCGCGCTGTAGCCCGACATGAAGGCGTCGCGGAGGACAAAGTCCATGTTGTCGACCGTGTAGAGCCCGCAAAAGAGGCTCCGGACCAGTACAAGCCACTGCGGGTGATGGTCGGCGTCGTTGGTTTTGGGGCGCTGGATGAGCATTGCCACCTGAGCCGGATCGAGTCGCTCGTCCTCTTGCATTCGGCTATTGGGGCATTCCCGGAGCCCCTGCAAAAGATCCCCCAGTTCTTGCTCGATGATTCTCGCACCGAGTGTCTCGTGCGTTAAGTCGTAGTCGGCCAGGAAGTGTTCGTCGAAAAAATGCCCGAACGGCCCATGGCCCACGTCATGTAAAAGTGCGGCGGCGCGGGCCAGGCACTCGATGTATCCTTTGCTTGGCAAATCGCCACCGCACGTGTCGGCAAGGCTCTCGTAGAGACGATCGATGGCGCGACTCGCCATGTGCATCGCCCCAACGATGTGCTGAAACCGGGTATGCTCCGCCGACGGATAAACCCACCAAGCGGTTTGCAGTTGATGGATCTGCCGCATCCGCTGCACCCAGGGATGGTCGAGCAACATCCGCTCGGCCGTTTCCCCCTCGGGGACGATCGAGAGAAACGGGATGTACCCATGAATCGGGTCGTGGCAAAGGCTTTCGCGCTGGAAGTCTTTCATGGACGCTATATTGACGTATCCCCCCGCGAAGCCGCAAGCGGCAAAGGACTACTGCCAAGTCACGGAATCAAAAAAACCGCCAAGTACGCCAAGAAGTAACTGTTCACGGCCTGAAGTGGTAACCACAAGTCGGACGAATAGCCGCAGAGAAGCGCAGATAGACGCCGATGGTTGTTGGCGGTTTCAGGCCACTCGTTGTACCGGGATTTTGCGTGAGAGGAGGCCAAGGAAAGGAAGAACACTAATCTTCACTCATCGGATTTAGAGCCGATTAGCGTGCTCCAACCGAACATCCGCGTTCATCTGCGCTTATCCGTGGCCCATTTTTTTCCTTGGCGCCTTTGCGTTAGAAAATCCCCAGCTCCGAACGCCCGGAGAAATAAGCCTCCCCCCAAGGCGAGAAGGAACAGGCCGGAGGTTCACGGCCGAAAGTAGCAACCACGAATTTTACGAATCCAACGAATCTTGATCGCTTGCGATGATTCGTTTCGATTCGTAAAATTCGTGGTTCTCTTTCTTTCGATTCGCGGGTGGTTGCGTTTTTTCTTTGCGTCTTGGCGAGAGCTTTTTTTGAGTTGCAGCCGTGGGAAGTTCTCGTCGCGGACCGGCTAGAGGGAAGATTTCGCGTGAACAGTTACTTCTCTGCTTCGGTCGACATTTTCCTTGGCGGTCTCGGCGGCTCAAAAAGGACTTTACAATCGTCCGCAAGCGGCAAGACTACTCCTTCGAGCGGTCATCTCGGCGGACTACCTCCGCAGCGGAGAGCATGGCGAGTGCCGCGAGGATGACAATCCAGAGCAGGAGGCAGGTCCAACCGACGTATCGGACCACGCCCGCGCCGGTGGGATCGTCGATGGCTGAGAGCAACCCCATCAAGCCAAACAGGACCGCCAGTACCATAGGAAGCAGGACGGCAGGGATCAGTAACAGGCGAATCCAGTGGGGGAAATTCATCATCGGGGTCCTTCGTAGTAGAAAACGCATAGGCTAACGACTCCTATCATAGCGACTGGACACCGGAAAATCCCGGCTAATCGGACTAGACGGGCGAATTGGCGGCCAAGGCGCTCGTTCTGGCACCAAGCGTTTGACGCAGGCCCGCTGCGGGCGAGAATACAGGAGTTCCCTTCCCGTAGCCCCGATCTTGGCCAACGAGTCTCTTGTGATCGATTACCGTGTCTTCGCACTGTTCCTGTTGCTCCTCGCCAGTGGTGCTGCGCAGTCGGCGACGATTATCCTCAAGGATGGCCGCCAACTCGTTGGTCGAGTGGTCGACATTGCGGGAGTGGCAGACGATCCGAACGATCCGCGACCGATGGCGGGGGAAGTCAAGGTAACGCCCATCCTGCTGGTCGATGATGGCCTCCGCCGAACTTACGTCGGGAAAATCGACATCCGGCAAATTCTCGAACAAGACGAAGGCAAACAGGTCAAAATCCGCCTGTGGCAAAATGTGGCAAACCGAGGTGGCGGCGTCGGGCGCGTCGGCCGGAAGATCCAGATCTCGCCCTTCGACTCGTTCGGCCGGCGGATCTACGAGATGCAGTCGACCGAGGGGCCTCTGGCGATCGTCCAAGGGATCACGGAGATCACGCCGACTTATGTTCGTATTCAAGGACTGATGGGCGTACGGCGGCCCATCGTTTGGGACATGCGCATGGCCACCAGCTCGATTCCGTCCGCAAGACTCTCCGCCATTTTACATCAAGTCGTCCCCAGCGACGACTACGAAGCGCGTCTGCAAATCGTCCAGCTCTATTTGCAGGCGGAGCGCTACCCCGAAGCGAGGAAGGAACTCGAAGGCGTGCTGGCGGATTTCCCCGAAAGAAAAGAACTGGAGAATAACATTCGCCAGCTTCGCCAACTGGGTGCCAAGAGCATCCTGAAGGAAATTGAACTTCGCCGAAAAGCAGGGCAACATCAGCTCGTCGAACAACTGTTACGGCGATTTCCTGCGGAAGAAGTAGCGGGCGAGACGCTCCAGCAGGTGCGGGAGATTCTGTTCGACTACGAAAAGCGAGCCGCTAGGAAAACAAAATTCCTCGACCGGCTTGCGGTTCAGACCGAGAAAATCAAGGATCCGATCCACCAACAGATGGCCAAGGAATTTCTTGCCGAGGTGACCGAAGACCTATCGTACTCCACCCTCGCACGGGCGGCCTCCTTCCTCCAACTCGAGGATGACGACTCCCTCTCCGCAGAGCAGAAAGTGGCGCTCGCGATGAGCGGTTGGCTGCTCGGTTCGACCGAGGCGATCGACCGTTTCGCGATAGCGGTGTCGCTCATGGAAGTTCGCGATAACGTCGTCGCCTACCTGCGGGAGCCTCAAGCTGCGAAGCGGGCTGCCTTGGTGGCGGAAATTCGCGACCTGGAGGGTGGCACGCCCGAGCGGGTCGCACAGATCCTCAAGCTCATCAAGCCGCCGGAAAAAATCGACCAGCCAAGCCATCGAGGTCATGGATTCTTTGAGATGGGGGTCGAACTTCCCGCACCAGGGGGGTTGGTGCGCTACCTTGTCCAGCTCCCTCCTGACTACGATCCTCTACGGACCTATCCCACTCTTGTCACGCTCAATGGGCAAGGTTATAGCCCGGAGTTGCAACTCGACTACTGGGCTGGCGGGCCTCGAGAGGGGGCAGGGCGGAGGGGGCAAGCGATGCGGCAAGGGTACATCACGATCGCCGTCGATTGGCAGATTCCCCATCAGATAAACTACGCTTACACCTTGCGAGAGCATCAAGCGGTGCTCGGATCGGTCCGCGACGCCTTGCGCCGGTTTTCGATCGACACCGACCGCTTGTTCCTCACCGGCCACGACATCGGCGGCGATGCCGCGTGGGACATAGGCCTTGCGCATCCCGATCTTTGGGCCGGCGTGATCCCCTTCATGGCAAGAGCCGACCGGTACTGCTCCCGCTACCGGGACAACGCGAAGTACGTCGACTGGTACTTCGTCGCGGGAGAACTGAACGGCGGCAAAATAGAACACAACTCCCACGAGCTCGACCTCTATCTCCGGCCAGGCATTCCCGCAACGCTGGTCGAGTACTTAGGACGGGGGCAAGAGCCGTACCATGACGAGATTCAGCGCCTTTTCGACTGGATGAACCGCCGGTCTCGCCGCGCGCCGCCGAAGGAATTTGAGTGCAAGAGCATGCGGCCGTGGGATAGCTTCTTCTGGTGGCTGGAGCTGGAGGGTCTTCCGGAAAAGTCGATGGTCCCTCCCAACGCTTGGCCACCCAAGCGAGGAACACGCCCTGCCCAACTCCGGGGGCGCCTCTACCAGAACAACAAGATCGGTGTCTTTTGCCAAGCGGAAAAGACCACCGTCTGGCTTGCCCCGGACTTCGTCGACTTTGACCAGCCATTGACGATCGAACTGAACAACCGAAAGATCGGATCTCGCGATCGTTTCATCCGCCCCGACATCAGCGTGATCCTAGAAGATGCGCGAACACGCGGCGAGCGCCAGCGGCCCTACTGGGCGAAGGTCTCTTCCTGAACGACGAACCGTCGACGAAGGACGTCACTCGGCCTCTTTGTTCAAGAGCACACCCGTAACGAACCAACCATCGTCATCGGCACGGATGGATCGTCCGCTTGGTCCGAAATAGCGCCTCGCCAGCTCAAACGACGGAAGCCCGCTGCCGTCCACTTTTTGCTCGCGAAGCAGTTGGTTCTTCTGGTCGTCCGGTGAGGTGAGCAATTCGTTCAGCAAACGACCGAAAAAACTCTCTGACTCAGGCATTCTTCCTTCGCGCAGTAGAACGTAGATCGGACGGACCGCTTCGTCGAGCCGATTGAAGGACCAGCCACAGCGCTGCGCAGAGGCCAGCTTGGCGAGCGATTCCTCCACGGCCAGGTAGTCGAAACTCTCTCCAAGCGACTCATTGAGGGTGGCCTGCCGAAAGGCCAGGTGAAGGAATTCGACGTCCGAGGCAATGAACAATTGCCCCGCCGTCACACAGACGGCCGACCGCGTGAGCAATCGCTGGTCTTCCTCCTCCTCAAAATCTTCTTCTTCTAGCAATCCACCCCCCAAAACCGCGTCGAAGTCTTCCTCTTCTTCGGGAAGGAATTCCCAGATCTCCCTGCCTTCTAGCATTTTCTGAACGTAGCCATCCTTCTCGACGTATTTCCCCAGGGCGACACGAAGCCTCTCTTCGCTACCAGGGTTGATCTCGATCGCGACGAGAAATCGTTCGCTTTCGGTGCCGATCGGGAGTCGGTAGTCGGTCATCAAGCAGATTCGAGTGCCGCTCCGTTGCGACGATCCGAGGCAGGCGATGATGTCTTTACGGAATTTGATTTTCGGCCCGAAGGGGTCTTTCTCGAATCGCTCCATCGCGGTCTCGAACGCTCCCTCGTACCCTGCCACCATCGTATCGAAGAGCGTGCCAACGTGGTCGAAGGCGTGTAGCAAGTCGACATTCACGGTGGTGTACTTAGCGATCATCCGTGGCGTCCAGTTGTGTGGGCGGAGTCCCTTGCGATTGGGTAGCTTGAAGATGTTCATTCCCAGGCGATACTTTTTGCCTTCGAGAGCATCCTTGGCCGGCGGGGCGTAGGCGCACGTCCGGTGAATAAAGTCATGTTTCTTATCGAAGTTGACATGAACGTAGCCGCCGACCCCCAACAGAGCACCGAAACCTTGCCGACGAAGTTGCTCAATGCGATCTTCTCCCAGGTCTTTGCGAGGGCGGATCGTGCGCATCGCATCGACGAACGGGAAGGGCCGAACGAACCATCGCAAGTCAGGCTGCATCGTTTGATCTGCTGCCGCACAGCGCGACATCACTTCCTGATACTCCTTCACGGTCGCAAAACTCTGGCTCCCGTCATTGGCTCCAACCCGCTTGGCTAGCTCCCTTACCAGCGGCCCGTCGTCCGCCACGCAGAGCAGGTTGCCATGAATAAAGTAGGCAGCCGTGCGGGCTTTTTCTCCACTCTCACTTTTCGGAACTTCATAGGTAGTGATTTCGATACCCGCAATTTGTGCAGTGACCTTCTTCGATTTTTTCTCCTTCAAGTGGAGATCGATCTTGGCGATCACCTCATCTCGCTTTTTCCCATTCCCGGTGGTATCGATCAACAGCACCGAGACAGCCCGCTCTTTTCCTTTGGCAACGAGCGCCCAAGCCAGCTCGCCTCCTGCCACCCCTTGAAGGTCGTCGATCGAAATCCCCATGCGACCTTCCATGTCGCCAACCCGTTTGGGGATCGTGTCGCGTAGGTGGTCGATAAACGGATCAAGACTCGGATCTTCCGAAAATTGGCCAAGCTGCGTCCGTGTCCATCGAGCTTCCAGGTCGTCGGGGTTGGAAATGCTCAGGTAGGCGACCGTCGTCGCGGGAAGGATCGTATCGCTCGCGGGTGCCGCCGCTGGAAGACTCTTGCCGATCAAGAGAAGAAGCGCGAGGCTTAGTGGACCGGATAGCGAGGTTTGAATTTTGGCGAGTGTCACGTCATGGCTCCTCGTGGCAGGGCTCGTCCGTCGGTTAGGCTGATCTCATGTCATGCAGGCGTCGGACAACTCGCATGAACTTGGGTGCCTCTTCTCTTGGATCGACCGGCAGGCTTTCGGAGTTCGACCAATTTTGCCGCTTATGCTGGTTTTGCCGAATTCCCCGAATTCCGCGCCAGCAACTCGCGATGCAACAAGGAGAGATGGGTAATATATCGCACCTGCGGCAATTGGGGAACCGCGGCGTGGAAGGAGCTGGGTGCCGCCCCCAAGCTTGGCGACTATGCAAGCCTCCTACCGATGCAGGTGGCGAAGCTCGTCCGCGAGAATCTCGATCCCCTGGGCAACGGTCTCCTCGGACTGCGAAAAGGTCAGCCGAATACACTGCCGGGCGTGGGGCCAAGGTTCCGAGAGCCCAAAGAAAAAAGGCTCTCCTGGCACGATCAGAACCCCTCGTTTTTTGAGTCGCTCGTAAAGTTCTCGCGTCGTGATCGGCAGTTCTGGAAACCAGAGCCAAAGGAAGAAGGCTCCCTCACTCCGGTGGACCAGGTAGGGGAAGTCCTCGCCAAACTGCTCAGCGACAACCGCTTGCGCCGCCCGAGACTTCGACTCGTAAAAGGGGCGAATGACCTCTCGGCTGAGACGGACTGCTTCGCCGCTGGCGAGGAGCGGTTCGACGATCGTCTGACCGATATTGTTATTCGCCAGACCCACAACGCCGGTCATCGAGCGAATCCGGCTGGCGATCTCTTCGCTGGCGAGCACGATGCCGGTCCGCGTGCCAGGCAGGCCAAGTTTGGAGAGGCTAAAAGTCAGCACCATGCCAGAATTCCACGTCGGCGAGATCGGTTCAAAGACCGCACCAGGAAACGGCTCGCCATAGGCGTTGTCGACTAAGAACGGAATTTGTCGCTCTTCAGCGAGCTGTGCGAGGTGGCTCATCTCCTCGTCGGTAAGGACGTTGCCGGTCGGATTGGTCGGTCGGCTCACGCAGATCGCGGCGATCTCCTCGCCCACTTCGAGCGAGTCGAAGTCGATGCGGTACTTGAAGAGGTGGTCACTCTGTTTGTCGATCCGTGGGCGATGGCTCGTGAAGGTTCCTTCGCACAATCCTTGGTCGGCGTAACCGATGTACTCGGGCGCAATGGGCAGCAAGATTTTTCGCCGGCTGCCATCGGACATTTCGCCGGCCAAAAGGGTAAACAGAAAGAAGAAGGCCGTTTGCCCGCCGTTGGTCACCGCGATGTTTTCGGGGCCGACCTCCCAACCGTAGGTTTCTCTTAGGCAGGCGGCGACCGATTCGCGGAACCGGGGATTGCCGGCCGGGCCGTCGTAGTTGGCGAGCATCCGGTCGCAAAGCGGCACGTCGGCGACGATTTCCGCGAGCCGTCGCCGCCACACCTCCTGCATTTCAGGCAGATGGGCCGGGTTGCCCCCCCCCAGCATGAGCATCTTCGACGTCCCACCGCCGGCGAGCGCCGCACCAAGGTCGTCCATCAGTTCGACGATGCCACTCCGGCCCGACAGCAATTGGCCGATTTTAGTGAGTTGGAGTTCCATCGTGCGTTCCATCGTCCGTTTCGTTCGAAGTCGAATAAGGCAATCGCTACGCCGGGGCGTGGGATCGTTGCCCCAACTTGGCCAGCAGGTCCTTGGCCGCTCCACGGTCGATCGCCTCGGCCGCTTGTTTCGCCGCATTTTCCGGCTGGTCGGTCGAGCCTGCCGCGATGAGCGCGGCTGCGGCGTTGAGAATCACGACATCGCGCGGCGGGCCCTGCTCGCCATCGAGTAATCGGCGAATGAGTGCGGCGCTCTCAGCCGGTGTTTCAATCGCAAGGCTCCCGACAGGCGATGTTTCGAGGCCAAAATCGGCTGGCGTCCAGGTGAATTGACGAATCGAATCGGGAGTCACTTCGATAACGAAGGTCGTCCCGGAGCAGGTCACGTCGCCCAGGCCCTCCTCGCCATGGACGACCAACGTCCGTTGGGTGCCAAGCTGTTGAATCGCTTGGGCGAGCAACGGCTGGATTTCTCTTCGTCCTGCGCCGAGAAGCTGAAACGCCGCGCCGGCCGGATTGGCGAGCGGGCCGAGGAGGTTGAAGATCGTCCGGATGCCGAGCTTCTTCCGCACCGGTCCGACGTGCCTCATCGCGGGATGGACCAACGGGGCGAAGCAAAAGCAGAGCCCGAGTTCGTCGAGACAAGCTTCGACCTGCTCGCGTGAGGCATCGAGATTCACGCCCAATTCCGCCAACACATCGGCCGAACCGCTGCGACTCGTGACGCTGCGATTGCCATGCTTGGCGACGGGAATTCCTGCCGCTGCGGCGACAATGGCGGCGGTGGTACTGATGTTGAAGGTCTGCGACCCGCCTCCGCCGGTGCCACAGGTGTCGGCGATACCGGTGCGATCCGTGCGGATGGTGGTCATGTGATCGCGCATGGCTGCTGCTGCGCCAGCCACTTCGTCCACCGTTTCTCCCTTCGTAGCCAGCCCGGTCAGGAAGAGGGCCATCTGCTCGTCGGTCCAATCCCCTCGCATCATGAGGTCCATGGCCGACCGCATTTCTTCCATCGGCAGGTCCTGCCCGCCGGCGATTTTTCCCAGAATGTTGGCGATGAGGGATTTCATGGCAAAAAAACTACCGGTACTTTTCGGAAACTCGGATTGTGATTTGTCGCAACTTACAGGATAAAGGAAGGGGTGGGGGGCGGGAAGCGGCAATATGGAAACCACTCAAGAATCACTTTCGCCTCGATAGAACGATTCTCCAAGAAGAGGCAACGATGCCCCGAAAAGTCATTCTTGACATCGATCCCGGATTCGATGATGCGATCGCTCTCTGCGTCGCCCTGGCAGCAAAGGAACTCGACGTGGTGGCGGTGACGGCTACGGGTGGAAACGTTCTGCCGACGCAGGCAACGCGGAACGTCCAAACCCTCATTGAGCAACTCGACCCGCCTCGCTGGCCTCGCATCGGCGCGGCTTCGTCTGATCAAATCCTTCGCGCCGATGCGAGACACTTGCATGGCGACGATGGCCTGTGCGGGGCTCACTTCGAGGTCGCGGAGCTGGCGAACCGCCATCGGTCGCCAAAAATACTGATCGAGGAAATCCGCAAAGCACCGGGGGAAGTCACCCTCATTACCACCGGGCCACTCACGAACGTCGCTGACGTGCTCCGATGCGAACCCGACCTGGCGGGGATGATCGGGCACCTCATTATTCTTGGG
>QIKP01000039.1 GCA_003233055.1 Planctomycetaceae bacterium
TCGGCTGCCAGCATCACGTCGGCTTCTCGCAGCTTCTTGATGATCTGTGCCGGATTGTGCTTCTTCCCTTGCATCGAAAGTCCTTCTGCCCATCCGGGCGGTTAGACTCTCATAACACATGGATCAGCTTTTGGGGAGCACGCCAATGTCTTATTCCAGCAAGATGGGTAACTACGCATGGCGGACTACTCTAGCTGAGTGGGATAATTGGAACTGCTACTGCGTTATTGACAGATGCATCAGGAATTTCACTTAGGCGAATTCCAGTTTGGCTGGTGAGGTAAGAGCCTGATCGACGTTGCTATGTAATTGTTCGACATCTTCCGGCGGGGCCTTTGCTGCAACCCTCTTCACGGAAGCCAGGGAAGAAAAACCACGAATTGCGCGAATCCTACGAATACAGGAAGAAAGGAGTGGAATGCTTGGCTTCTCTTCTTTTTTGCAACGTCCTTGGACAACGATTCGTTTGATTCGTGGTTCAATCTTCCGGCGTCGAAAGCGTCGTTCCGCCAAGAAGCCACGGACGCACTGGCCGACGGATCGAGATCAGCGAGCCACCTACGCCGAGCGAAAGCTGGAATAGACCCAGCCTACAGAAGAGATTGGCCCCCAACCCGCTCGACCCCTCTACCTATTTCAAAAGATGGTCAGCCGTAGCTGTAGCCGCCATGGCGCGGGTTGCAAGGGTTATTTTCAGGCCCAAGCAAAGATTATTGATTTTTTCTGGGAGCTAACGAGTTGAATTCCATGCGTTCAATCGATGGACTCACCGGCACTCTCGGCCGCCCATGCGGAACCAAAAGTGGTCGCCAATCGTTTGCATGTTGAGAGCTTTGAAAATCTGAGCTACAAGTACTGCTGGTACGCAGCGACCGCCAGTTCATCGACGCGGTCGTTCTCGGGGTGGCCGCTGTGGCCGGCGACGCGGGTGTATTGGACGGTGTGCGTGGCGAGCAGGGCGTCGAGTTCTTGCCAGAGATCCACGTTTTTGACCTCGGCCCATTTTTTTCCTTCGCGCCGCCGCCAGCCGTTCGCCTTCCACTTAGGCATCCACTCGCTCATCCCCTTGCCGACGTAAACGCTATCGGTAAACAGCTCGACTTCGCTGGCTCGTTTGAGCGTTTCGAGCCCCTTGACCACGGCGGTCAGCTCCATCCGGTTGTTGGTCGTGTTAGGTGTGCCGCCCGAGCCTTCGAGTTCTTTGCCGGAGGAGGGATGACGCATCAAGAATGCCCACCCTCCCGGGCCAGGGTTTCCGCTGCAACCGCCGTCGGTGTAGAGATGGATCATCGGTAAAATTCAGGGGGGAGAAAAAAGTTCGTTGCCTTGCCCGAGTAGGCGGGGCCGTTCTTTGGAGAAGGGCATTTTATACCGTTCGCGGTTTTGGCAAAAGTAGGCAGGCCGCCCCAGGAGAACTGCAAAGTCATTTTTGAACCGCCAAGTTACGCCAAGTACGCCTTGGCGGTTTCTTTTATTCGGCGACTTTGAAAGCGTCCTGTAGGCCGCCCGTCGACAACTGCTACTGCGCGCCGCCCCCTCCTTGTCGGCAACTCCGCTACGACTCGGCTTTCCCTGCTGGCAGAAAGTCGCCCACGACCGGTCGGGCGAGCGCGGCGACTTGTTCCTTGAGTTGGGTGCCAAGGTCTCGCGTCGGTTCGATTTTCCATGGCAAGAGGACGGTGAAAGTGCTTCCTTTGCCAACGACGCTCGACAGCGTCACGTCGCCCCCCAGCAACCGGCACAACTCGCGGACGATCGACAACCCGAGGCCGGTGCCGGAATGTTCGCGGGTCATGGCATCCCCGCCCGGCAAGACGGCGGTTCCTTGGCGAAACTTCTCGAAGACCAAGGACTGCTCGCTCTCGCTGATGCCAATGCCGGTGTCGCTGACGGTAATTTCAAGTCGCCCGGAGGCATCTTGGGCAGCCGCGATCGAAATTCGGCCCCCCTCCGGCGTGAATTTAATCGCGTTGGAAAGCAGGTTGTTCAAAATCTGCTGGACCTTCGCCTGATCCTGCTCCACTCTTGGCATTTGAGGTTCGAAGGTGCAGTCGAGGTCGATGTTTTTCTTTTCGGCAAGAGGCCGGGCCATGTCGCAAAGCGAGCCGATGATCGATTCGATGGGGAACTGCGTCGGCCGGACTTCCATCCGCCCACTTTCCATTTTTGCCAGATCCAAAATATCGTTAATCATATCGAGCAGCAGATTCCCCGACCTGGCGATGTTGCCGACGTACCGCTTCTGCTTTTCGTCGAGTGAGTCGATTTCGCCCAGCACTTCGCTAAAGCCAAGAATGCTATTGAGGGGCGTGCGAAGTTCGTGGCTCATCGTGGCGAGGAAGTCGCTCTTGAGGCGGTTCATTTCGTAGAGCCGCATGTTGGCCTGAGCCAGTTCGTCGAGCTTGCCATCGAGTTCGCCATTCACATGGAGCAATTCATCTCGTTGCCTGAGCAGTTGGCGCACCATCCGGTTAAACGCGGCAGCCAGCTCCTCGAATTCGTCGCCGGTGTAGATCTCCGCCCGCTGTTCGACATCCCCCTCACGCACCGCATTGGCCACGTCGCGCAGGTGCTGCACCGGTCGGACAATAACGTATCGCACGACGAACCAAAGCAGCACCATCGACAAAAATCCGGTGACGATCGCAGCGGTCCAAAGCATGGCGGTATTCTTGGCGAGTTCCTTGGCGGTCGGGCCATGGTCGAACGAGATGCGCATGATCGCTAGGAGTTCGCCCGCTTTGAGCGACTTACGTGCGCTGTCGCCCATGTATTTGTGACACGCGACACAACTCTCGTGGGCAAACATGGGTCGATAGTATTGGTACATCTGCTGCCCCTCGACTTCGACGACGCGGTCGACCGGTGCCGCCTCGGGAGGAAGCCTCTCCGTGTCGCGCAATTCTGCGTCGCCCTCCGCCGGCACCGATTCGAAGGGCAAGACAATGGCGGAGTACTTCGCCAGAAGGTCTTTTTCAAAAGGATCTTGGGGGGAATTCAGGCCCTTCTTCCCCTTGTCGCTATTCGCTGGCAAGATCGTATCCCAACGAAAGTCGGTGCCATAACGCCGGCCTTCTTCGATGAGGTCCTTGTACCAATGCGTCCCGCCAGCCGGCCCGTCCCCCAGGTCGGAATCGCCCGACGGATCGTCTGCCGGCTTTTGCCCCAGGAGCCCGAAGGTCTTGGGGTCGACGCTTCGGTGGGCCTCGGAATAGGCGGTCCGAACCAGTTGTTTTCCCGATTCGCGGCTCTGGTCATAAACCAGCTTCTTCGTCCGCTCGCCGTACCAAAAGAAACTCAAGAAGATCAACAGCCCCAGCGACACCCCAAACCACCAGCGGCACTTCCGCTCGAGGCTCGATTCGGTGAAGACACGTTTGAAGGATTGGTAAGACAAAGGGAGGTCCCGAGTCGAGAGCAGGAAGAAAACGGTTGTCTGGCCATTGTAGGGGATCGACCCGACGGGAGCCAACCGCGGCGGGACGAACTTCCGCTGGCTCGAGGCCCTCGACCCCTTCTCACATCATATCGGAGGGGTCGATGTCGAGGATCCATTGCACGTCGTCAGGCGTCTTGAGCTTGCCCGCGAGTGGGGTGAGGACCTTGAGGAGCGTGGCATGGTCGGGAGCTTTGACGATCATGTGAAAACGATAGTTGTCGCGGAGTTTCGCCAACGGGCAAGGCGCGGGGCCGACGACATGGACCGTTTCGGTCGTCGTCGCTGCAAGATCACGAATTGCCTCGGCGATCGTCTCCGCAAAGGCCAGCGTCATCTGGTCCTTCGCCCCGCGAACGACCAGCCGCGCGAGCCGACCGAACGGCGGATAGCCGAGCATCTCGCGCTCGGGGAGTTCCCCTGCAGCAAACGCCTCGTAGTCATGCTTCATTGCCGCGACAAGCGCCGGGTGGTCGGGCGAGAGTGTCTGCACCAGTACGCGACCTCCCCGCTCGCCGCGCCCCGTCCGCCCGGCGACTTGCGTGACCAAGTGAAAGGTTCGCTCGGCAGCGCGAAAGTCGGGCCAGTGGAGCGCGGTATCGGCATTCACCACACCGACGAGTGTCACGTTCGGGAAATCAAGCCCCTTGGCGATCATTTGCGTCCCGAGCAAAATCTGCACGTCGCCGCGGCGGAATGCATCGAGCGCCTCTTCGTGACTGCCAGGGCGGCGCATGCTGTCGGAGTCCATTCGCAGCACCGCTGACTTGGGAAACCGAGCACGGACTTCTGCTTCGAGCTTTTGCGTGCCAAACCCACCGTAGCGAATGTTGGCGTCCTTGCAGTCAGGACAGTGCGTGGGGGGGGGCTCGTGGTGATCGCACCAGTGACAGGCCACGTAATTCGCCTGTCGGTGAAACACCATCGACACGTCGCACGCGGGGCACTTCAACGCGAAACCACACTTGGGACACTGCACATGCGTCGAGAACCCGCGCCGGTTGAGCAGCAGCATCACCTGCCCCCCCTCCTTTAATGCCGCGTCCATCGCTTGGTGCATCGGGCGCGACAGCGCACCGCGGCTCCCCTTGGCGTGCGATTCGTCGCGCAAATCAATCGCCCGAACGGCCGGCATCGGCAGGTCCGAAACACGCTTGGGCAGCGAGACCAACCGGTACTCACCCCGCTTGGCCGCTTGCCACGATTCGAGCGATGGCGTCGCGCTCCCGAGCACCAGCGGTACCCCTTCTTCGCAGGTCCGGCGAAGAGCCACCTCGCGGGCATGGTAGCGAGGGACGGTGCTTTGTTTGAAGGAGGTTTCGTGTTCTTCATCAATCACGACGAGTCCCAAGTGAGGCGTCGGCGCGAAGATAGCGCTCCGTGCACCAACCACCACTTGCACCGTTCCCGAGGCGATGCGCTTCCACTGCCGGTGCCGTTCGACATCGCTTTGATGACTATGGAGCACCGCGACGTGGTCGAACCGCTCTCGAAACCGCCCGACCGTCTGTGGCGTAAGGCTAATTTCGGGGACAAGCACGATCGCTTGGCGGCCGAAGCTCACGACCTTTTCGATCGCCTGAATGTAGACCTCCGTCTTCCCGCTACCGGTCACGCCATGCAATAAAAACGTCTCCGGTTCGCGCGCGTCGAGCGACAATTCAATGGTCTTCAGCGCGGCAGCTTGATCGCCATTGAGCGATAGCGGTTGGGTCCGTTCGACCGTTTCTTCGAAGAGCGGGTCGGTGTCGATTCGCTCGACATGCGACTCGATCAGCCCTTTCTTCCGAAGGGCGTTGATCGGCCCAGAGGTACACTCAGCGCGGGCCATCAGCTGGCGCATGGCGAGCGGTTTTGGGCTGGCGGCAAGAATCTGGAGGGCCTTTTTTTGTTTCTCCGGAAGTTCGATCTGCGTGATCTTCGCCGCCACCTTGGTCAGTACGGAGAAGAGGGTCGTCTCGCGCGTCCCTGCTTTACCGCGAACGCCGGCCGGCAAAATTCCTTCGAGGACCTGGCCAAGCGGCGCAAGATAATACTCCGCAATCGACTCTCCAAGCTGCAACATGCGGGCCGAAAGGAGCGGCGCGGTGTCGATCACCGCCGCGACGGACTTGAGCTTGCGCCCCCCCGAGGGCCGAACCGCGACCTCGGTGCAGTAGCCCACCACCGAACGGTTCCCCCGCCCAAACGGGACGCGCATTCGCCGCCCCGCCTCGGCAAAGGATTCACTGTTCTTCTCGTCGGCAAAGGAGTCCGGGACGAGATAGTCAAACGGCCCCGCAGGCCCTGACGACATCACGATCCTCGCGATGCGAACCTGCTCAGCGTCGTCCATTTCCCACGGCGCGGGCTCGGTGTCGAAAAGTTGTTGTTGGTGAGCCGGCATGGGGTACTCGTAGAGAACAGCCGGACCGCCACGCGGTCCGTGAAATGCATGGCATCGCGGTGCTACCGCTATCACGGACCGCGTGGCGGCCTAGCTTGGGGACTGTTACCATACCAGTTCGTCCGTTCCCTTCCCCAGCCCCCCGTCCCAACCGATGCGACTTGGCCTGTTTGGTGGTAGCTTCGATCCGGTGCATCTCGGGCACTTGGAGCTGGCTCGCGCTTGCCAAGAGCAGGCGAGGCTCGACGAAGTTTGGTTCCTTCCGACAGCGACCCAGCCATTAAAAAAACGTGGCCCCGTGGCTTCGGAGGCCGACCGCTGTGCAATGCTGGAACTGGCGATGCTGGAGCTGGCGATCGCGGACGAAACTTCTTGGCGGATGGATCGTCTGGAGATTGACCGAGGTGGCGTGAGCTACACGGTCGACACGCTGCGCGAAGTCGATGCCCGGAAGCCGGATGCCGAGCTTTTCTTTCTAATGGGTGCCGACTCACTGCATGACTTGCCCAAGTGGCGCGAGCCCGACGCGATCCTGAATCTGGCAACCCCCTTGGTCGTCGCCCGTGCTGGCGAGCCGGCACCCCATTTTGAGGGGTTAGCGGAACTCTGCTCACCCCAGCGCATCCAGGAGATTTCCGAAGCGAGGGTCGAGATGCCTGCGATGGCCATTTCGAGCACCGAAATCCGTAAGCGGGTGGCGGCCGGTGAAAGCCTGGTCCGCATGGTTCCCTCCTCCGTGGCCGATTTCATCGCGCAACGCCGAATCTACCAGCGTTCAAGAGCGTCCCGATCGGGGGCGTCTTCGCGGGGCTAGCCCTGCCCAAGCTTGGTCAGGGCTGGGAGCCCTCTTCAGCGGCGATTCGTTCGATTCGTGATTTTCCTGCCTTCGCTTTCGTGAACGGTGACGAAAAAAGTGGCGGCGCGGATTCTATCGCGTTGTGCTTGAGTTGTCCGCTCGATTGCGACGATAGGTCTAAGGTGGTCGTAAACGCCGGCCATGCCACGAGTTAAGCAGCTTCTCCTCGGCAAACGAGCGGGCTTACCGAGAAGCGGCAAAGTGGGCGAAATATCCGCCCTGCGGGTGAATTTAGGGTGCTCTCGACACCAGTATGGGAGAATGCGATGCAAGGCGGCTTGACGGTGAATCCCTCCGCTCTGGAGAACGAACTTCGGCTTCTGAAGGAAGACCTTCGGCGAGCGCAAAGCATGGCAGCGCTCGGCGAGTTGGCCAGCACCACGACGCACGAATTCAACAACGTGCTCATGACAATCCTCAACTACGCCAAGCTCGGGCTGCGCCACCCCGACGACGCGACCCGCACCAAGGCGCTTGAAAAAATCCTCAAAGCGGCCGAACGTGCCAACAAAATCACCAACAGCGTTCTGGGAATGGCTCGCAACCGGGGCAACGATCCCGCACCAACCGACCTGGCAGAACTGGTCGAGGAGACGCTCGTTCTGATGGAGAAGGAGATGTCCAAGTACCGCGTGGCCGTCGAGCGACAGTTTGCCGACGTGCCGAAGGCGATGGTCGTCGGCAATCAGATTCAGCAGGTGCTGCTCAACCTGATGACCAACGCCCGGCAAGCGATGCCCAAGGGAGGCCAGATTCTCCTTGCACTCCGTTACGAAGCCAATTCGGACACCATCGACCTCATGGTTCGCGACACGGGCGACGGCATCCCTGCCGATCAACTGCCGAAGATTTTTGATCGCGGATTTAGTACCAAAAGCGGCCCTGACGAATCGGGCAAAGGGGGCGCGGGCGTCGGGCTCTCGGCTTGTCGCGATATCATCGAAAACATCGGGGGGCGGATTCGCGTCCAAAGCAGCCCCGGTCGCGGCACCGCCTTCACACTCCGGCTCCCCGCAGCCAAAGAGGCCGACACCAACCCCGCCAACCAGCCCGTCGTGCAACTCGGCCGGCAATCGGTTTCTGCGTAAGGCAACGACGGCACAGAACGATTGTAAAGTCACAGCGGAGAGCGGAGGAGCTTTCACCCCAATAGCCGACGAGCTACGTCTCGTCGAGCCCTTGGCGATCTTGTCGATTCAAAAAGGACTTTGCAATCGTCCTGACTACGGCACCGGCGTTACGCTCATTGGTACACTCGGCGCGTTGGCGAGACGGGCCTGGATGTCGGCAAGGATTTTCTGTTCGAGGGGCACGTCCCGACCGTAGGAAATCCAAAAGGGCGACAAACGGGTAAGGCTGACCTGCCGGAGACCAACGGGCGGGAGCGAGCCATCGTTGCGGAACGACGTCGCCCCAGCCGTCGCGTGCTCCGGCTTCGGCAAGTCTTCAAGCTCTCGAATCACCTCGACGCCAACAAGGTAGCCGGTCGCCTCGGGCGTCACGCTCACCACCGCTCGGCGACGGATCGTCTGCAACGTGCTTTGCCATCGGTTGAACCCACCGACCGAGTCTTTTCGCTGCGGTTCGAACAAGGTTGCCCCCGTTTGGTACGGCGTTTCGATTCTCCCCTCGGTCCAGAGGTTTCCCGTAAGCTGTGCCCGCTGCTCGAAGGCAATCGGAAAATACTCGCTCACCACGTCGACGATTTGATCCCAAGCAAAATCATGATTCCCCACCGGCACCTGCACCGGATTCGGCCCTTGCGAGGCGACTTCAGCACCTGGGAGCCCAAACTCCGGCGCTATCCCCCCATTCAGACTCCCGATGAAGGGCCCCCTCATCCCCGGTACTGCGAACGGCGGGGGCTGCGTCGTGGTCAGTGGCTCCGGAAACCGGGGCAACCCACCCGGCAAACTCCCCAACGATGGCGAAGCGGGAGCCCCAAAAAGTGGCGTTGAACCGCTCCCCACTGGCGCGGTCGGCAAGAGAATCGCTCCCCCCTGAGGGGGGCCGAACGACTGACATCCCAGCAGAGGGCACCCCACACCGGCAACGACTGCTAGCAGCGTTAGCGGAATAAGTCGAACAGAGCTCGGTGAGCGGTTCCTTGCAGTCATCACAACAGGCAGGAGTCAGGAGGAGAGGAGTAGTGGTACGGACACCCCGTTTTTTTCGGGCCTAACCATGCGCGACGGCGCGAGCGAGAGGATCGCGGAAACCACGGAATGAAGCAAGCCCGGTCCGAGACGAAAAAACCGGCGGGGGGCAACGACCGATAGCAGACCTCTTCGCCAAGCTAGAAGTCGACCGCGGCTCACCGTTCGGGTAGAGTCGCTTCCGCCTTGTAAATCGCAGTCGAAAACGGAAGCGTTGCGAATGCTTGTCACGAACGGAAAGAGACACCCGAAGGAAAATGGGTTGCGCCAGACGGTCGCCCCAGCAGGGTTCGATGGAAGATGGTATTGCTCACGACCAGCAGCTCCCCTGGCAGATTTTCACCAATACGCCAGACAGCTTGTGCGACGATCGGGGCTTCCAGCACCGGATTTCCAGCACTGGAAGTGTCGCGAGAAGAGGGGTCTCCGCGATCGGAGCGCTGGCTAGAATCCACAGCCAAAAGAAGTACACCCGGCAGGACTCGAACCTGCAACCCCTGGTTCCGAAGACCAGTGCTCTATCCAATTGAGCTACGGATGCGTGTCCCCCGTTTATAGAGTATTGGGGGCGTGACTCCAAGTAGCTCGCGGCCCACTCTGGAGAACTGCAAAGTCTTTTTTGAACCGCCAAGATCGCCAAGGCGCCAAGAAACAAGGACGCCAAGAAAAATGTCGACGGAAGCAGAAAACCACCGGATTGTTAATTCTGTCACCGTTCATGAGTCGAAAGAAAGAAACCACGAACCCAAAGAGATAGTTGGTGTCCTTTTGGCCGCTATTCGTATCGATTCGCACGAATTCGTGGTTTCCCCTGCCTCCGATTCGGTGAACGTTTGCCTCTCTCCTCCAACTCTTCTTGGCGTACTTGGCGCCTTGGCGGTTTTTTTAATTCGGCGACTTTGAAAGCGTCCTCGCGGCCCAGTCCGGTTAAAGGGCCCACGTGATTAACTGCACCACCCCGGCAACCCCGCCCATGAAGAGGGCGATCCACAGGGCAAAGCGCCAGGCGTGGTTCAAGATGGGGGGGAGTTCCTCGTGCCTCGTGGCGGCGTAAACGAGGCTGACGCTTACCAAGAGGGGCAAGGCGTACCAGAGGCGGTTGCCCAACTCCGCTAGGGGGAAGGCGATCACGTGCAAGAGCGTCGGTAGCATGGCGTCACCCATTCGTCGTAGGTTTACTTGGAATCGGGTTTACTTGGAATCGTCAGGCTTGTCGCCCGTCTCTTTTGTGGGAGGTGCCACGAACGGGCCCCAACGGGCATCGCAGATCGCCAGGACATTGAGGAGCCCCGCCATCAGCGTGTAGGCAGTCCCCAGTTCGTAACGAAAGGCCAAGTCATGGTGCCACTTTTGGTACTCACTCTTGTGGTAAACCAGGTTGTCGTCTTGGTCTTTCGTGCTGAAAAATCTCTTGTCCCGTTCGGCCTGCGTCATCGACTCCCCAAACAACGTCTCGGCATCCGATCGCGTGTAGGGAGGGCGCAGAAAGTTGTCGCCCAGGAGTGGTTCTTTGCCATGCTCGACGCGCCACGTTTGGATCAAGGCAGGGAGTACCGGCAATCCGATGCCAAGCTGGCACGCGTAGACCCATCGTTCACGAAATTTGGAAAATTGGCCGACGGGGTTAACCGTCGAGGCATAGACGACACGGCCTCCGCCGATGTGCAATCCGTAGGCAAAGGTTCCCAGGATGCAGATCATGAAGAGCAACCCCTTGCCGGTCCGCCCCTGGTAGAGATGCCCGAACCCCGGGACGAGCCATGCCAGGAAGGTTGCCAACCGGGGGTCGCGGAGATCCATTTCCGGAAGGGGCGGGACGCCCGCGGCGGTGGGGGGGTCTTTCGTGTCGGCCATGGAACGGTCGGTTGGTTCGCAGGGAACAGGGAAAGCGGCGCAAAGGGAAAAGGTCGTTCGCCATCGGGAATCGACTATTGTGGTCTAATTCACGAGAATTTGCCAGATTGGGGCCCGGCGGCATCCAGGAGAGGCAGCTCCGTTGTCATTTCGTTGGGAGCGTCCCCGGCTGGGAGCCCCGCCGTCCCCGGCCGAGGACGGCAGGGCTCACAAGCCGGCGGGGTTCACAGCGGTGGGGTTCACAGCGGCGGGGCGTTCGCTGTCCGCCTAGACGTTAAAGAGGAAGTGGCAAATGTCGCCATCTTGCATGGTGTAAGTCTTCCCTTCAATGCGCATCTTGCCCGCCTCGCGGATTGCCTTTTCGCTTTCGAACTCCACGAGGTCGTTGACCGAGTAAACCTCCACTCGAATAAATCCTCGCTCAAAATCGGTATGGATCACGCCGGCCGATTGCGGGGCGGTCGCGCCGATTGGAATCGTCCATGCTCGCACTTCCTTTTCGCCCGCGGTGAAGTAGCTCTGCAAAGTGAGCAGCTTGTAGGATGCTCGGGCAAGTGAGGCGAGTGCGGGCTCGGTGAGGCCAACGCTTTCGAGCATTTCTTGTTGGTCGCTGGGGTCGAGTTCGGCCAGTTCCGATTCGAGCCGGGCACAGACCGGCACCACTTCGCCTCCCTCCACCACCGCACGCTCCCGAACCTTTTTCACATGGGGCCCTTCCCCCTGCAGGTCCCCCTCGTCGACATTGGCCACGTAAAGAACGCGTTTGCTGGTGAGAAGCTGCAGCCCGGCGATTTCCTTGACGACGCTTGGGTCGTCTGTCTGCAAAGCTCTCACGGGCTTGCCATCGGCTAGCAGTCCCTTACACATTTCGAGAAGTTCGACACGGCGCTTCGCCTCTTTGTCGCCCGTTCGGGCAGTACGTCGCGCTTTGTCGAGCGAACCCTCGACACTTTCCAGGTCGGCCAGCATGAGTTCGGTGTCGATTGTCTCGATGTCGCGAATCGGGTCGACCGAGCCATCGACATGGGTGATGTCGTCGTCCTCGAAGCATCGGACTAAGTGGACGATGGCATCGACGTTGCGAATGTGAGTCAGGAATTTATTGCCAAGCCCCTCCCCTTCCGACGCCCCACGGACGATGCCGGCGATGTCGACCAGTTGGAGCATGGCGGGGATGACCTTCTCCGTCGGGATGTATTTCTGGATGGTCGCCAGCCGGGCGTCAGGAACCGGTACAGCACCGACGTTGGGTTCGATGGTGCAGAAGGGGTAGTTTTCGCTAGCAATGCCCGCAGCAGTGAGGGCGTTGAAGAGCGTGCTTTTACCGACATTCGGCAATCCAACAATGCCTGCCTCCATGTTCGATTCCTTGTGGTGAGGGATGATTCGTGGAGGGTCTAAGGTCCGAGATTTTGGGCCCAGAGTCTAGGGGCAAGCCTCTGCAATCGCCCTGCTTGCCATCGCCACGGGCCAACGAGCGGCAATCCTTGGGTTGGGTTGGCTCTTGGCTAGCAGGCCAGGACAAGACCGGTTGCCCCTTTCCTTCCAGCCGGAATTCCCCGCTATGTTGCCCCCCCAGTTTCGGTGCCTGTCCGATAGACTTCTTTGAACCGCAAGTTCTGCACGGATCGGGAAAGGTGAAGAGGACGCTCCACGTCGTCGACGGTCAGGTGGTTGCGCGCATTCTTTCGGATGCGCATCGCCCGGGCAATTTTTGGACCATCGGCGTGCAGAACCGCTTGTCCTACCTTACCCGTGATTCGACCTCGGCGACCACGTCGTCGAGTTTCACACGGATTTGCTCGAGCGAGTCGCGGTCACGCAGGGTGACGGTCTTGTCCTTAAGCGTGTCGCCGTCGATGGTGATGCAGTAAGGAGTGCCGATTTCGTCCTGCCGGCGATAGCGGCGGCCGATCGCCCCCTTCTCGTCGTAAAAGACTGGAAACTTTTGCTTGAGCGCACGGTACAACTCGCGTGCGATTTCTGGCATGCCATCTTTTTTGACCAAAGGGAGCACTGCCGCTTTCATCGGCGCGAGGCGAGGGTGAAACTTCATCAGCGTCCGGGTTTTCATGTTCCCTTTGTCGTCGGGTGCTTCGTCCTCGGTGTAGGCTTCGCAAAGGAACGCGAGTGTCGCCCGGTCGGCACCGGCAGAAGGTTCGATGACGTGCGGGGTAAAACGCTCGTTGGTCTGGTCGTCGCGATACGTCAGGTCGCGTCCCGAGCCTTTGTAGAGTGGTTTGCCATCTTCGCCTTTCTCGACTTCCAGCGGGCAGCTTTTCGGATCGAGCTTTCCTTCCATGTGACTGCGAAGGTCGAAGTCGCCGCGATGGGCAATTCCTTCCAGCTCGCCAAATTCCCCCTCGGCGAGGAACGGGAAGGCGTATTCGATATCGGCCGTCCCGGTCGAGTAGTGGCTCAGCTCGTCGGGATCGTGGTCTCGCAGTTGCAGTCGCCCTTCGGCCAAGCCATGGTCGATGTACCATTGGAAGCGGCGGTTTCGCCAAAACTGGTACCACTCCTTCGAGGTCTTCGGGTGACAGAAGAATTCGATCTCCATTTGCTCGAATTCCCGCGAACGAAACGTGAAATTCCGCGGCGTGATTTCATTCCGAAAACTCTTGCCCACCTGGGCGATCCCAAACGGCACCTTCACTCGCGTGCTATCGCAGACGTTCTTGAAGTTGACGAAGATGCCTTGGGCCGTCTCGGGGCGGAGGAACGCCTCGTCGTCTTTGGTTCCCATCGCTCCGATAATGGTTTTGAACATCAGGTTGAATTCACGCGCCTCGGTCAGGTCGCATGCCTTGAATTCCCCGGGCTTCTTGCTTGGCTTGAGTGGGCACTCGCTGGTCCCCAGGTGATCCTCGCGAAACCGGCTCTTGCACCCATCTGCCCGACAATCGACCATCCTGTCGCTGAACAAATCGTAATGCCCGCTCACTTTCCAAACTTGCGGGTGCATGATGATCGAGCAATCAAGGCCCGTCATTTCGTACGATGCCGGCGCGCCGGGCAAGGTCGAGATGTCGTCGTGGCGGGCGACCATATCTTGCCACCACGCCTCCTTCACGTTCCGCTTCAGCTCGACACCGAGTGGCCCATAGTCCCAGAATCCATTGAGCCCGCCATAAATCTCGCTCGACTGAAAAAGAAATCCGCGACGGCGGCAGAGCGAGACGATTTTTTCCATGTCCATGACGGTTGGCTGCTTTCTATCGAACGGGAAGGATGCAAGAGGCCCATTCTAACGGCGAAGCCGCTCGAGCGCCTACGCGGGGTCCCGGAGCCCGCTCGTCTCCGAGCCGGGAGGGTCTACCACCAATATTGGCACCAACATCGGCACCAACAGTTGGCACCGGGGGCGGGGAGGCCTCGGCTCCCTAGAGGATCCGTAGAGACCCCGACGGGCGGTCGAGTGTGGGAAGGACCGGCTTCGAGTCGATTTGGGCAGCGACCACCAAATCCTCGTCGTGGCCGATCGCCAGCAGGTTTTTCCCACCCGGTGTATCGCGAAGTTCGAGGGCGAGCTGCTCGCTTGGCGACCGACCGAGCGCGGCAGCGGTTGTCTGAAGTTCCTGCCACTCACCCATCACGCTCTTGGCCGAAGCGTTCAACTCCCGTGGCGAGCGGGCTGTGAGTCGATCCGCAATCGCCCCCGCCGCCAGCAGGTCGTCGCGCGAGACATGGCCATTCGTGCCCGCGCAAAGCAGATGAACGGCCCTTTCGCTGGCCAAACTTTCCACCACGGCCGACACATTCGCCGCCGCGCCAATCACCACCCGCGACGCCAGCCGGGCGTGATGGAGGGCCCGTGTGCCATTGGTCGTGGTGAAGAGAATCCGCTTGCCAAACACCACCTGGGCAATGTAGTCGACCGGCGAATTCCCCAGGTCGAAACCGGTAACTCGCTCTCCCTGCCGCTCGCCACCCAGCAGTATCTCGCTCCGATCGTAGGCTTCGGCGGCGTGAAAGACCTCATCGACTTCCACAAACGGCACCACATCACGGGCCCCGGCAGCCAGGGCGTGGCAAATCGTGGTCGATGCACGCAACAGATCGATCACCACCACGGCGGCATCTGCCAAATCATGTTCGCGGACGAATTGGGGCAAGTAGTGAACGTGGAGTGTCGGCATGGGTGGTTGGAAAATCGTAGGGGAGAGATTCTACTGGGGGCTGCCAGTCTCTAGCCGAACCGCCACGTGGCGACCTGGATAGAGCGAGGACTCTACGATAACCCAACCGCTTGCAACTCGCTATGTCGACGCCTTCCACGACCGACACCACCGTCGACAAATCCTCGGCGAGGGTGCGCCGCATGTTTGGCGAGATTGCCCCTCGATACGATTTCCTGAACCATGCCCTCTCGATGAACGTCGATCGCTACTGGCGGTGGCGAACCGTGCGTCGGGTCCCTCCGCTCGACGATCGAGGCCCCCTGTTGGATGTCTGTACGGGCACGGGCGACTTGGCGCTGGCCTACGACCGTGCGGCGGGAGGCAAGCTGCCAATCGTTGCCGCAGACTTTTGCCACGAAATGCTGACCCTGGGTCGCGCGAAGAGCGAACGGCGCGGGAGTACCGAGCGAGTCGCCTTCATCGAGGGGGATGCGGAGCAATTGCCACTGGCAGACGACCAATTCCAAATCGTCTCGGTCGCGTTTGGACTGCGCAACGTGGCCGACACCGATCGCGGACTCGCGGAGATGACGCGAGTCTGCCAGCCGGGCGGCAAAGTGGCGGTGCTCGAGTTCACCACGCCCCGGCGAAATCCCATGAAGGCCTTTTACAGCTGGTACTTCCGCAACGTGTTGCCACGAATCGGACAATGGTTGATGAAAAACAACTCCGCTGCCTACGAGTACCTGCCTGAGAGCGTCGGCGGATTTTTGCAGTACGAAGCGCTGACCGAACGTATGGAAGCGGCCGGACTCGCCAAGGTTCAGTTCTATCCCATGACTTTCGGCATCGCTACACTTTACGTCGGCGAGAAACCTATTTCGTAGGGTGCCTGCGATGCCCCCTGCCTTTCACCCTGGTGCATTGCATGCACCTTACGAGCCATGCTCCCACCCATTGTTATCGGCATCACCGGCGCGAGTGGTGCGAGGTACGCCGTCCGGCTAATCGAAGTGCTGCTCCGCGCAGGACAAGAGGTCCACCTGTCGATTAGCCCTTCGGGTCGCGAAGTGATTCGGCAGGAAATGGGACTCGAAGTGGATCTCGACGCGTTTCGCCCCGAGATGCTCCTGGGGGCCAGCGGCGAAGGGGTTCTCCGCTACCATCCCTACCAAGATTTCATGGCCCCGATCGCGAGCGGGTCGTTCGTGACGGGCGGAATGGTCGTTTGCCCCTGTTCCGGGACGACCCTGAGCGCCATTGCAGCCGGTGCGTCGGGCAACTTGATCCAGCGCGCCGCGGAGGTTCACCTCAAAGAACGCCGGCGGCTGGTGCTGGTCCCCCGCGAAACACCGCTGTCGCTCCCCACGATGGACAACATGCGTCGCGCGCACCAAGCTGGTGCGGTTCTCCTGCCGGCGTCACCCGGATGGTACCATGGGGTGAATCGAGTCGACGACTTGGTCGACTTCGTCGTGGCGAGGATTCTCGATCAATTAGAGATCAAGAACGAATTGATCCCGCGATGGGGCGACGCCCCTTGAGGCGACTGCTCGCAGCTCCCCATCCTGGCTTCCCTGCTCCTAAAGCCCTCGGCGATGCCTTCGCCCTCGGCGCGCCCCTGGTGCAGGAGGAGGCTTGGGTTTTTCGGGCTCGGTGGGGGCAGCCCCGTTGGGGCTAGGGGCACCGGCAACCGGCGCGATGGTGGAGAAACCTTCAATCTCGTCCCGCTTGAGCAGGCGATTGATGAGCATCTCGATCTGCGTGAGTTGCTGGCCTTCTTCGGTCGTGACAAACGTAAACGCCACCCCCTCGCGGCCCATCCGGCCGGTCCGCCCGACACGGTGGACGTAGTCGTCCGAGGCTTGGGGAATGTCGTAGTTGACGATGTGGGAGATACTCGTCACGTCGATCCCTCGTCCCACCACGTCGGTCGCTACAAGGACCTTGACCTGGTTGGCGCGGAACCGCTTCATCACGCTATCACGTGCCCCTTGGGTCATATCGCCATGAATGCAATCAACCCAGTCAAAGGACTTAACGAGCTTACGCTGGATCCGGTCTGTCGAACGCTTGGTACGGCAGAAAACGATCGCCTGCTCCGGCTGCTCTCGCTTGAGTAGCTTGACCAGCAAGTCGTACTTTCGGGGCTGCTCGACGGTGAAGTAGAACTGCTCGATCGTGTCGACCGTCTTGGTCTTGTCCGAGAAATCCATCACCACAGGTTCGTGCATGTAACGCTGGGCAAGCCGCTCGACGGCCGGCGCGACGGTAGCGGAGAGGAGCAACGTTTGCCGCTTGGAGGGGCAACGCCGGAGGATTTTTTCGATGTCGGGGCGGAACCCGATGTCGAGCATCCGGTCGGCCTCGTCAAGGACCACGCACCGCAAGCCTTGCAGTACCAAGGTGCCGCGGCTCAGGTGGTCGAGGACGCGTCCTGGAGTGCCGACGATAATCTCGGCTCCCTTTTCCATCTTCGTGATCTGCTGGCGTATCGGTTTTCCGCCATAAACGGCAATCGTTCGAACGTTGCGACCGTGGGAGAGCCTGTCGATCTCATCGCGGACCTGGACGGCAAGCTCGCGCGTCGGAACCAGCACGAGCGCTTGCGGTGGTGCATTGCGGCCGAGATCTTCCAGTCGCTCGAGAATGGGGATGCCAAACGACGCCGTCTTGCCGGTCCCCGTCCGAGCCTGGCCCAAGACATCGGTTCCTTGGACCGCGACGGGGATGACTCCCGCCTGCACCGGGCTTGGCTCGTGGTATTCCACGCGCGCCAGCGAATCGAGCATGGTTTGCGACAGACCGAGGTCTGCGAAAGAAGGCGTTTTGTCGGGCGCTTGGGGGGCGGCGGAGCTTTTTTGGGAGGCGGTCACGTCGGCGGGTATCGGTCCTAAGTTCTGGATTCGTTTGAGCTTAGGCTAACAGGGTCGACTTGGCAGGTCAACGCCGGTCGAAACGGGGGGGGAAGAAGAAATCTAGCAGCCTACTAGGCGAATAGCCCTCTACTGCCCGTTTTCGGTGAGGGACTCTCCCAAAAGAAAGGCGAAAAAGAAAGGCTGGCAGAATCGCCGTAGCGGTTCTGCCAGCCTTGTCGGTTGCTTGGAAGGGTCGCCCTAGGGCGACTGGCAGCGGACTATTTTTTCCGCTTGGTGGTCTTCCGTCGGGTCGTTTTTGGCTTGGTCGATTTAGCCTTACGCTTGGTCGTCTTTTTCTTCGTCGATTTACGCTTGGTAGCCGATTTCTTGGTTGCCTTGCGTTTCGTCGTCTTTTTCTTGGGCGACTTTTTCTTGGTCGACTTGCGCTTGGTGGCGGTTTTCTTAGCCGCTTTGCGCTTCGTCGACTTCTTCGTCGTTGCCTTTTTCTTCGTCGACTTACGCTTGGTTGCTGTCTTCGACTTGACCGTCTTTCGTTTCGCGGTCGTCTTACGTGCTGCCATTTTCAATGGCTCCTTCTACGCGCGCCCGTGGTTGTGTGAATGGCCTTTCCCTTTGGGCGCTCGAAGAAAAGGAAAGACCGGTGTTCACCTCCAAAGAGGGGAGATCAGGGGGTTCTTTACTCATGGACCACTAAACACCCTTATCTGGCGAGGATTGAAGCAAGTCTTCCCCGCGCGTGTCAAGCCGAATGTGAATGAAATATCGCGTAGCGGGAAAGTTTTCTTGGCGATCACCGGCTCTTGCTCTTCGCCCCGCCGCGCAGAAAGAGAAGAGTCACTGTTCGCGGAATCCGAGGTGGGAAAAACCACGAATCGACACGAATAACGGCTATTCGTCCGATTCGTGGTTGCGACTTCCGACTCGTGAACGACCCGCCCCTCTGTTTCTTCGCGCCTTGGCATGAGGATTCTTTTCCTGGCGTTCAGAGCCGGGGGGTTTTTAACGCCAAGACGCAAAGGAAGAAAAGAATGGGCCGCAGAGAATCGCAGAAGAACGCTCATCGGCGCTCATCGACGCTAATTGGATTAGTGAAGATTAGTGTTCCTCTCTTTGGCTCCTCTCACGCGAATTTCTGACGTGACAAGTTGCCTGGAACAACAACAACCATCGACGGCGGCGGCTATCTGCGCTTATCGGTGGCACAGGTTCCCATTTATCCAAAACATCGGTGCAGCCCGTGGTTCCTTCAATCGGCGGCGCTGTGTCGCTCGGCCCACTCCAGGAGCCTACGATACTGCTCCGCGAAGTCATGCTCGTCGCTCCCGAGCGGGCTCTTGAAGAAGCTCGCTAGGTGCGCGAGCGGCCCTGATTCGCCTGCGCGGCTCGACCGTTCGAGCAGCCGCACTAAGTCGAGAACCAGAGGGGCTGCGAGCGCCGAATCGGAGCCTTGCCACGTGCATTGGAGGGTCATGGGAGTGCCTAGAAAACCCCGGAAATGGACGTGGTCCCAGGCTGTTTTCCAGTCGCCCAGGCTCTTAATGTATTCGATGGAGACGAGCGTCTGGGGATCGTAACCGAGCGTTCCCCCGAGCACCTTGTCCTTTGTTTGGATCTTCGCCGCCCGGTTTTCTGGATCGTTGAGCACGCTGCCATCCAGGTTGCCAAAAATATTGTGGCCGACCCAACTCATGACTTCGAGGTTTCGATGGGCGAACATCGGGGCGAGGACCGTCTTGAGCAGGGTCTCGCCCGTCTTGCCATCTTGTCCGGCATGGCAGACGCCACGACGCCGGGCCAGGTCGTCGATCGCCGGAAGCGACGCCCCCGCCGAGGGCGTGAAGTTCACGAAGGGGAGGCCCCTTTCCAACGCGGTGATCGCGTAGAGCGAGCTAGCCCGCAGCGATGTTTCCCCAGTTTCTTCCAGTAGTGGCTCCAGCTCGGTCCAAGTCGTTGGCAGCTCGCCGCCGGTCAGGGGCTCCGTCGAAGCGAGATAGACGACCACGACTTGGTCGACTCCTTCACGGTCACGAAATGCCTGGAGATCGCTTTGTATCTGCGAGAGAAAGGTGCGAGGGCTAACGTCGTCTGGGGCCAGTGGCATATCGGCCAGCGCGCGAATCGTCTTGCCGCATCGATAGGCGATTCCAGGCTGGATGCGCGACTCGACCTCCGCGAGGTCCTCCCGGCAGGCGTCGAGCAGATCGCGAGGGACGACCCCTTCGGCCGCCAGTCGCTCGGCTGTCGCGGTCATGCAGGGAGAGCGAATGTCGTGGCCGCCGACGACCATCGACTGCCAGGAAGCCAAACCGAGCTTGGCGAAGGGAGGTAACTCCGTCACCAACCCAGCATTCGTCGTCATGCCCTTTTGGAGGGCGAAAAGCCCTAGCGTTGCGGTGGTCGCAACATTGCCACAAGCACCCACGAGCCAGATTCCGAGTTTTTTGTCCGCCATGAAATGCGATATCTGCGTCTGGAGTAAAAAAAGCCGGCCCGCCACGCGGTCCGGCCAGGCGGGGGTCCAACGAACACTTGGAACGCGCTGGAGCCCACTCTATAACGATTGTCGCAGCGCTGGCCCCGTAGCGTCAACCGAATGATTCCCCCTTTCATCCCGCTCATTGCACTATGTTTCAGACCATCGAACTTGCCCCACGCGACCCGATTCTTGGTTTGACCGAAGCCTTTAAGGCCGATCGGAATCCCGAAAAGATTAATCTGGGGGTGGGCGTCTATCAGGACGCCTCGGGCAAGACACCGCCGCTTGGCACCGTCGCGGAGGCAGCCAAACGCCTCGCAGAGGCGAATGGGAGCTTGTCTTATTTGCCGATTCCTGGGTTGGCGGAATACACCTTGGCTGTGCAGCAGCTATTGTTTGCTACGGACCACGAAGTCCTTGCGACCGGGAGAGCCAAGACGGCGCAAACACCGGGGGGCACCGGCGCCCTGCGCGTGACGGGCGATTTCCTCAAGCAGAATTTTCCGAACGCCACGGTCTGGGTAACCGACCCGACTTGGGCCAACCACCCGGGAGTCTTTCAAGCGGCGGGTGTCCGGGTCGAGAAGTTTCCCTACTTCGACAGGCAGTCCAATGGCATTGCGATCGAGGAAATGCTCGAAGCGATTGGCAAGATGCCAGCGGGCGATGCGGTGCTGCTGCATGGCTGTTGTCATAACCCGACCGGTGCGGACCCGACCGCCGACCAGTGGCAGCAGATCGCCGACGCGGTTTATGGCCAAGGCCTGTTGCCGATCGTCGACTTTGCTTACCAGGGATTTGCTACGGGCATCGAAGAGGATGCTGCCGGCTTGCGGGCGATGGTTCGTCCTGGCGAGGAGATGATCGTTTGCAGTTCCTTCTCCAAGAATTTCGGCCTGTATTGCGAACGGGTTGGCGCAGTGACGCTGGTTGTCGCCGATGCCGATCAAGCAGCGGTCGTTGAGAGCCAAGTCAAGCGGGTGATCCGCACCAACTATTCGAATCCGCCTGCCCATGGTGCCCGACTCGTTGCGATGATTCTCGGCGACGACACGTTGCGAGACCAATGGCAGGAGGAAGTGGCAACGATGCGAGATCGAATCAATGGCATGAGAGCGCTATTGGTCGAGAAGTTGACCGAAAAGGGTCTGCCGGGCGATTACTCGTTTATCCAGAAGCAGCGAGGCATGTTCTCCTTCTCGGGCCTCACCAAGGACCAGGTCCATGCCCTTCGTAAGAAACATGCGATCTATATCGTCGACTCGGGACGGATCAATGTCGCGGGGATCAACGAGCGGAACGTCGATCGCCTCACCCAAGCGATGGCGGACGTCGTAGGCAAGTAGCAGCCGATGAGCTACGCCTCATCGGGAGGTCGGGTGCCAGGGCCGGGAGAGGCATTGTTCCGGCCGTGCGGGTTGCACGCCTGGAGGCCCGACTTTTCTGATTCCACGCCCTGGGTCGACTTAACTGCCTGCCTGAAGTTTGCCGATCGTGATATCATGGAGCGAGACCGGGGGGGCCCCGGCTCGAACGCCTGCCAACGCCGTATTTGCCATGAAAATTCTCTTTGCCACCGCCGAAGCCGTTCCGTTCTGCAAAACAGGTGGGTTGGGCGACGTCTGTGGATCGCTGCCGGTGGAGTTGGCCCTTCGTGGGCATCAGCCGATCGTCCTGCTTCCCGCTTTTCGTCAGGCGCTCGAATCGGGCCAACCGATCGAACGGACCGGCATCGAGTTTGAGGTACCGATCGGGGGGAAGCCGGTTCGCGGGACTTTGCTGCGGAGTCGCCTGCCCGATTCGAACGTGCCTGTTTATTTGGTAGAGCAGCCCGACTACTACGATCGCGCAGAGCTTTATCAGGAGCAGGGCTCCGACTACAACGACAACTGCGAGCGTTTTGTCTTTTTCTCGCGAGCCGTTCTCGAGGTGATCGAGCAGGTTGCCCCTGAGACAGAGCTCGTGCATTGTCACGACTGGACGACCGGCCTGGTGCCTGCCTATCTCAAGACGCTTGCTGGGAGGAATGTCGATTTTAGTCAAATTGCCTCGCTCTTTACCATTCACAATCTTGCCTACCAGGGTACCTTCTGGCACTGGGATATGGAGCTCACCGGGCTCGACTGGAAGTACTTTAACTGGCAACAGATGGAGTTTTACGGCCAGCTCAATTTTTTGAAGACAGCGCTCGCCTTTGCCGATGCCTTGAGCACGGTGAGTCCAACCTACGCCCAGGAGATTCAATTACCCGAACATGGTTGCGGACTCGATGGCGTGCTTCGGCAGCGCGCGGAGGACTTGTTTGGTGTGCTCAATGGTTGCGACTATGGCGAGTGGAACCCGGCAACCGACCCGCATCTGGCCCGCCAATATTCGGTCCACGATTTTTCTGCAGGGAAAGCCGCCTGCAAGCAAGCCCTGCAGCACGAGATGGGGTTGCCGGAAATCGCCGACACGCCACTCTTGGTAATGGTGGGCCGGCTCGCCGACCAGAAGGGGCTCGACCTCTTGGCGACCCTCATTCCGCAATATGCCGAGCGGGGGGAGGTGCAATGGGCCTTCCTCGGGACGGGCGATCCGAAATACCACAAGCTACTCGCGGACCTTGCCACACGCTATCCGAAGCAGGTGGCGGTCCGGCTGGAGTTTTCGAACCCGCTGGCCCATCGCATGGAGGCGGGGGGGGATCTCTTTCTCATGCCGAGCCGGTACGAGCCGTGCGGACTCAACCAGATGTACAGCCTCCGCTATGGCACCGCGCCGGTCGTCCGCAGCACGGGGGGCTTGGCCGACACCATCACCGATGCCTCGGACCAGGCGATGTCCCAAGGCACGGCCAACGGGTTCAGCTTTTCTGAATATAGCCCCGAAGCACTTGGCGCAACCCTCGAGCGGGCCATCGCCCTCTATCGCAACCCCGATCGCTGGCGGCAACTTCTCCTGACCGGTATGCAGCAAGACTGGTCGTGGTCGACCAGTGCCGAACGTTACGGCGAAGTCTATCGCGAGACACTCGCGCGCGTGGCATTGGCGGTCTGACTGTCTTGAACGGTTAAAAGAAAACAACGGCCCCGACCACGCTTGCCCCGATCGCCGCCACCAGCACGGCCGCGCTCGCCACATCGAGCGCGTCACGAATTTCTGGGTGCTCGTCGCGTGTGATCGCACGGGCCAAGTGTTCGATCGCCGTGTTGAAGAGTTCGGCAGAGAGGACGATTGTGATGCAGAGCAGGAGCGCGATCCAATCGGCTTGCGAAACACCAAGCCACGCCGCAGCGCCAACCACCAGCGCGGCGGCAGGCAGGTGGACGTAGAAACTGTTCTGTCCACGAATGCCAACGGCAACGCCCCGCAGTGCGCAGGCAAATTTGCAGCACCAGCGGACGGCGAGAGAATCGGAGATTGGGAGTCGGGGTTTCGGTTTGCTCATGCGATCAATGTTTTTTGGCGGTCCGCTTTCCGCCTGGAACGGCTTGGTGTTGCTGCCCACTGCCCACTGCCCACTGCCCACTATTCTAACCCAAACGCACCTGCTGGGGGGATTGCAATGCCGGTGCTGCGGGTGAGGGTGAGGCGTGGGAGGAAGCGGGGTTCGATGAGGAAATTGACGCCGACGTTGTCCTTCGACTCGTCGATGTTTGCCCCTATCGAGACGATCAGCGATTCGCCAATGCGGCTAAAGGTGATGCGCTGGCCAATGTTGCCTGCCTCGCTAAAGTCGACCACCGCGCTAGCCGAAGCGAGCCACTTCGGCCCGAGGCGGTAGTTAACCGTGGCGGTGAGGACGTCGGCCGTGAAGGGACCACGGAGCGTACGGTAGCCGAGATAGAGATTCCCGCGACTCGGGCGGTTCATGAGGACACCGGCCGAAACCGTCCGCAACCCGTCGCCAAACATATCGGCCGCCCCGTCCGAGAGGATCGTAAATCGGTCGCCCAAGTGCCAACGGAAGTCGTAGTCGGCCAGTCCTAACTCCGAACCAAAATTGTCGCGCCCACTGCTAGGAAACCACGTAACGTTCGAGTCGAGGGTGATCCAATCGACCAGATGTTGTCGGCCAGGAAGCCCCCGTTTGGTTTGCAGTCGGTGCCGCATTCCGAACCGAACCAAAGTTTGGTCCTCCACCACCTCCAGGGCAGGCGACGTGACCGAGCCTTGGGTATTGCTGCGCAGCAAGTAAAAACGAGGGTCGAATCTGGGATCGATGGTGGTGGGGGATGCGACCGGGTCGAATCGCCCGCCAGCGAGCGCTCCGCCGAAGGGCGCGAAGAAAAGCCGGCGGCGGATATCGTCGAAGATATCGTCGTCGATTTCGTCGTAGAGCGGAAACTCCGTCAGGTTGCGGTTGGCGTCGGCATGGGAGGCCTCCATGTCGAATACCACTTTGTGCGCAAGCCCGTTGAGGTTAAAGACCGGATCCTGAACGTTGGGATTGACGGACCAAAAGGGGATGCTCGCCCGGACGCCAGCTTGGAAGTAGGCCCGCTGGATGTCATTCCCCTCAAGGTCGGCCCCCCAGTGGCCAAGTTCACCAAGGGCAAACGGCACGATCTTGAACGGTTCGAAGTTCAGCGGCATATCAATTTCATTGCGCGTAATCACGCGTTCACCCCTCGGCGAGGCGCGGTCGCCTGCGGCATTTTGCTCCCAGGGTAGCAGGGCGAACTGACCCGCTAGCTCGGCGCTCGTTGGCGAGCGGGCGATCTCTTGATTCGCATAGCCGGCAGTCGTACGGGAGTAGAGCGTAAAAGTATCGGCTCCAAATTCCTGCCCTAGCACGTAGTAGTCCAGCCTTGGCAGCCACTGCGTCTGCGTGAAAAAATCATTCAGCCGCACGTTGGCCTCAATCGATAGGGATCGATTGTCGCGAATCCGTTTGAGACGCACGCCGGTCGTCTGGTCCTTGCGGTTGTCCCATTCCTGTTCGTAGTACTGTTCGAGGAAGGTTCGGTCGCTGATCCAGCCAGCCTCCGCCTGGACAGTCCATCCGGCGAAGAACCCTTCGTCCAGCTTCTGCCGATGGTTCCAAAGCAGCCGGCCGCGAAAGCTCTTCTCGGGAACGATATTTCTCCGCCCAAATCCGAGATTGTCGTTTCCGCTGTCGTTGATGGCCCAGAAATCGAGCAGCCCACTCGTCGGGCCGATCGTGTCGAAGAATCGGTCCCGGTTGTATTGTACGGTGGTGCCGTAACCAAATCCCCGATCGCTCAGGTAGTCGAGACTCGCGTCCCATTCGACGCCTCGCGGAGCGTTGCGAGCCCCTAGGAGCTGAAAGACATCGAGGTCCACGAGAGTTTGGAATCCAAAAATACTATCGTTGCGAATCCGTAAATTATCGACGTAAAAACTCGGTTCCTCCAAGTTGGTCGCAATCGTCGGCCAGTAGAAGACCGGCACATTACCCAAGTAAAGGAAGTTGTTCTGGCTCTCCGCGAGGCTGGTGTGTTCGAATTCCAACTCACCCGTTGCCGGATTGCGCGCTTGCGTTCCAGTGAAGGGATTGATCTTCGGACGCTGGACATCTTCGAATTGAATCGTCTGCGAACCGAGGTGGTAGTTGGGGACTTCGAGCCGGCTAGTGGTGAGGAGTGCGTCGTAGGCGACAAACCGAGAGGCGTCGAGCTGCTCGATCACTCCTGCCTTAAGCCGCACGAGGCCCTGGTATTCGTAGTCCCCTACTTGAGGTAACGGGGTGATGAGTTCGGCGTTCAGGATGGTCCCGACTTTGCGGCGGACATCGTAGTACATCCGTTCGGCATAGACGGTTCGCTCCCCTTGTCGAAAAACGATGTTCCCTTCCAAATAGATTTCGAGCGGCACCTCGCTCGACTGTTCGATTTGCCCGCCACCAAATAACGCGCTCGAGGTCCAGATCACGGCCCGATCGGCCTGGATGTCGAGGTTGTCGACCGACCCCAGTGCGGAGGGAAGCCCGTCAGTTTGCAGCCCTTCGATGGCCATATGGACGCCGCCGGTAACGGTCGTCGCGAACTCGCCGCTTGGCAATGGATGGGCGTCGACCTGCATCCCCACATCACTGCGAGGGCCAAAGCGAATTCGCCGGACGCCCAGCGGGTTGGTCACGACGGGAGCGGGGGACGGAACCAGTTGCTCAAACTGCACCAACTCGATCGAGCTGGCGGCGGCACTTTCCGTCGCGACGAGAACATCGTTATCGGGGCCAAATCGCGCCAGCCCGCGACTGTGGATCGCTGGCAACGACGAGGGGGCCTCGCGCTGTTGAGTGACTCGCCAATCGACGGGGGTGCGGCTCAGCCAACGCCCAAACCAGGTCGGCACCGACTGCCGCGCTGGTTGCCCGATCGGGGCACGATGGGAGAGGACCACCGAAGTGGCCGGCAGCGACTCGGCGTAGACGATGATCTTCGTGCGAGCCTCCGGGTTGGCTGGGTCGGGCGATTCGATCCAGAGCACCGCCTCGCTGGCATCGACCCGGTTCGCACCCTGGGTCAGCGAGCAGCCGCCCGTCAGATGCCAAACCTCATAGATTCCCTCGCGCCACTTGGCTGCCGACGCGGCGGTGACGGTGATGGCCGGATCGTCGATCGGCCTCGGCAAATAGACTTCGCCCGCCGCCGATGGCCCCGACGGTTGCACCATCGAGAAGAGCCAACCGAGCAGCATGGCGCGCGCAACGGTTGCGCCAAGTGTGTTACACACTTTCTCGCAGTTCAGGCGTAGCAAACGGGTGATGATCGAGTTGGCGTCCCCAGTAGGCCAGGCTTTCAGCCTGACATATCCTAGTAGGTTAGGCTTCCAGCCTGACTTGTAGCGAAAGTGTCGTCCTGTCAATCGGACCTGTTAGTCGGAAGAGACTGACCTACGGCCGCTCCCTCCGCGCAGCCTTTCCGCGCAGAGACAAAGGCGGCGGAGTATAGGAGCCAATCGCTCCCCGGGTCAAGGCGTGTTCGCTGGAGCTCTAGCGAACGTAAAGTGTTTCGCATGCACGGGTTGCGTAAATCTCAGATGCTTAACTGGGGGGCCACACCTCGCGCGGGGCTCGCTGCATTGCTTTGGTGCTGGCATTGCGATAGGGTTTCGCCTGCTGTCGAGATATTCCTCTTTCCGTCCCTCCCTTTCTTCTCTGCCCTACCTGGAGCCAACGAACCATGTCCGAACGAATCATCCTACGAACGGGCGAAAGCCTTGTTGCTGGCGGGCCCCCTTTTACCGCAGCCGAGCCAGAGGTCGTCATTGGCGAACTCGATGGCCCCGTCGGTACCGCACTCGCCACGCTCACCGGCAATCAGTCGGCGGGCCACTCCAAGGTCTACGCGATCCTGAATACCGATATCCAGGTCCGTCCCGTCACGCTCTGCGTGAGCAAAGTCACCGTGAAGAACACCCGGTACACGAACATCCTCATGGGGACGGTGCAAGCAGCCATTGCTAACGGAGTGCTCGACGCGGTCCGCAGTGGCGCAATTCCCAAGGAGAAAGCCAACGACCTCGGTATCATTTGCAGCGTCTGGCTCAATCCGGGGGTTGCTACCGACGACAACCTCGACCACCAAGCGCTGTTCGATATCCATCGGAAAGCGATGACGCAGGCGATCGAAAAGGCAATGAACCACCAGCCCTCGATCGACTGGCTCCTCGAGCATCAAGAAGAAATCACCCACAAGTATTTCCAAATGGGCCTGGATGGGAAGATTTAAGGGAACCGCTCACGTCGAGGTTCCGCCCTGGCGATGCCGCTTCAGCGGCAGGCGCGTCGGAGCGGAGGGCCGAGATTAGCGAAGATTAGCGTTCCTCTCCTTGGCTCCTCTCACGCGAAGTCCTGATGCAATGCGTTGCGTGGAATCACCAACAAATCTATCTGCAATTCTCTGCGGCGATTCGTGGTTCCCTCTCTTTCGAATGGTGAACGGTTGCAAAAAAAACGTCGGGCTGGAAGCCCAACCTACTCGCCGTGAACGACCCGCCCCTGTTTCTTCGCGCCTTGGCGTGAAGCTTCTTTTCGTGACGTTTGGAGCCCGGAATTGTCTCACGCAAAGGCGCGGAGGCGCAAAGGAAAAAAGAATGGGACGCAGATCAGCGCAGATGTTTCGGTTGAAGAACGCTAATCTTCACTAATCAACGCTAATCCGATTAGTGGAAATTAGCAAAGATTAGTGCTTACTGATTCAGCGAGTACATCAGCACGTTGATCCCTATCCGGCCGGCGTCGGTTTGGGTGTAGCCGCGGCATTCGACCGCTTCATGCTTTTCTAGCGCGCAGCTCAAGTCGAGCGGCGAGAAAATGACCGCCCAGCGGCCATCGATCTGGATTCCCTCCAGTTGGGGCGCGATCTGCCGAACGCGGGCGGCGAGCGGGCGGTCGTCGCTCGCGGGTTGCGGGTCACGGATGCTCACGAGGTGCAAGTCGTACGCGCCGAAAGCGGTCGAAAGCAGTGGGTCGTTTGCCGGGATGCGCTCGATCGGGTGATCGGGCATCACCCGTGCCATCTCGCGACGAAACGCTTTGGTGAACGGACTGCTCGCGCAAATCGAGTCGGCTAGCAACAGGCCACCATTTTGAAAGTACGTTTGCAGGTTCTTTCGCTCGGCAGGTGTGAACCGAAAGTCATGCCGGCCATGCATGAAGACAAAATGGTAGCGGAAGAGTTCCTTGCCTCCCGCGCCGACCAACCGATCGTCCGTCGAGATGCGGAGCTTGATGTCGCCTTGCGAAGCGGTCCGCAACAAGTTGGCCAGCGCGCCGGGCGCGTCGTTGCACCCTCCGCCATGCCGCAATTTGGCGACTTCGATCACGCCTCGGCCTTGGATCCGATGGGCGGAGTCGGTGGAAAATTCGTCGACAAAACTTTGCTCTTTCCCCTTCGGCTCGCGATTCGTCGCATAGGTCAGCACGTTGATGCCGATGGTCAGTGCGTCGTCCACATGCTGCTGGATCGCCTTGGGGTAACCCTCTCGCTGGCCGGGGCGGTTGAGTTCCCAGTAGCAAGAGAGGTCTTCTTCGCAAAGGATCACACAAGTCCGGCACCCATACTCAACGGCCCAAATCTTGCCAATGTAGGGCGACTCGGGACGCGTCAGTTTTTCCATCCGCCAGATCGGGTGGCTTGGGCGTAGCTGGCGCAACCGGTACTCCGGTTCGGGGAACATCTTGGCGATCAGGTCGCGGAAGCCCGTGCCGAAGGCGTCGGACTTGCGGCAACAGGACTCGGCAAAAAGAAACCCGCCGCGGTCGATGTAGTCGCGAAGTTTCTTCGCCTGGGCATCGAGCCCTGGTCTCTTACTACCGCTGATGTAGAGCACGGGCGTTTGCAGCAGTTCTTCGACGCTCGCCGTTGCGGGATTCAGAATCTGCCAAGTCAGGTCGAGGCCCCACTGTTTTTCGGCAAACGTGGTGAGGTTGGCGGCGTCGCGACGATGGTGGTCCCAGTCGTCGCCCCGGCCATGGATTAGTTTCCCCATCACCACCGGGCGCCGGCCTTTGGAGAGAAACAAGAGCGCCATCGAGGTAACAACATGCGGGTTCGATTCGCCGGTCAACGAGCCTTTCCAGTAATGGGCGAGCGGGTCTTGGTGGTTGACCAAGTATTCGGCCCCCTCGCGATACCAATCGCTTTTGCCGATGAGCCGGTGCGCGGTGAGCCGACCGACTCGCTCGACTCCGTACAGGTAGTAGTAGTGCCACAAGGCCCCTCGTTCGCGAGAGCCTGGGTTACGTTCGACGGAGAAGTGTTTGCCAAGCCAATTCAGGCCGGCTTGGAGCTCCTTATTGTTTTGGTGAGGTCGGCAGCAGAGGACTCGGCCATCGCGGACCACGGCGTCTCCTTCGTCGACGGCAAGCGACGTGATGACCATCGCGCCGACGCCGGCGCAGGTCATGCTGCCGGAAGGCGTGTCGCCACGATACTGCCATGAACCATCGGCATTTTGCGAACGTCGCCAGTAGGCGGCAGCCAGTTTCCAGGTCTCGGGCTTGACCTTCACGCCAACGCGATGCGCTTCGTGCAGCGCGAGTACGGCAAACTGCGAGTTGCTTTTGTCGGCCCCCGCACCAGGATACGACCAGCCCCCTGAGCTTGCCCCTTCTTGGATTTGGGTCTTTTCCAGCCAGGCAACACTCCGTTCGATAAGCAAACGATCTCGCTTCGGCTCGGCAGCACAAAGCGCCATCGTTCGGAGGGCGACGCTGTAGGTTTTCTTGAATTCGTTCGCCCGAAGAGCCCGGAGAGCTTTTTGGATGACCGGTTCGTCCGCTTCGACCCCGGAATTGAGTAGTGCAAGGGTGCAAATCGCCGTGACACCGCCCGGGTACTGGCCCATATCGGCCCAAGTTCCTCGGGGCGACTGCTCCCGGATGAGGTAATCTCGCCCTCGGTCGATGGCCGCTAGCACATCGGCAGCGTTGAGTTCCGCCCACGCAGGGCTGGCAGTTGTGCCGATGGAAGCGAACGCAAGGATTAGGGCGGCACTAAGATTCCGCATGGCGATTTCCTCTTGCGTGATCGATTGGAAGGCGACTCGCGGACCGGACGATAAGTATCGTACGCTACGGTAGTTGCATCAGCAAACGGGCGGTTGCGGAGATTGCCGCAAACAGCCAGCCGCCGTAGAATGATCTCGCGAAGAGGCAAGCGATCGACCGATCGTTGGCGTCGGTCGTTTAGGTCGGTTGCTTGCGTCGGTCGTTGGCGTTTTTGCGAAGCAGCGAAGCACAGGAACAAGGAAAAATCGCTTGAGCACCACCGCCGGTAAAACACGTAACCTGGGCGATATTCTCCAGGAGTTTCGCCAGCATCGCCTTGTGATGCAGCAGGAATTGCAAAAGATCATCATCGGGCAAGACCTGGTGATCGAGCAGCTCTTCGCCGCCATCTTTACGCGAGGGCACTGCCTCTTGGAAGGGGTGCCCGGGCTGGCGAAGACGCTGATGGTGAGCACGCTCTCGCAAATCCTGGACCTCGACTTCAAGAGGATTCAGTTCACGCCCGACTTGATGCCTTCGGACATCACCGGGACCAACGTCCTGGAAGAAGACGACCAGGGGCGGCGGAACTTTCGATTTGTCGAGGGGCCGATCTTTACCAACATCCTCCTTGCTGACGAAATCAATCGCACCCCGCCAAAGACTCAAGCCGCGCTGCTCCAAGCGATGCAAGAGCGCCAAGTGACCGTCGGCCAAGAGACCTACGACTTGCCCGCCCCGTTTTTCACCATCGCCACACAGAACCCGATCGAGCAGGAAGGGACCTACCCGCTTCCCGAGGCGCAGCTCGACCGGTTCATGTTTAACATCAAGATCGACTACCCGTCGCTCAGCGAAGAGGAGCGAATCCTCGCGGCGACGACGCGTGGCGAGAAGCCGACGGTGAACAAGGTCCTTTCGTCCCGGGCGATCTTGAATTTGCAAAAGCTGGTCAGTTCGGTCGCCGTGAGCGAATACATCATCCAGTACGTCGCGTCGCTCGTGCGCGCCACGCGCCCTCGCGACGACTCGGCTCCGCAGTTTGTCAAGGATTTGGTCGAATGGGGTGCGGGCCCGCGCGCGGGGCAGTTCCTCATCCAAGGGGGCAAAGCGCTCGCCGCCATGGATGGCCGATTTAGCGTGTCGATCGACGACGTGCAAAAGGTTGCCATCCCCGTCCTACGACACCGAGTCAGCACCAATTTCCAGGCCCAGGCCGAAGGGATGACGACCGAAGACGTGGTCAACCGATTGGTCAAGGAAATCCCGACCCCGGAAATTCCGAAGTTTGCGGACAGTGGAGGGCAGTAAGCCGTGGATGGTGAAGAGCGAGTGAAGGTGGAAGGAGTGACGGTGGAAGTATGACCGCAGAGAACGCGGCGAGGGAGCAGGAGGAACGCGAATCGAAACGAATCGCTGCAAAAGGGCGTTCACTCTTCGTCCGATTTGTGGTTCACTCTTTCGACTCGTGAACGGTTACCTTTTTCCTTGGCGCCTTTGCGAGAGACTTTTTTTGGTTGCGGCCGTGGCTGCGCTAAGTTCTTCGTGCCTTCTGTGGTTAATAAAAATCGATGGCCACCGCCGAACAGTACCTTAAGCCCGAAGTGATTCGCCATATCTCTCGGCTTGACTTGCGCGCCCAGTTTATCGTCAAAGGTTTCATGCAGGGGATGCATGCGAGTCCGTTTCAGGGGTTCTCGGTCGAGTTTAGCGAGCACCGCAAGTACACGCCGGGCGACGATCCAGCGGACATCGACTGGCTTGTCTACGCCAAGACCGACAAGTACTACACCAAGAAGTTCGAGGCCGAGACCAATATCACGGGGTACCTCGCGATGGATTGCAGCCGGAGCATGGCGTACACCTATCGGCAGGATCTCACCAAGTTTGACTACTCCATCTGCCTTGCGGCGGCGCTTTGCTATTTGATGGTTCACCAGCACGATCCGGTTGGGCTCGTCACGTTTGGCGAGAAGATCGAAAAATTCCTGAAGCCGAAGAGCAAGCGTCAGCAGATTGCCAGCGTGCTGTCGGTCCTTGCGAAGCTGGAGCCTTCCGGGAAAACCGACATTGCGAAGAGCCTTACCCAACTCGCCGCGATGCTCAAGCATGCCAGTTTGATAATGGTCTTTACCGATTTGCTTGGCGACACCGATGAGACGATCGCCTCGCTCCGGCAGCTTCGGCATGGTGGGAACGACGTGATTCTTTTCCACATCCTGGACGAGGCGGAAGTCGCCTTTCCGTTTAACGGGCTCGTGGAACTCGAAGAACCTGAGACGCATGACAAGCTGGAAGTCGACGCCGACAATTTCCGAAGCGATTACTTGGAAGAAGTCGCGGCCTTCCGTGAGCGCTACCGTGCCGAGTGCTTCCAAAGCGGGATCGACTACGTCCCATTGGATACCAGCATGCCGTTCGACAAAGCACTGACCGAGTATTTGGTGATGCGTCGCGGAAGAGCGTAGCAAGTGAGCCGGGTCGTCCCCGACCCCGGTGGCATTCGCATTGATTTCATAACCTGGCTCGCTACGACCTGGCTCACCTCACCACGACGAACTTTTGCATCCATGTCCTTTCTCACTCCAGCATTACTTGGCGGAATGGCGCTCATGGCTTTGCCCATCGTGCTGCACCTGGTGATGCGCCGTGAGCCGAAGAAGGTGGAATTCCCCGCGTTGCGATTTGTTCGTGCCCGGCAATCGACCAACCAGCACCGGTTGCAATTGCGGCACTGGCTGCTGCTCGCATTGCGGTGCCTGTTTGTGTTGCTGCTGGCGCTCGCGCTGGCGAGGCCCGTGCTGCGAGGGTCGGGACTCTTGGGAGGGGGCGATGCGGGGCTAGCGGCGGCGCTGGTCTTCGACACCTCTCCTCGGATGCAGTATCGCCAAAAGAACACCACCCGACTCGACGCCGCGAAAGAAATGGCCGGCTGGTTGCTGGAGCAACTTCCGGCCAAGGCCCAGGTCGCCATCGTCGATCCGGGCCGTGCGCGACGGGCCAAGCTGGCCGACCGCGATCGGGCGATCCTCCGCACCGAGCGGCTTCACCTCTCCGCTGCCACTCCCTCTCTGGCCGATGCGATCGCCGATGCGATCGGTCTTGTCCACGAACGGCCCGACCACCGTCGCGAGGTCTATGTCTTCACCGACTTGGCCGAAGTGGTTTGGAACGATACGGCGTTGGCTCGCATTGGCGAGTCGCTCGATGCGGCGAAGGGAGTAAATCTCTACTTGGTCGACGTTGGTGTTCTCCAACCAGGGAATGTCGGCCTCGGCGCGGTCGAGCTCTCCGCCGAGCATTTGGCGACGGGCGAGCCGCTCACGCTGCAAACCAACCTCCACCGCACCGGGGCTGTCGGCTCTGGCAACGTGAAGGTCGAACTCTGGGTTGCCGGCGCCGATCGCCAGCCGGAGAAACGGGGCGAACGATTCGTCGACTTCGACGCGCCGGGCGACGCGACGACCAACGCCATCGAGTTCCCCCTTGCGGGCCTTGGTCCCGGTCTGCATCAAGGTTCCTTGCGCGTGCTCGGCGACGACCCGCTCCCGATCGACAACCGACGGTACTTTACCATCCATGTGGAGACGCCGCCGCGGCTTCTTCTTGTCGGTCGCAGCGACAAAAGCCGACTGCTGCTACGCGAAGCGCTCGCCCCTCGTTCCCTTGCGCAGACCGCCGCGCCACGTTTCGAGTGCGAATCGATCGACCTTGATCGGCTCTCGGCCAGACAACTCGCCACGTTCGATGCGGTGGCGCTCGTCGATCCTTCCTCCCCTTCGAACAAAGCATGGCGACAACTGTCGGACTTCGTGCAATCGGGCGGCGGGCTGGCGATTTTTTTAGGGCGCAACGCCGTCGGGCACTTGGATCATTTCAACGGCCCCGCAGCAAGGCTCCTGTTGCCAGGCCAACTCAAGTGGGTTTCTAGCACCCCCCGGTACTTGCAACCGAGGAGCTACGAACACCCGGTACTGAAGGGGCTGGCCGACATCGGTTCGGCGACTCCCTGGCCAGCGTTCCCCGTTTTCAAGAGCTGGCAACTCGGCACGCTCGACCCGACCGCAGTGGTGGTTGCCCGGTTTGCGGATGGTTCGCCAGCGATTGTCGAAGGGATGTTTGGTTCGGGACGCGTGTTGCTCATGGCGACGTCCGTTTCCGATTCAGCCAGCGGTGCCCCGTGGAACCTGCTGCCGACCAACCCCGACCCATGGCCCTTCCTCGCGCTGGTCGAGGGAATGGCCGACTACTTGGTCGGTGCCGACCATCGTCCTCTTAACTTCGCATCGGGCCGCGTCGCGTCGCTCCCACTCCCGCGAGGAAGCAACCTGGCAACCTACGTACTGATCCCTCCCACGAGCGACCCGTTGCCGCAAAGTCTTGCTCCGGGACAAACGGAGATCGTCATCACCAGTACCGACGAAGTCGGCAACTATCGCGTTACGTCGGGTGGCCAAGGGGCCAGGCTTAATCGCGGGTTTACCGTGAATGCTTCCGGTGATGTCGGGCGTCTCGACCGCGCCGCATCCCGTACTATCACGGAAAGCTTGGGAAAAGACCGCGTCAAAATTTCCCGCCAACGCCAAGAACTCGCCAGCACCATCGACGTCGGTCGTGTCGGGCGAGAGCTTTACCCTTGGATCATCGTCCTGGTGGCGATCGCTTTTGGCTGCGAACAATGGCTGGCCGATCGATTTTATGGAGAAAGGAATTAGCGATGCCGGCGTCTCCTTCCTCGGTCGTAGAAATCGGGTCGGAATGACCCAAAGGTAGTCCCCCTACTTCATGCACCTCACCTACCATCCCGTTGGCGGCTATGGGTTCGTGGCGATGATCGCCGCGTTGCTGCTGGTGCTCCTTGCGCGCGTCGGGCCGCAGCATGTCGAGCTACCTTTCGGGCGCAAGCTGACGCTGAAGATGCTGCGAGTTGGTGCGATCTTGCTACTGATCATCGCGATGCTTCGCCCGACGTTTCAGTTCACGCGATCGGTACCGCAAGACGCCACCCTGCTGGTGCTGATCGACCGCTCGCGCAGCATGCAGGTCGAGGATTCCCTCGACAACCGATCCCGCTGGGACGCGGTAAAACTGGTGCTGGGCGAAGCGTCGGACCATTTTGAGTCGATGAGCGACCACTGGACCGTTACCCCCTACACCTTCGCCGAAACCCTCGACCCCCTGGCGGGCTCGCTTCAGCGGGCCGGTGCATCTCCTCCAGGTCGTGCGATGGAAGCCCTCTCCCCCACGGGCGACCAATCGGCACTCGGTGCCGCACTCCAGGAACTCCTCGAGCGCGAGGGGGACGAGCGGCTTCGTGGCCTGCTCCTCCTCAGCGACGGTGCCCAGCGCGCCGTACCGCCACTTGATGCGGCTCCGCAACTCGTCGCCCGGCAGTTTGCCGCCGAGTCGATCCCGATCTACACCTTCTGTTTCGGTCAATCGGGCGGTAGCGACCGTGCCGACCTCGCCATCGAAGACATGCTCAGTAGCGGTGCCATCTTTGCCGGCGCCCCGATGCGAGTCACGGGACAACTACGGGCCGTAGGGTACGCCAACCGCTTGGCCAAAGTGCAATTGCTGTGGGAAAACGAGGAAGGCGAAATGGAAGTCGTCGACACCCTACAGCAAACAATCGCCCTCGCCGATAGCCGGACACCCTTGTCGCTGAGCCACACGCCCGAAATTCCCGGCGAGTACAAGTTGACGCTCCGGGTCGTTGCGCCCGAGGGAGAGCTCATCACCACCAACAACGAAGCGAGCACGTTTGTCACGGTTCGCGAGGGGGGGATCCAGGTCCTCTACCTGAGCGGTGCGACCCGAATCCGTGGCGGGCCTGGTCTGGAGCAACGATTCGTCCGAAGCACCCTGGCCGAGTCCCCCGACTTGCTCGTCACCCGCCGAGTGATGAACTACCGACGGACCCGGATCGACTTTCGCAAGGAATTTCAGCCCGAAGGGTACGATGTGGTGATGCTCGACAATGTCGACAAGGACGCGATGAACAGCGAAAGCTGGAAGGCCCTGGCCGATCGAGTTCGTGCGGGGACAGGGCTCTACATGGGGGGCGGGTTTCATAGTTTCGGGCCGGGTGGTTTTCGTACGTCGCCTCTCGCCGCGGTGCTGCCGATCGGCATTGGACCAGCCGAGCGACAGAACTTTCGCGACTCGCTGCGCGACGACGTGCATGTCGCGGGTCCCCTTAAAATGCAACCGACCGATCCGCTCGGCATGGCGCACCCGATCATGCAACTCGCCTCGAGCGGGAAATTGCTCCCGGTCTGGCGCGAACTCCCACCGCTTGACGGCGCGAATCTTTTTTCAAAAAACCGCCTCAAGCCCAACTCACAGATTCTCGCCGAAACGGCGGACGCCCATCGCCGTCCGCTCCTGGTGGCGGGCCAAGCGGGCGCGGGACGGACGCTTGCCTTTGCGGGTGACTCGACCTGGCGTTGGCAACTCGAGGGCAAGGGCGATGCGCACCGGCGATTTTGGCGACAAGTGGTGCTCTGGCTTGCAAAAAAAGAGGGCCAACCCGAAGGCGATGTCTGGATCGATCTCGCCATGCGCCGGGTGAGCCGGGGCGGACGAATCGACGTCGAAGTCGGATCGTCCCTTGCTCCCCCCTCAGGAGCCAATGACAGCAGCGGAGCCCCCATTGAACTGCAAGTATCGATCCTCGACCCTGCCGGCAACCGCCAGTCACTCGCCACGGTAGCCACGGCCAAAGGCAGCCGCACGGGGACTTTCACCGCCACCGACCAGATGGGCGACTACGTGGCGGAAGTCGTTGCCAGCCGTGAAGGCAAGGAGTTGGGCCGGGCCCGCGCAAGGTTCCTCGTGCCAACACAAGATCTGGAACTCGACCGCCCTGGTGCCGAGCCCGCACTGCTCGCTGGCCTTGCCCGAATCACCGAAGCGGCAGGCGGCCAATCTTTCGCCCCCGAGGAGCTACCGCAATTAATTCGTGAACTCGCCAACGAACCACCCGAAGTAAGGACCGAAGTGATCGAGCGGCAAACCTACTGGGACAAGTGGCCCTTCTTTTTGCTCTTCGTCGGACTGGTTGGCGCGGAATGGTTTCTCCGCAAGCGATGGGGGTTGGTTTAGGTCGTTGTCTAGCCGACAAGCTACGTCTTGTCGGTTATGTTGGACCTCCGACGAGACGTAGCTCGTCGGCTACTGTATCTAAAACCTGAGTGTCGTGACACGACCGTACCACTTATACTAAACGCCCATGCCCAGCCGGACCAATACCTACCGATTCCTCCTCTTTGCCCTCCTTGGCATCGCCGCCTACCTCGCGATTACCCTGCCGCCGAAGGTCATGGAGCAGTACAACGTGGCCGCCGAGCGGAGTGCGGTGATTGGCTACCTGTACTTGGCCATCGTTAGCGCTGGGGCAATCGTGCTGGGTTGGCTTACCTGCTTGATTCTCTGGCGAGTCTGGCGAAACACACGACGCAAGGAAATCTCCGAACGCCGCCGAGGAAAAAACCCGAACCAGCTTTCCGCAGCCGACAAGCGGGCCGAAGTGGCCGACAATCTAGAGACCGGGCGAGAGTTTGCCGCCACAGGGGGAATTAACGATGCGGTGCGGGCGGAGATCGAAAAGGCGGTCGCCCAGATGGAGGCCAAACGCGAGGCAGAGCGGCTTGAAATCGTCGCGTTCGGGGCAATCTCTAGCGGCAAGTCGTCGCTGCTCAACGCGCTGGCCGGACGCGACGTCTTTCGCACCAACGTCGTGGGCGGGACAACCATCGCTCAAAGCCAAATCGCGTGGCCCGGCAGCGACAAAGTGATCCTTACCGACACCCCCGGCCTGGCCGAAGTCGCCGGCGAAGCACGCGGCAAGGGTGCGGCCGACGCCGCCAAAAATGCCGATCTCATTCTCATGGTGGTCGACGGGCCGCTGCGAGACTACGAACATGAGCTACTGGTGTCGCTCGCCGGTATGGAAAAGCGAGTCCTCGTCTGCCTCAACAAGGCCGATTGGTTTACCGACGAAGAACGTGCCGAACTGTGTGACCAGATCGCGACCCAGGTCGAGTCGCTTGTCGATGCGGAGGACGTCGTGAGTGTTCGCTCTCAGTCGGTCGAGCGACCGATCGTAAAAATTTTGCCCGATGGAACCGAGACAGAGGGAACCGTTACCGAGCCGCCCAATATCGAACCCCTTGCGTCGCGACTCTTGCAAATCGTTTCCCAAGAACGTGAATCGCTTCTCCTCGCCAATCTTCTGATGCAATCGCGAGGATTGGTCGACGACGCCAAGGAGCGAGTCCTCGCGGCACTCGACGACGAAGCGGAACGCGTGGTAAACCGGTACATGTGGGCTGCCGCCGGCGCCACGGCGGTCAATCCGGTGCCGCTCCTCGACATAGCGGGCGGGACGGCAATTACGGTGAAGATGGTTCTCGACTTAGCGGCCATCTACAAGCAGAAGATCGACTCGGAAACGATCATCGAACTTCTGTCGCAGCTTACCAAGAGCCTCCTCGTCCTACTCGGTGCAAGCGCCGCGGCCCCCATGCTCATCGGATCGATCGGCACACTCCTTAAAACCATCCCCGGCATCGGCACCCTTGCGGGAGGTATGCTTGTGGGTCTTGCACAGGCTCTGGTGACCCGCTGGATTGGCCGGGTCTTCATGCAATACTTCCGCCACGAGATGCAGCCCCCCGCAGGCGGCTTCGCCGAACTGGCCCGCCGAGAATGGAGCAAAGTCACCCAACCCGAACAACTGAGGAAACTAATCGTAACGGGCCGAAAGATGCTCCGCGATGATTAGGAAAGAAGAGGAACACGAAAGCGCTGATGCCCAGTTATTGAAAGAAGGAACACTAATCTTCGCTAATCTCCACTAATAGAATTAGCGCCGATTAGCGAAGATTAGTGTTCCCCAAAACGACCTTATGGCCGATTCCGAAACCCAAAATGCGACCACAACCGACGACCACCAGCTTACCGATGCGCTGGAGGCGGTGGAGCATGCGCTGGGGCAATTGGACGATTGCTCCGAAAAGGAACGGGAGGCGCTCGCCGCCGACATACGCAGCCTTCACGACATGCTCGACAAACTGCGAGGCGGGAAAGTGCATATTGCCGTCTTTGGCGAAATCAGCACGGGAAAAAGCGCGCTCATCAACGCCTTGGTTGGCAAAGAAGTCGCCGACGTGAGCATTCGTGGAGGGTGGACCAAGGACGTTTGGCATGTCCCGTGGGAGGCGGACGGGTACGAGGTGCCTGGGTTCGAGGACTCGGGCGTCGTGCTTCTTGATACGCCAGGACTCAACGAAGTCGATGGTGCGGCGCGGACCGAGATGTCGCGAGACACTGCCGAGCGGGCCGACTTGGTGCTCTTCGTCACCGACTCCGATCTCAACGAAACCGAATACTCGGCACTCGTGGAACTCGCAAGCGGGCACAAGCCGATCCTTCTCGTGGTCAACAAGACCGATCTTTACACCGAGGAGCAGTTGGATGATTTGCTCACGCTTTTTCGCGGCTCGCGGCTCGCGGGGATCGTCGAGCCGGAGAACATTGTTTGCGTCGCGGCAGATCCCCGCCCCGTCGAATACCACATCGAGTCGCCCGGCGGCCAAGTCCGAAAGGAATGGCGAGAGCCGGAGCCTGATATCGGCGCGCTGCGGGCAAGAATCCTGGAAGTGCTTGCCCACGATGGATCGGACCTGATCGCCCTCAACGCAACGATGTTTGCCGCCGACCGAAGTGATCGGGTCGGCGCACTGCGCGTGCAGATGCGTGCCGACCGGGCGACGAGCATCGTCTGGAGCTACGCGGTGGTCAAGTCGCTTGCGGTGTCGCTCAACCCAGGTGCCGTCCTCGACGTACTGGGAGGAACCGCCGTCGATGCCGCCATGGTCGCCACGCTCGGCAAAGTCTACGGCATCGAAATCACAACCGCCAACGCTCGGCAACTGGTGACCTCCATCCTCAAAGCAGCTGGCTGGGTCATGCTGGGAGAAGCGGTCGTGAGCTACGTTTCGAGCTTTTTCAAAGGTCTCACCTGGGGCGGCAGCACGGCCATCTCCGCACTCCCCCAAGGCGCGGCAGCCGGCTACGGCTCGTACATCGTCGGGCAAGCAGCTCGGTACTACTTCGAGCATGGTGCAAGCTGGGGTGAAAAAAGCGCCAAGCGAGTCGTGAGCCGCATCCTTGAAAATACCGATAAGCAATCCGTCATCGACCACCTGCGGACCGAAATCAAAAGCAAACTATCCGAGAACCGGTACTCGGCCAAATGAGACGGGTGCGGTGCCAACCCAGGACGTTGAGAGTGCCATTCAACGGGATTCAAGCCGGCATCCTCTTTTGCCCATAGAATGGAAGTTCATCCGACTGAGGCAGAGTGCAGGAGCCTCCTCGGCTATGATTCGTGGGATTGGTTCGATCGTGGTTTCCCTGCCTTGGCCTCCCACGAACGGCTATCGTTTACGACGGATGAAGTGGGGATTCGTCGCTGACGTGTGGCGAATCGCTGATGGCAGAACGCCGGCAGCTACGGGCGATCAACCCCGCCATGTACCCCGCTTTAAAACCGGCGTCGATATTCACGACCGCGACGTTCGCGGCGCAGCTGTTGAGCATCGAAAGCAGTGCCGAAATACCGCCAAAGTTGGCTCCGTAGCCAACGCTCGTCGGCACGGCGATCACCGGCACGGCGACATGCCCCGCAACGACACTTGGCAGCGCCCCTTCCATACCGGCGACGACCACCACGGTGTCGGCCGACTGAAACTCGGCAAGCCGCGACGGCAGGCGGTGGGGACCGGCGACACCCACATCGTGGATCATGGTCACCGAGACCCTCATCCAGTCGAGCGTTTCGCGAGCTTCCTCCGCGACCGGCAAGTCGCTGGTACCGGCGGTGATGATCGCGACGCATCCCATCCGATCGGTCCGCTTCGCGTCAGGCAAATCGATCCGCACGGTGCGGGCCATGTCGTTATAGCGGGCTAAGGAAAATTTCTCCGCCACGGCTGCGGCCTTGCCCGCATCGACGCGCGTCATCAAGACGCTTTCGCCACGTGCCAAGAGTTCTGCCGCAATCGCTGAGAGCGCCTCGGACGTTTTCCCCTCGCCGTAAATCACCTCGGGGTAACCACATCGGTTCGTGCGATCGGTGTCGAGCGTCACGGCGTGGTCGTCGATGCGGTGGGTCGATGGGTCGGGCTGCCGGTCGGTCATCCGTGCAGTTTACTGGGGCAACGCCCAGCAAGGAAGCCGCTCATCGCGAGAAGCGGAAAGAAAAGGGCAACCGCCACCTGACCGCCACGCCGGCTGTTTAGAAGTCTGACTAGAGTGGTCCGCAGAATCACGCGGCCCGAGCGAAGGCGAGTTCGTTGGCAACCGACTCGATGAGCGGCGCGTCGATCGACTCCGCCATGCCGGCGTAACCCACCAACAGCGCGAGGTCGCCAAGTCGATTGATCCGGCGAGGCACGCCTTGGGCAATGTACTGCAAGGCGTCGATCGCTGCCGGCGTAAAAATCTCCCGCTGCGCGCCTGCCGCGCGCATTCGATGTTCAACGTAGAGGGGGACTTCCTCCGGTTCGAGTGGTTCGAGGAGCGCCGTGATGTCGAGGCGCTCTTCCAGTCGCGGTGTTCGCCCCAAGGTCGAGAGCAAGGAAGTCTGTCCAACGAGCAGCAAGGTCACCAGCGGCCGACCCTTCGATTGCAAGTTGAGAAGAAGGCGAACCGTCTCGAGCGCGCCGGTATCTTCGAGCAGTTGGGCTTCATCCATCACCACGAGCGGTCGCGATTCCTGTTCGCTCGACTTGGTGAGCGCCGTTTCAATCTGCATCCAACTCTGGTCAACCGTCGGGACCAGGCTCCCCGAATCGCCGCCCGGGCCCAGGCGAGCCGCCAGGTAGGCGAGCAACTCGCGACTCGTCATTTGCGGATAGACCACCTTGACCACTTGCGAAAAGACTTCCGGCAATTGATCGATGAGCGTATCGACCAACAACGTTTTTCCCACACCGCTCGGCCCTGCAATCACCGCCGCGCCTCGGCCGCTCTCCATGGCGTAGCGGATTTTGAGGAGGGCGCCACGATGCGACTCGGACGGATAGAAGAACCCCCCGGTGGTGTCGGGCTCAAAGGGTTTGCGGTCAAGTTGCCAGTAGACGGTGTACATCGCTCGCGCCTCTAAAAAAAACAAGGAAGACTGGGGGAGATCGAAGAACCGAGAACAGGAAAGAACAAAAGAGTCGGGCTGGTTCCTTTCCTTCTCTTCCCATTAGGCCGCCTGCACAACCCCGGCCACCTCAAGGCCCTGGTCGTTCAGTTGTTGGAGGGTCGCAGCGAATTGGGCGTCGGTCGAGGGTGGCGCAACGGTCGCAATCAGATGGTCCACGCCCATCGCGGCTGCCAGTTGCATCGCCAGAGATGCGTCTCCCTTCTCCGCAACGGGCGATCCCAGGTCGACGATCACCCTTTGGTAGTTTCGCCGGAGCATTCCTGCCGCCAGCGAAACGCGAAACCGTGCCGTGGCGTTCAGGTCATTCGACGACGAAGGGCCAGCAAGCAGCAAGTCGACGCCGACTTCACCGGAGGAGACCAGCGCCGGCGCGACCGTGTGGCTTGTTTGCATGAGCTGGTTCCATGGCTCGAAGACCTTCATCGCCACCTGATTAGCAATCGACGGGCTCGCAAGGTCGGCGTCGACGAGAACCGTCGAGTAGCCAAGCGCAGCCGAGCGGAGCGCCAGGCAGAGCGCCGTGGTCGTGCATCCCACTCCACCAGTCGCCCCGACAATGCCCAGGACCACGCTCGCACCGGTACCGGCTGCCAGCTTTCGCAACACGATGTCGTACTGATCGGCGGCAGCGGCAAGCAATTGCTGGCAAACAACGGGCCAAGTCGGCTGTGGGGCAACCCTCGGTTCGGCATGCAATGCTTCCGAAGGCCTCTCTGGCGTAATTAATTTTGGCGTGATCGATTTTGGCGTGATCGATTGGTTCGCGGAGCGGAGCGACGACAACGGCCGCTTGGTCCGTCGCGTGCCGACCTGGCCGAACCGGAAAGGGCTCGAAAACGCAGTCGCCTGCGAGGCCGGTTCTTCCCGGATAATCTGCGGCAAGTCTTGGGGTAACTCGGCAGGCGATGCGGCGGAGACAAACTCCGACGTGCCAACAAACGGCACGCCCTCACCCGTTACCACCGATCGGCCCGCCGCTGGCGACCGAAAGGCATTAATGAAGGCTTGATTCGTGCTGGTCATGCTTGGCCTGCTGGGGGATGGACTGAACGGAACCTGTAAAACGGGCTGTCGGCAAAGGGCAACCCGGCAAGAGAATCTCTGACGCGCCGGTCGATGCGTAAGAGGGTCGACCCGACGCGACCGACGAAGCGCGAGGGACACGGTGAGGCTCGATCGGCGTAATCGCGTCGAATCGCTCGATCGGCAACGACGTCAAACGATTCGATGCCAAACGATTCGACGTCAAACGATTCGGCTCGCGAACACGCCCGCTGGGTCCCCGCGCCAAGGCAGCGACTTTCTCGGCGTTCCCCCTCTCGCTACCCCTCTCGTTGGTCGTTGTCGCGAGAGCCCTTTCTTCGGGAGCCGGCGCGACTTCTGAATCGGTCGCGGGACTCGTCGGCCCGGCTGCGGCGGGAGTCAACGCCTCGGGCGCAGGAAACGTCGTCTTGCTTTGCCCCTGCAACACGAGCATCATCAAACCGGCTGCCGTAAAAAGCGCCAGTAACACGATCACGCGATGATGCCGGTGAATCCCGGCGTCAATCGAGGCAACTCGCTGATGCCAAATCGTCGGTTCGCTCTGGCGAACGAGCCGCTCCCGGTTGGGCGCGGTCTGCCCCATCGTTTCGGGCGCACCGGTCGTTTCAGGTACATCGAAACGCCATTGTTTCTCGTCGGTCGGCGAGTCGGCCAACTCGCGCATCGCTTGCTGGTGAGCCGGCAGGAGTGTCGCCGGATCGGGCCGAGTAATCGACCGCTCCGCCACACTCGCGCGGAGCACTTCGTCGGTGGCTCGGACCTGACGAGCGGCTACCTGGATGTCGGCTTCCTCGGGCGAGCCCGTCGGCGGGGGCGACGTGGTCCTCGGCATCCTCTTCGGCGAGTCCACTCGCCACTGCGTAAAATCACTGCTCGAAGTCACTCCCAAGTCGGGCGATGCAACGATTTCATGCGGGCGGAACAAGGCCGGATCGAGCCGTTGCGGCTCTGCCGAGGGCCCTGAAATCGACGGGGCTTCCACCATCCACGGAACCTGAGCCAGCACCGGTGGGGCCGACTTTTTTGCCGTGGCCATCTCGCTGGCCGCCAAAGCGCTCGTCGTGCGCGATGCGGCCGCGCCCATTTCACTCGAAGGTTTTGCTTCCACGTGCCCCACGTCCCTAAAATTAGGCGATGAATCGATGGACTCCCACACGGCCTACCTGCCATGCGCAGGTGGTCCCATGGGAGAGTATCGGAATCGGTTACAATGACCTTGAGGATTCGTCGGCCTGCAACGTCGCTGCACCCCTCCGTCGCATCGATCTTGCGACGCTAGCAGTGAAAGCAAGAGAAGATAAGTCCGGCTTTCTAACCAGGCCTTAGAGCCTATCAAACGGGACAACGAGAAACGAAACGGACCAGCTTCGAGCCCTTGATTCCTAACTCTACCGAGAGCACCGCCGTGAAGAAACCAACCTTCGAAATCCTTGCCTACGAACCAACCGACCTCGGCATCCTCTGCCTGCGACGGCGCGAGCTGCTCGGTGAGCCAGGAACTTGGGTGACCGAAGTCACCCTCGATCATGAATTCTTGATGAGCAGCTACCTCGTTGCCTCGGAGCAGGCGCTCGCGCAGGTAGCGATCGAAATGCATGGGGGAAAGGAACTGGACGTGCTTGTGGGGGGGCTCGGGCTTGGTTACACGGCGCACGCGGCGATCACCTCCCAACAGGTCGAGGAAGTCGAAGTGGTCGAGTATTTGCCCCAGGTGATCGACTGGCTGGATCAACGACTCGTTCCGCTAGCCGAGGAACTGTGTGCCGAACCTCGCATGACAGTCACCCAGGGCGACATCTACGCTCGGCTTGCCAGCCGACCAGAAGGCCGATTGCACGACTTGATCCTGATTGATGTCGACCACTCGCCCGACGACTGCCTTGGAAAAACGAGCGGCCGATTCTATACCACCGAGGGACTCCAACAGGCGCGAGAGCACCTAACGCCCAGCGGCCTGCTAGGGGTCTGGTCGTATGCCGAGAGTTCCCCCTTCGCAGAGGCGATGCGGAACGCCTTCGAGGAAGTCCGCGTCGAGCCGATCACCGTTCGCAACCCGCTGATCGACCAGGACCAAACCGACTGGCTCTTTTTCGGCCGGTGAATGTCGGAGCCATACGCCACGCATCCCAATTTTCAGTCATGCCAAAGCACTAGCCGACGAGCTACGCCTCGTCGGGGGGACCGATCATGGTTGCGAGGAGGGAGACTCGCTGCGGCTAGTGCGAGCCGCACACGCATGTTCCGGTCACGGCGCTGCTATTTCAGCGTCCAACGATTGCCTTAGCGGAACATCCGATTGATCACTGCTCTAATTCCTTTCTTCTTACGCTATTCGTCGGATTCGTTCGATTCATGGTTGCCTTTTTCCCGGCCGTGAACCTCCCACCCCTGTTTCTGCACGCCTTTGCGTGAGGACTTTTTTCTCGACGTTCGGAGCCGGGAATTGTCGAACGCAAACGCGCGAAGGAACGGTTGCAAAGCACCGGAGAGGCGAGTGGCTCACAAATAAGGCTCGCTTTCGAGTGCGAACAGGCTCTAATGAACGTAGCCGTAATAAAAGTAGCCGTTCCCGTTCGGAAGAAGCAACCGTGAATAGCGACGAAGGAACGGACCGTTGTGACACGCTTCGCCTTGGCAAAGCGATCGCTCTTTGACAATTCGAAACAAGACAAAAGAAGGCCCGCTTCTTTCCTTCGGAATCGGGCGGCAGAGCTGCTACAGGCGATGTTTGCGAACCGCCCGCAGTCAGAGCCTTCTCTTTTTTGGCAACTCCTCGCGATTTTGAGGAAAAAGGGGCATTAATTGGGCAAAAAATGCCTTATTTTCCCCTCCCGCACGGTCGAATTGAGTCTCTTTGGTCCGGCGTTCCACCGGCCAAAATAGGGACGCAACGAATCGGTAGGCTACGCCTCGACGATCGACTGCAAACAGTCGCGGATCTCGCGGCAGCGAGTTTCGCCGGTCGGCTTCGTTCCATCTCGTTCGCTCAAGTAGAAGACGTCGACGACTTGGTCGACATGGGTTCCGATCTTTGCAAAGCGAATGTTCAGCGTGAGTTCATGGAGCGCTCGAGCCAAGTCGTAGAGAAGCCCCAGCCGGTCGAAGGCAAACACTTCGACGACCAGATAGTCGGGCGAAATCTCGGAGTCGATTCGGACTTCGATTGGCAGGTCGGTGAGCGACGAACTCTCTTCGTCTTGCTTACTTCCCCAGAGAGCACGGAAGGTCGGACGCTCTTCGCTGTCGACCGACTCGATGAGTGCTTGGACAATCTCTTGCAGGCGACTTTCTTCCGTCGGGCCATTCGACCGAGTATCCGTTGCTTGGTAGTGGAACAGAACGACGCCCTCCTCCAGCGGCACGGTCTCGGCCGCAAGGATGCTCATTCCACGACTACTCAAGACACCGGCCATCGACGAGAAGATGCCTCGGCCCGCTGCTTGGCGGACGCCGGCGGTGAACTCGACGGTATGCGAGTCGGCCAAGTTTCGCCCCCATGCCGTCGCAGCTCGTGGGTCGAGCTGCCAGATTCGGCTCAACGTACTGGCGACTTCCATCGGTGTGCGCGAGGTGACAAACGACCGAGGAAGGGCACGAAACTGCAAATCGAACCAGGGGTCCTTTCTCTTCTCCTCCCCCAGTTCTTGCCAGATGGCTTCCCTGAACGCGGCGGTTTGCTCACGAGGAGTCCTCCGCTCCTCCTTCCCTCCATGCGCTTTCAACCGACGATAGAAATCGCCGAGCATGTCGATCTTCCAATCGTTGAGCACCTCCGGGCCAACGGCGGCTAGATCCGCCAGGGTGAGCAGGTAGAGCATGTCGAGTTGCTCGCCGCCTCCAACTTCCTCGGCGAATTGCCGGATGAAATCGGGGTCGCTGGTGTCGCGGCGAAACGCCGCATGCGACATCTTGAGATGATCTCGCACGAGGCATGCCGCGACTTGGGTCGTCCCCTCGTCGAGGCCAAGCCGCTCGCCAATTCGGTGGACGATCTCGACGCCGCGCACGCAATGGTCCTCGGCATAGCCTTTCCCCAAGTCATGCACCAGCAGCACCAAATGCAACAGGCCTTTTCGGGTAAGTCCCCGATACGTTTCGCCCGCAAGATCGTTCCGTTTGCCCAGACGCGTCACCTCTTCCACCGCTTTGATGCAGTGTTCGTCCACCGTGTATTTGTGATAGCGATTGAACTGCAACAAATAGCGGGCATGGCTAAAGTCGGGGAGCACTTTTTCAAGGATTCCCAGATCACGCATCCTCCGAAGCGCCTGCCCCAAGTCGGTGGGGTTTTCGAGTACTTCGAGAAACTGGGAGATGGTCTCCTCATCGAGGTCTGAAGAATAGCCTGGAGCCGCACGGTAGACGGAGTACCAAGTCCCCTGGGCGATGCGCTTGCCGTGAATGCGTGCCAAGTCGACCAATCGAATTGCCATGCTCAACCGAGCTTTGAGTTTAGCGGCGCCGCGTTGGGTCGCGGCGATCTCGCGCAACCCGACGCGAAAGTCGCCCGACACGCTCTTGCTGAGGACCGGATCGAGTACTCGGGAAACAACCGGCGGCGGCGAAACAAGTTCGCAAAGCCGCATCGTGAGGAACGACACATGGTCCGTGTGCCGAAAATACTCTCGCATCAAGAGTTCTACCGGAAGCATTCCCTCGCGAGCACGAAACCCCCTGACTCCCGCGATTCGCATTTGTTCCGCCCGATTCAGCACGTCGTTCGCTCCGCCGGCCGCGAAATGCATCTCATTGCGAATCGCAAGCAGAAACTTCTGCGACGACATCAGACGGCGGTGATCGAACTTCGAGATCACCCCTTTAAGGAACAGCCGATTAGGATCGGGCTCCCCGCTCCGAGCGTACCAGAGCCATCGAAGCAAATGGATATCTCGCAGCCCTCCGGGGGAACGCTTGATGTTCGGCTCCAAGAGAAAGACCGTGTCGCCTACCTTGCGCCGTTCTTCTTGCCGGGCAGCGATGAAATCGCGGCACATGGTTTTCTGCCGATGCTGAACCATCTGGCGAAAGGCTGCCTTAAATTCCTCAAACAGGCTTAGCGACCCGATGAGAAGCCGGGCCTCGATGAGCGAAGTGCAGATCACCACGTCGGAGCGCGCCAGCAGAACCGCTTCGGCCGGTTCGCGCAAACTGTGTCCTGGCTGAAGTCCCGCGTCGTACAGGTCTTGGGTCAACCGCGTTACGAAGCCAAGCAGTTGGTCGTCGAGCCCCCCGGCATGAAGGATCATCAAGTCGACGTCGGAGTAGGGCGCGAGCTGCCGGCGGCCATATCCGCCGATCGCCACGAGCGCGACTCGCGAGCGCATTCCTTCGCCTTGTCCGGCGGGCAGATCGTCGATCGCCGCGTTGAACAGGAGCGTGAGAATGGCATCGACAGCAGCGGACCGGCGAGCGCACACCTCCACGCTCGCTAGTCCGCTCTTGTTCAGCCGGAGGCCGTTGTCCAGAGCGGCGTTCGCCTTATCGCGGGCTGCGAGCACGCTGGGGCGAAGTCGCACGGTGCTGGACATGCGGTGGCCACTGCTTGGGGAAAAGAAAGGAGCTAGGCTTGAGCCGAGAGCAACGACGCTCGGTTCAAGGTCGTTCGATCGGCGTTAAAGTGCTTCCGTGCCGGTTTCGCCGGTGCGAATGCGAATGGTGTCGAGCAAATCAGAAATGAAGATCTTTCCATCCCCTATTTGCCCCGTCTGTGCCGCGCGAATCACGATGTCGATCGCCGGTTGCAGTCGGTCGTCTTCGACGGCGACTTCGATTTTGACCTTCGGCACAAAATCGACCGCGTACTCGGTGCCACGGTACATTTCGGTATGTCCCTTTTGGCGGCCGAAACCACGAACTTCGGTGATCGTCATGCCGACGATCCCTTGTTCTGCCAGGGCGTTTTTTACATCGTCGAGTTTGTAGTGGCGAACAATCGCCTCGATTTTTTTCATGTTCGCAATTCCTTAATGGAGGTTGCTTGCTCTACCGATCGCCAAACACCGGCAGTGCATCTATTGTAACAAAGAGGAAGCCTGCTGGGAGCCGGGCCGGTGTTTTTTTAAGCCAGCCCGGCTCTCCTGCTCGGCTTTAGAACAAGATATATCCTTCTTCCTCGTGCTGACTCAGGTCGAGTCCCTGCCGCTCTGCCGCTTCGTCGACTCGGAGGCCAATCACCATGTCAACGATTTTGAGGAGAACGAAAGTGACGACGAGGCTGTAAATCCAAGTGACCGCCACAGCAACGATCTGCCCGACAAGAATGCGGGTGTCTCCTCCCGTTTCGAGGAGGCCCAGCTTATTGCCATCGTCGATGTCCCAGCACGCACGAGTGGCGAAGACTCCGGTGAGGATCGCTCCGAGTGTTCCACCGATACCATGGACGCCAAACGCATCGAGCGAATCGTCGTAGCCAAACGCTTGCTTGAGCTTGCTACAAGAAAACGCGCAGACAACGCCGGCGATGGCTCCCATGGCCAAGGCAGGCATCGTGTTGACGAACCCAGCGGCAGGAGTGATGCAAACCAACCCGGCAACCGCGCCCGACGCGGTCCCTAGAACACTAGGCTTGCCCCGCAAGATCCATTCGTAGAGAGCCCACGACACAGCACCTGCTGCCGCGGAAAAATGAGTTACCGCAAAGGCACTGGTCGTCAGGCCATCGCTCAACAATTCGCTGCCTGCGTTAAACCCGAACCAACCGACCCACAGCATCGCTGCACCAAGTACGGTGTAAGTCAGGTTATGGGGACGCATGTCATCCTGGCCGAACCCAACACGACGACCCAGCACGAGCGCACAAACTAGCGCCGAGACACCGGAGCTAATATGCACCACCGTTCCGCCAGCGAAGTCGAGCGCGCCACCGGCCCAAGAAGTTCCCTTCCCGGCTTGAATGTCAGCGGTCGTATTGAAGGCAAGAATGCCACCATCCCATACCCAATGGCAGAGCGGGCAGTAGACGACGGTGCCCCAAAGCACGAGGAACACGACCATCGCACTGAATTTCATTCGCTCGGCAAAGGCACCGCAAATGAGCGCTGGGGTGATGATGAAAAACATGCCTTGAAACAGCATGTGGGTAAGCGTGGAGATCGGAATTTCGGGATCGAAAAGGGGCGTCTCAGCTTGGCCCGTCGCGTCGTTCCAGTAACGCTCCACTCCCTGCATGAAGAGGTATTCGCCATCACCGACGTACAGCCCTCCGCCGCCAAACGCAAGCGAATAGCCGTAGAGCGCCCACAGTACGGTCATCAGTCCCATCAGAAATAGGCACTGCATCATCACGCTCAGGACGTTCTTCTTGCGAACCAAGCCACCATAGAAGAGGGCAAGGCCAGGCGCGGTCATGAACAGCACCAACGCACAGCAAGTGAGCATCCAGGCGGTATGGCCAGCAAACTCTCCCTGGTCGACCGACTCGCACGTCAGCACGGGGGCCGCAGAGTCAGGAGAGTCTTCCTGGGCAATAACAGGGGATGTGGCGAGAAAAACGCCGAGCAACGCAATCGCAAACAAGCGACGGCAATGAGCGGATTGGCCCATCGTCTTCACCTCCTCAATACCAAGATACGGATTGGTTGAGTAGGAGACGCCGCCTTGGAAGCCATACAATCGACCACCACGCCCTACAGCAAGAGAGCCGAGTATAGTCGAACCGCACCGAGAAAGTAAAGGGGTGCCGACTCGCTATTTTTAGGCGCTATTGTTTCTGGCGATATTGCTCCAAATGAAGAAGGGTCAGCGACCAGGGGGAGAAATTACTTGGCAACCTTTTGCCAAGGGACATCCTCCTCGCCTCCAATCTGATTGACAGCCCGTGTCAGAACGAACAACAGGTCGCTCAGCCGATTGAGGTAGAGAAGCGCCTCGGATCGCAACTCGGCTTCTCGAAACAACGTCACCACCAGCCGTTCCGCACGTCGGCAAACAGCCCGAGCGACATGCAGTCTGGCGGCTGCGGGGCAACCACCCGGTAAGATGAACGCCTTGAGTGGTGGCAACTCCTCCTGCCATCGGTCGATCGCCCTTTCGAGCGTCTCGGTATGCCGAGGCCCGAGCAAGTCGGTTCTCTTCGCCGCCGGCTCGGGAGTGGCGATCTCCGCGCCAAGGTCGAAGAGCTCGTTCTGCACTCGACCCACTAGCTGGTCGATTTCGCCGAGTGGGTCGGGCTCGCGGGGCGATTTTTTCATGGCCACCAATTCAGCTCGAACCACCCCCAACTGGGCGTTCAGTTCGTCGACGGTCCCGCACGCTTCGATTCGCAAGTGATCCTTCGCCACGCGCTCGCCACCATAGAGCGAAGTCTCTCCCCCGTCGCCTGTTTTAGTGTAGATCTTCATCGTCTTTATCGTAGGAGGAAATGTCCCGTGTTACAACGCGCAGCACCCGCGTTTCCATCGGTCCCGAGCAATTCGTCGCGGAGGGGCGCCAACATGCCAACGAGCTACGCCTCGCCGGGGGCCGCGTAGCTCGTCGGCTATTGGCGCAATGGAAGTGGTTGGCGAAGCACGTTTTTTCTCAGGCCGCCGAGAGGGTCGGCAGCGGTTTCTGAATACTGAGGTTGGACCTCTTTTCCAGGTCGAGAATCTCCGGCGTGGCCTCGGTCTCTCCGACTCGCCAGGCTTCGACGATCGGCCGGTAGTAATTCGAGGCGTTGGCGCGCAAAACACGTGCGACTCGGTCATCGGAGAGCCTCACGTACGATCCAATAGGAAAGAGTGAAATCGTCTTCAGCAGCGCTCGGACGGACGAACTATCGAACTGCCCCGACTTGACTCCGTGGAGCATGTATTCGACGGCATAGTAAGGCATGAGCGCAGGCCGGTGGGGGCGGGGGGAGACCAGCGCGACATAAACGTCGGCAATGGCCGCCACCTTGGAAGCGTCGTGAATCGCCTTCCCTTTTCGTTTTCGTGGATAGCCCGATCCGTCGCATCGTTCGTGGAGTTGGTAGGCGACCATTCGGCTCGCCAGTGGTACTTGGCCCAGGTGGTCTTCCAAGAGATCGAACGTATGGAAGGGATGGGGGCTAATCAGGTCGAATTGCTTGTCGTCGAGAACGACATCTTTGCTGTGGAGATGAGCCGGCACGTTGACCATTCCGACGTCATGCATCAAGCATCCGACGCCCAGTTCGACCAAGGTCTTCCTATCCCATCCGAGGTTGACGCCGACCGCCGTGGCGAGCATGGCCGTGTGCAGACTATGGTGCCCCGGGTAGCCATCGCCAACGGGATTGGCACCGAGACGTACGAAAAGATCGATGTCCTGCGTTGCCTGCACGAGCGTCTCGCGAACGATGGTTTCGTGGGCGTCGCCGACGATCGACCTTCCCTCTTCTAAAGTCGCAACAAGCGATTCGACCTGCTGCGTCGAGGCAAGAAATTTTTCGGAAATTTTTGCCTCGGTCTCGGGATGGTACGGGAGCGCGCCGAGCTTGACGATCACGTTCGAGAAGGGAACCCCCGTCGGCCGGACGGCGAGCCGATCGCCCTGCGTCACGGCCTCGTCGATCAATTGGCTTGCTTTGGTTTGAATCAAGCATTCGTTCGTGCTTCGGGCACGGAGTGGCTTGGTGGCGACCCCTTGTGGCTGGCCGACTTGGGGACGTTGGTGGTCAACCGGTCGAGGGCGAGCAGGCAATGCCGAAGGAGCAATAAGACGCGCGTTGCCGGCGCAGTCGGAGGGAGCCTCCTCCAGCCGGATGGCGCGGTAATGGGTGCCACAGCGGACGCAGGCCCAACTCTGCCCCTTCTCCCCCGCACGAATCGGGCGTATCGGGAGCGGTAGCCGGCATTGGACGCATGCCGCGGTGAGCGAAACCTCTGCGACAGCGTTTCCGCTGAGCAAGCTGGACATGGTGCTAGACTCTTACTGGTGCATTGCTTCTCTCGGCTGGCGTAGCCGCTAAAGCGGGCGTGCCGGGCGGGGATCATAGGAGAAGGGCCCCTGCCTCGAAAACACCAATCGGGCCCGATCCGATCGACTTGGTTGAAAATCGCCGTCAAATTCCGCAAAATAGTGAAAATAAGCAAAGTAGGGTCAGCCCGCGCACTCCCCCTCGGGCCTTCCTGCTTCACTTCCCGTCCCATCCTTCCCCCATTTTCCCTCGGAAGTCCCGTCCCATGAAGAACTCTCTGCTCCTGAACACCTCTTCTGAAACCGGGAAAAGCGGCGTTCCCGCTGGATGCTTTCGCATCCTGTTCGCCCGTTCGGGAGATCGACTTCGGCTCGGTTTGTTGCTTGCGATGCTCGTTGCATCGGCGGACAGGGTGGGTGCCGAAAAGCCCCCCTCGGAGCCCGCCAACGCAGCGACCCGTAGCAACAACACGGAGGGCGAGTCGCTAGAAAACGGGGCCGAAAGTGATGGGGAGAAGGACGAGGAAAGCAAGGACAACGAAAACAACGACGAGGAGAGCGACCGCGAGACGCTCACGATCCAACTTGCGCCGTTCAAAATCAGCCACGAGTCGGACGTCCGATTCGTGGCGAGCAAGATGGCCCCGGTAAAACTCGAACCGAAGGCATGGGAGGATTTCGAGATCGTCGAAGTGGTCTCGCACGGCGCTACGGTCCGTCAAGGAGAGGTGGTGGTTCGCTTTGACGGCAAGGAACTGAAAGAAGCGATCGAGGAACTGGAACTGAACCAACGCCTGGAAGAACTGGCCCTTATCCAATCCGAACAGGAGCTGCCGCGGCTCGAGAAATCGATCCGTGAGAACTTCGAGCGAGCCGAACGAACACTCGCCGAAGCCCTCCTGGACTACGACCACTACCAGCAAACGGGCCGCGATTTGATGCTCCAGGGAATTGAGATGAGCCTCCAGGGGACGCAGCAGCACGTCGAGTCGGTACGTGAGGAACTCCGACAACTGGAGAAAATGTATGAGGCGGATGATCTTACCGAAGAGACGGAGGAAATCATTCTCAAACGACAACGAGCGGCCGTCGAGCAGGCAGAATACTCCCTGAAACAGGCGAAGGTTGCTCACGCCCGAAACCTCGAAGTCTTTGTCCCCCGTTATGACATTCAAGAGAAAGAGTACGTCGACGACGTGCGGATGGAGTTGGAGCGGGCAAGGACTGCGATGGAAACCGAGATAAGCCAAGCCCGATATGAGCTGGAGAAGGCGAGACGCGAGCAAGCCGAGTCCTTGGAGAAGCACGCCGAGCTGACGAGTGATCTCGGACAGCTCACGCTCCGCGCCCCGTCGGATGGCGTCGTCTACTATGGAGAATGCGAGGAAGGCGAATGGACGGAGATGGCGGACCTCGTAGGCAGCCTCCAGCCCAAAGAGAGCGTGGAGGTCGACTCGATCGTGATGACCATCGTTCAGCCCCGCCCCCTCTATGCCCTCTCGAGCGTCGAGGAATCGCATCGGCCAAGTGTTCGACTGGGCCTTTCGGCGTCGATCCAACCGACCGCGATAGGGAGCGCCAAGCTTTCAGCCACCATCTCCCAACTGTCGAGCATTCCTGTCGACGACGACAAGTTCTCCATGGAATTGAAGCTCCACGGGAACGACCAGCCCGAGTGGCTTGTTGCGGGCATGACCGGGAAGGTGAAAATCACGACCTACGCCAAGGCCGAGGCGATCGTCGTTCCCCAGGCGGCCGTTCATGAAGACGAAACGAACGACGACTCGAATTACGTCTGGATCGTCCAGGAGGGCGACCTCGAGAAACGGCCAGTCGTGACGGGCCGAACGAAGGGAGACGACATCGAGATTACCGACGGGTTGGAAGAGGGGGAGGTCCTCTCGCTCGAGGAAGAAGACGACAAAGTAGAAGACGAGGACCAGGAAAACGAAGACAAGGACGACGAAGATGAATAGGAAAGCAACGGTGCGGAGCGTGGCGATGGCGTTCGCGCTGCTGGTATTGGGCAAAGCGATCGCGGTCGAAGCGGACAAGGGCGTCGCTTCGCCTCCGATTTCGCCGTTGGCCACCACCGGCCCGGTCCCGCATGCCATCGTGGCTCCGTCCCAGAAAACGATCCGGGCGTCGATCGAGCGGGGCGTCGATTTTTTGCTTCGTGACCAGCGGCCAAGTGGTGGCTGGGGAAGCGCGGAACAGACGAAAGGTTTGAACATCTACGCCCCGGTGCCTGGAGCGCACCATGCCTTTCGCACGGCCGTCTGTGGATTGGTGGTCGAAGCCTTGGTGGAGGCGGAGCCACGCCTCACGGGCGACTTGAAGCTTCGGGTCACCAAGGCGATCGATCGGGGCGAAAAGTGGCTACTCGAAAATGCGGACGACGTGCGCCGCGCAGAAATGGACGCCCTCTACAATACTTGGGGGCATTCCTTCGGCACGACCGGGCTGGTGCGGCTCTACCAGCGAGCCGAAGGGGACGACCCGCGGCAGGAGAAGCTCCGAGAGGCGATTGAAATTCAGGTCGAAAAACTCCACCGCTACGCCTTCGTCAATGGCGGATGGGGCTACTACGACTTCGAACACCATACCCAAGTCCCGGGGGGGAGCCCCAATAGTTTTACGACGGCGACCGCGCTGATCTCGCTGCGTCAGGCTCAAGCGATGGGCGTGGAGTTTCCTCAAAAGGAGATTGGCGAGGCGATCGCATCGATCCAGCGGCAACGGAATCCTGACTTCACTTACGCCTATGGCGAGTACTTGCGGATGCGGCCAATGCGGCCGATCAACCGGGCCGGGGGTAGCCTTGGTCGCTCGCAAGCCTGCAATCTTGCTTTGCGACTCTACGGCGATAAGCGAGTAACGGACGAAGTGCTCAAGACCTGGCTCAACCGACTCTTTGCCCGAAATGGATGGCTTAGCCTCGGCCGCAAACGCCCCCGCCCTCATGAGTCGCACTTCGCGGTGGCGGGTTACTTTTACTACTACGGGCACTACTACGCCAGCAAGACGATCGAGCAGCTTCCGGAGGCGGAACGCCCTCATTTCCAGGATCATCTCGCGAACATTCTGATCCCTTTGCAAGAAAAAGGGGGGAGTTGGTGGGACTTTCCGTTCTACAACTACCACCAGCAATACGGCACCGCGATGGCCGTGACGTCTCTACTCCACTGCGAGCGGTAGCCTCGCCCCCGGTGGTTGGGGGGGCACGCGTGCCACGATGTCGCGGATCGGCTACGTCTCGCGGCATTTCGACCGTCGGTTGCGGTATTTTCGCTACGTCGCTTCCAACTTCTGCCACCCGAGTCGGGTCGTGCCGATTGCGCCCCTGACGGGTGGTGTCGATTTCTCTGTCGAGACGGGATCGACTTTCAACGCATCGCCTGGGGTGAACTAGGATTGAGTGGACACCCATTCCGCGAGCTGCATTCTCCCCGCCCTGGGGTCCCCCGGGTCGGGGAGAACCTGGCTCGCTGATCCCCACCTGAAATATCGAGAATTGTCGATGGGCTTTTTAAAGACATTTTTTGACGACGTATTTGCCGACGAGCGCCCCAGCCTCGTGGTTCCGCCACCTGAAGTGAGCACCTTTGAGCAAGTCAGTGACGACGAGCTCGAGGCCCACTTGAAGATCGAGCGGTACGGCGACTTCGTTCTCACTGACGCGATCCGCCCCTCCTTTAATCTGGATGTCGTCCCGACGGCTGGATATCGCCATGATGTTTATCGTGACGAGGAGAATGGTGCCGATGTGCCCGTCTTGATGGCAGCCGTCTCTCGTGACGGAATGCTCGACCTTTTCATGGAGTTGATCGAGCAGCTAGGGCCAACGGTCGACGTGGTACTCGAAACGAGCCATGGCCATCGCTCCGGCCACCACACCGACCTCTACCGCGAACAGATCGACATGCCGATTCTTCAAAGCATCCTTTGGGACTTTGAAGACCTGCTGATGAACGACGGGTGCACGGGGATCGCTGTATTGAATCCACGGATTCCCCAGGAAGTGCAACTCGACGAACACAAGCTGCTCATCGCGTACGGTTCGGACCTCGGCGTGTATGAAAATCTCCTGAAAGAGGGCCAAATCCCTTGCCAAGACAAGATGAAATTTCTCACCGAAGCGGAGCATGTCCATTCCAGCAACGAGCGCTACGTCGGGGAATTTGAAGAACTCAAGATGCGACTAGGGATGGACGGAGAGTAGTTCGAGGGTGGGTAGCCGACGAGCTACGCCTCGTCGAAAAGGAATAAGCTACACCTCGTCGGCACCAGGCCGACCCTCCCCTTTCCGACGCTCCCATTTCTCCAGCGTCACGGCATATTCGTTCCGCGCATCGGCTGGGTAGTCGGTCGACTCGACCTGCCGCCAGTCGTGGAGGTCGAGCTCGGGGAGCCAGGCATCGCCCTCGGGACTCGCAAGCACCCGCGTTCGATAGAGTCGGTCGGCTCGGGGGAGCGCCTGCCGGTAGACCTCGGCCCCGCCGACCACGAAGAGCTCGCTACGGTCCATCGTGGTGGTCGGGACCAGAGCGATCGCTTCGTCCCAATTCCTGGCGACACGAACGCTCTCCTCGCTCACCAAGAAATCAGCCTGCCGTGTGAGAACGATCGACACGCGCCCAGGCAGCGGGCGGCCGATCGACTCGTACGTCTTGCGGCCCATCACCAAGGCATGGCCCATCGTCAGCGTTTTGAATCGCTTCAGATCGCCCGAGAGCCGCCATGGCAGCCCCCCGCTCCGACCGATGACTCGGTTTTCAGCAACGGCAACCACGAGAGAGAGGAGCATGAGGGAGGAGGGAGGAGGGAGGAGGGAGGAGGGAGGAGGGAGCGACTGGCGATTCCTTTTCGCCGGTCCTTTGCAGCTCGTCGTTACACCGCAATAGGAGCGGGGATGCGGGGATGGGGATCGTAGCCGTTGAGCTGAAAATGTTCGTAACGGAAATCGAAGAGCGACTTGACCGATGCGTCGAGCTGCATCGTTGGGAGGGGGTGCGGGTCGCGGGCGAGCTGGGTGCGGGCTTGCTCGATATGGTTTTCGTAGAGGTGGGCATCGCCAAGGGTGTGGATCAATTCGCCACACGCCAGGCCGGTCACTTGGGCGATCATCATCGTCAGTAGCGCATAAGAGGCGATGTTGAAGGGGACGCCGAGAAACACATCCGCACTACGCTGATACAATTGGCACGACAGCTTTCCATCCGCCACGTAGAACTGAAACAGCAAGTGGCAAGGAGGAAGCGCCATCTTCGGCAAGTCGGCCGGGTTCCAGGCGGTGACGATCAGCCGACGGGAATCAGGATTCGTCCGTATCTGCTCGACCACGCCGGCCATCTGGTCGATCACGCGCCCATCCCCACACTCCCAAGCCCGCCACTGCCGACCGTAGACTGGCCCCAGTTCGCCATCGTCGCCCGCCCATTCGTCCCAAATCGTCACCCCGTTTTCGTTCAGTCCCCGCACATTCGTATCGCCGGCCAGAAACCAAAGTAGCTCGTGAAGAATCGACCGCGTGTGGACTTTCTTGGTGGTCACCAGCGGAAACCCCCTCTCCAAATCAAACCGCATCTGATGTCCAAACAGACTCCGAGTCCCCGTACCGGTCCGGTCGGCTTTGGGGGTTCCCTCTTCGAGAACGCGGCGGAGGAGTTGTAGGTACTGTTGCATGGTGCGGGCGTCCCGTTGCCTTTTAGCTTTTCGCGAGCAGTTCTTCGACTAATTTTGCGAGCATCGCCGGGTCGTCCTGTTGGCGTAGGTAGTCAATGCGGTCTTGCTTGAGGCCAAGCTTTTCGAGGGCACCGATGATGTACTTCCACTGCTTCTCGCGACCTTTTCCCTCGGCGAGGTAAAGCTCCGTCACGAGTTCGCTTAGCCTCTGGAGCGAGACCGCTTCGCGATTGTCGTAGTAGCCCTTGATGATCTTCTGCTGATGCTTGGAATACTGCTTTGCCATGGATTGATTCGAGTATGCGGGATTCGCGGGAAAACCATGAGTTTATCCGCCTCAGCAGGAGCGGGGAAGTGGGATGCGGGATTTGACACCTTGCGCTCGTGCCAGGATGCTAGGGGAGGTGGCGAGTGGCCCTGCATTCTCCCCCATCCCCCAGATTCCTCCCGCGAAACATTCCTCCCATGAAACAGATCATTGCTATCGTCAAACCTTTTCTTGTCGAGAAGATTCTCGACCATCTCCGTCGTGCGCCGCTCGAAGCGGTGGAAGTCGCGGAGGTCAAGGGCTTCGGCAAACAGAAAAGTTATCTCGACCATTACACCGACAGCGAATACACGCACGCCTTCTTGCCAAAAGTAGAAATCACGCTGTGGGTCGACGATGCCCGGGCCGACGAGGTGGTTAGCAAAGTGGTCGAGGTCGCTCGCACCGGTCGAATGGGAGACGGAAAAATAATGGTCTTGCCAGCCGAGTCGTACGAACGGGTGATTTCGATCGACCCGTAGAACAGCTGGCCTCCCGGTCTCTCGAAGGGAACCATTCACGGAAGCCAAGCCGTCTGGAGCAACGCGGAGGCGCGCAAAGCAGTGCAAAGGAATCCGACGAGGCGTAGCTCGTCGGCTAGAGGGGTAGCTGACAACAGACAACCAACCACGGCCAACATGGTTGTCGGATTTCGTTCTACGAACGGGCGGCGGCGTCAAATTGCTGGTCGAACCGTTTTCGCGTTTCGACAAACAAATCGAGCGCCTCTTTCTCGAGCGCCGATGCGTCGGGAGCACCCAGCAAAAAGGCCAGCTTTTCGAGTTCCTGAGAGTCGGTCGGCAACTCATGGCGACCGGTAGCGTTCATCAGGCGGATGCGGGCTTCGACGTTGCGCTGAAACCGATAGCTCCTGCTGAAAAACGCGGCATCGTCCGAGGACAAGTATCCTGCTGCATCGAGTGCATCGATCGCGGCAAGGGTACCGGGAACGCGGAGGCTCTGGTCGTCGTGGGCATACCGGAGCTGGAGCATCTGTACCAAGAATTCCGTGTCGACGGTCCCGCCGCGTCCCCTCTTTAGATTGCGATCGCTGGCCGATTGTTCGAGGCGATGTCGCATGGCACGAATTTCTTCCGCCTGTTCGCAAGACCACTCGGGGCCGAACGCCGCCGCGTGGACAGCCTGCATCGCGTATTTGGCAGCCTCGGGAGTCCCATAGATGACGCGTGCCTTGCAAAGAGCCTGTCGCTCCCAGAGCTGCGCTTTTCCCGACTGGAAGTAACGAAGAAATCCATCGATTGGCACCGCGAGCGAGCCGCTCTTGCCGGTCGGTCGCAATCTCGCATCGACCTCGTAGAGCCGGCCGTAGGGACCGATACGGCTGGCCTGCTTGATGATGCGCTGGGCCAGTTCGCTGAAGTAATGGCTATGGGAGGTCCCTCCCCCTTGGTCTCCGCCATCGGTGGTTCCTTCCGCCTCGTAGAGAAATACCAAATCGAGGTCGCTGTGGTAGTTGGGCTCACGGCCCCCCAATTTCCCCAGCGCGAGGATCACCAACCCACATCGGCTTCCAGCCCGATCGGCCAGATTGAACCGAAGGCGTCCCAGCCCGCTATCGGGCGTTTCGTTGTCCGAAGGAGGGGCGATCGTCGGTTCGCCCCACTTCTTTGCGAGCTTCTCTTTTTCGTACTCGGTAATCTGCCGGAGACAGGCTTGGGCAATGTCGGCGAGGCTAACATGAGTCTGGCGGATGTCGTCTTTGCCCAAAATATCACGAACGCCGACTCGCAGATGGTGGGCATCCTTAAAGCTATGAAGGATCGGGTCGAGATCTTCCGCTCCTTGCACGAGTTCATCGAGAGCCTCCTCGACCGCCATTTGCGGAGGCAAACTATCAACGAGCAGGCTGTCCATCAGCTCATCGATCATTCCAGGATTACTCGTGAGGAGACTCGCCAAATAAGGGCAAGCCGCACAGAGCGTGACGTAAAGATGAAGCGATGGCCGGTTCGTGCGAAAAAGCTCCCACAGCGACGCCTTCCCGCCAAGCGAATCGCTCACGCGGCTCAAATTCATCAGCGTCGCGTCCGGCTCGGGGGCTTCGGAAATCGCGGTAAGCAATCCGGGGGCGATCGCCGCCAGGAAGTGTCGGCACCGGCGGGTCGACAGGTACCGAATCTTCTCTGTCGCAAGGGCCATCAAATTTTCGTACGCGGCTTGGACATTCTCAAAGGGATATTTCCCGAGGACTTCCGCAATCCTTTCTTGGCTAGGAGCGGGGTCGTTGACCAAATCGACTTCGGGCTCCGAAGTTTCCAAGTCGTCGAAAGCGTTGTGCAGGAGATGGTTCAGTATTTTTCGGTTCTGTTCGGTCCGCTCCCGATGGTCTTCCTCAAACGCCGCCAGGGCCGACTGCTCGATCGTCGGCCGGAATCCCATCCGAATGGCGACCTTCCGAAGTTCGTTCGGGTCTTCCGGCAACGTGTGCGTTTGCAAGTCGAACATGATTTGGAGGCGATGCTCGAGCTTCCGTAAGGTGCGGTAGTTTTCCTCCAAAATCGTCCGTTCTTGGTTGCTGAGGCATCCGGCCTGCTCGAGGAGGGCGATTGCCTCGAGCGTGTTGCCGGTCCGCACTTCGGGCAGCGCGCCGCCATTGAGAAGCTGGAGGAACTGGATGACGAATTCGATATCGCGGATGCCTCCGATGCCGGTCTTCACGTCGAGCTTGTGGCCACCGGCGCTTTGGGTCCGATTTTCGATCTGACGCTTAATGGTTCGAATGCCCGTGATATCCGCAAGCGTCAGGTAGCGGCGGTAAATCCATGGCTGGAGTTCGGCGAGCAGCGACTGCCCCAAGTGGATATCGCCGGCAATCGCTCGGGCTTTGATAAAGGCTTGCCGTTCCCAGGTACGGCCTTGCACGTCGTAGTAGGTCCGAGCGCGCGCTCGGCTGATACAGACCGGGCCGCGGGAGCCCTCGGGGCGCAGTCGAAGGTCGACGCGGTAGACGACCCCTAGGTCGGTCGGTTCGGTCAGGAGTTTGACCATGTCGCGCGAAAGCCGCTCGAAGAATTCCTGATTCGAGGTGGCCCGACGCCCGTTGGTTTGGCCCTCTCCTTCGTAGAGGAGGATCAAGTCGATGTCGCTGGAATAGTTCAACTCCAGTCCTCCCAGCTTACCCAACGCAAGGACCGTAAACTGGGCCCGCCGGTCCTCGAACTGCGGGACGCCCATTTTTTCTTCCAGGGCGCGACTGGCGAACCGAAACACGGCCTCGACCGAGGCGTCGGCGACGAACGAAATTTGCCTCGAGATGGTGGTGATCGGCTGCTCTCGGACGATGTCTCCGTAAGCAATCCGCAAGGTCTCTCGACACTTAAAGAGCCTTAGGATGGCCATCGCATCGTTCGGACGCGAAACCGAGAGGATCTCCTCGACCAGTTCTTGAACCAACAGCTCGCGCGCGACCGGCTGCCCCTCGGTCATTCGCAGCAGGTCGTACGCTTCGTTCTCCACGACGAGAAAATCGCTCAGGTACTGGCTCGTCGAGAAGAGGGCCAGCAGCCTCGGCAAGGCTTCTGGATCGCGCTCAAACAGCGCGGTCGTGGCAAGGGGGTTTCGCGAAGCGACAACGAACCGCCCAAGATTGTTCCACGCCATGTCGGCGTCGGCAAGCCGAGGAGCGGCAGCGGCAAATTGTTCGCAAAGGTTCGCCAAGAGGTCGAGCGTGACCCCCGCCTCCGCCATCTTCCACAAGTTGGCGTAACTCGCACTAGAATTCTTCAGCCGAAGCGACGCCATCCATCGCGCGCCGCTGGCAGGCTGGTCGAGGTACTGACGAAGGAGTTCGGTTTTCATGGTTGTCGAGGGGAGTTGTTTTCGCTAAGCGATGTCCTCCAGTAGGATCGCTGCCAATGCTTCACGGGCTGTCGTAAGTGCCGTATTGCACTCAAAACGACAGCATGGGCATTGTACACGAGAAAGGCCAGGAAGTGGCTGCCCGAATCTATAGGCGAAGCAAGACCGCCGCCGATGCAGAACAGATCGCCAACTCCATTGCCAACAACAGCATCGACTCCGAGCTTACAAAGCGTTAGCCTCGCCTATCTCGTCTACTTCACTCCAGCGTTACCAACTCTGCCCCCACGTGCTGCGTTACCACCGTTCCGAAGAGCGTGTGCACGTTCGCGTCGTAGATAGCGATCGGCATCGTCTGGCCAACCTGCCGGCGGTTGCCGTCGAACACCACGATCCGGTCGCACATCGTTCGGCCAATGAGCTGCACCAGCGGCCCGTTGTCCTCCGCCGATGGACTCTCTTTTTTTTGGGCCGCCTTACTCAATCCCTCGACCAACACCTTGACCTGTCGGCCGAGAAAACCCTGGTTGTCCGCCTCGCTGATTTCATTCTGTAGCGCGAGCATCTCGTTATTCCGGTCACGTTTGACTTGTTCCGGCACGTCGTCGGGCAGCAGGTCGGCTCCCTTGGTGCCGGGTCGCTCGCTGTATTTGAAAATGAAACTATTCTTAAATCGGCACTCCCGCACGAGATCCATCGACAATTGAAAGTCGGCATCCGTTTCGCCACTAAACCCAACAATAAAGTCGCTCGATACGGCCACGCCAGGAATTTTTTCGACCGTGCGGGCAAACATCTCGCGGTATTCGGCCACCGTGTATCCGCGGCGCATCCGCTTGAGCTGCGCGTCACTGCCACTCTGAGCGGGGACATGCAGGTACTTGGCACACTTGGGCAAGTCGCGCACGGCAGCCAGCAGATCGTCGGTCATGTCCTTCGGGTAGTTCGTCACAAACTTGAGCCGCTCCAACCCTTCGATCGCGTGCAAGTCCGTCAGCAGGTCACTAAACCGGGTCGTCCGCTCGCCCGCTTGGTAGCGGTAGCTATTGACGGTCTGTCCGAGGAGCGTGATCTCCTTGCAGCCTTCGCTTACCAATTGGCGTGCCTCGGCGACAATCTGCTCGGGTGGGCGGCTTTGCTCCGGCCCACGAACACTGGGCACGATGCAATAGGTGCAGAATTTGTCGCACCCGATCTGAATCCGCACGTACGCCTGGAACGGAGTGGGTCGCATCGACGGGTCGCGGAGCGGGTCGAAGCTCTCGTGGCTCCGCTCGATCTGGTCGCGGCTTCCCTCCTTGCGGCCCAGGCTGACTTCCATCTGCTGCCCCGCCCCCGCCTCGATGTTGCGGATGAGCTGCGGCACCTGATGCAACTGCCCTGGACCGACGACCAAGTCGACGTACGGCGCACGATCGAAAACCAACTGCTGGTCCTTCTGCGCCATGCAACCAATCACGCCAATGACTTTTTTCGGATCGTCTCTCTTGGCCTCTTTGATTCGCCCCAGCGCGCTGTAAATCTTGTCCTCCGCATGTTGCCGGACGCTGCACGTATTGAAGAGAACAGTGTCGGCGTCGGCGGTGCTGGCCGTCAGTTCGTAACCTTCCTTGCGCAGCGCCGCGACCACGAGCTCGCTATCGAGCACGTTCATCTGGCATCCGACGGTTTCGATGTAGAGTTTCTTCATCGTGTTGCTCATTGCGGCTTAGGGACCTAGGCCGCTTCGTCGCTTTTCTCTGACGGTGAGAGCCCAGGTTGTTTTTGCGGGACAGGTTGCTTCTGCTGGAGCTGGCTTTTCACTTGCTCTACCAGCAAATCACGGCGAGCGAGCATCATTCGCAGCAAGGCACTCACGGCGATCAGGCCGCCGACGATCAGCAGGAGGATTTCCCAACGTTCCATGCTTTTTTCCTTCGGGGGATTCTCGCGAAAACGCTGGTGTTCCGCCTGCACCGTTCACCATCGTAGCGTATGGCTGGTAGCTGCGGCGAGGGTAGATCAGCGGGCGAACCCTCCGCCGGCGTAGCCTCGCAAGAACTCCTGGGCGGTCATCGGGCGCTTTCCCGCCGGTTGGAGCGATTCGACTTCCAGCAGGCCATCGCCCGTTTCGACGAGGATCCCGGCCCGGGGACGGGCGGGCTCGCTGGGGGGGGGCTCACAGGGAGAGGGGGCGGGCGGGAGGAGACGGACGCGGTCGATCGCCACTCGGAGCGGTTCTCGCCCCTCGCTATGCCAGAAGGAGAAGGCCCGAGGCCAGGGGTGCATCGCGCGCACTTGATTCTTGATGGCGATCGCCGATTTTGACCAATCGATCTGACCATCCTGCTTGGCAAGCCGCGGTGCTTTGCTAGCGGCGGCGTTATCTTGGACGATCGGCGATGCGGTGCCCGCCTCGAGTTGGTCGACCACTTCGACCACTGCTTCGGCACCGAGCGCCGCGAGCCGCTCTTCGAGTTCGCCTGCCGTCTCGTCTGGGTCGATCGCCACACGCTGCTGCGCGAGGCAAGGACCGGCGTCGAGGCCAGGGGTCATCTGGATCACGGTATTGCCTGTCTCGGCATCGCCATTCCACACCGCCCACTGCACGGGTGCCGCGCCGCGATACTTCGGGAGTAGCGACCCATGCAGGTTCACCCCCCCGAGACGTGTCGCCTCGAGCGCCGGCGGGCGGAGGATCTCGCCGTAGTCGCAAACCACAAGCAAGTCGGCCTCGAGCGTGAGGAGCCGCTCGACCGACTCCGGCAGGTTGATGCTCGGGGGTGTCCAGAGTTCGATGCCCAGGTCGCTCGCCGCGACGTGCATCGGCGGGAGCGGGGATTTTTTGCGAGCGCGAAAGGGCCTCGATACCACCAGAGGGACTTCATGCCGACCGGCTGACAGCGCTTGGAGGGTGGGCACCGCGAAGGGTCCGGTTCCTAGGAGGATGATTCGCATGAATAGAAAACACGAGGTGGAAGTGACTCAAAAAAAACGACGAGCCTGCGAACTCTTACGTCCTTGCGGCTTCTAAATCCGCCAGCCGTGCGAGGACTCTTTCATCGCTCACCGCTTCGCCAGCGTCTAAACGGCTTTGGTAATCGATCTCGAACTCCTCGAGCAAGCCATCGATCTCGAAGAGCGCCGTTTCCGAAAGCCGGTCGGTAAATAGTTTGCCGTCGAGATGGTCGACCTCGTGGAGCACGACACGGGCTATAAATCCTTCCAGGTCGAACTCCAGGAGGTTGCCTGAGAGATCGAACGCCTCGACATGAATCTGTTTGCTCCGCGTCACGTCGGCACTCACCTCCGGCAGGCTGAGGCAACCCTCGCTCCCGGTCTGCCTTCCTTTCACTTTCGAGATGACCGGATTGATGAAGACATGCTCTTCCTTTCGCTGCTGGCTGTCACCCGTTGGGTTGGAGACGAACAACCGGTAGGGCAAGTCAACCTGGTTCGCCGCGAGCCCCACCCCTTCGTGTTCGTACATCAGATCAAACATTTGGGCGACCCAACCTCGCAATTCGTCGTCGACGCGCCGAATCGGCTTCGAGACGTGGCGAAGCGTCGGGTGCGGGTAGTGGATAATTTGGAGAGCCAACGCGCGGTTGCTTTCTTTTCGCGAGGGAAGCTGGGAGACCCTCGCATTATAGGGCCACCTCACTTTGATGGAAGCTGCCTACCGAAACAGCAGTAAGCCAAAGCTGTCGGGCGAGTCGCCGGTGGTGCCGGTCCAGGACTTTTGCCTCCCGTCGGGGGCCAATCGCACCGCGCGGACCGCCCAGGTGTCGCGGATGGCGGGCTGAGGGTCGGAGAGTTCCGGCCAGGGAATGGCAATTTCCGCCGTCCATTCCGTTTCGCTAAGTTGGCTCGCAACGTACCACTTGGGGTTCCATGTCGCGTCCCCCCAAACGGCGTCGTGGGTCTGGCCACGGTAGTCGACCGTCAGTTCGTAGGCGGTTCGATAATCGCGATCGATGTCCAAGGAGAGGACGACGCGATCGGAGGACGAGAGGTCGGAGTCACGATGCCGCGCACCCCCCTCGGACTCGTCGCCGTCCCCTGGCAACCGGGGGCAAGAGATCGCGACATACAAGAATTCGTCGTCGCGGCAAAGGCGAACCTGGGCCACCGGTTCAGCGGTCGTTCGGGTGGCGCTGTTTCGATTGCCACTGCCGTCGGACAATCGCATCGGTTCGGCTTGCTTCCAGAGGGCTTCGTCGAATCGGCCATCCAGGTGGGGGCGCTCGCGAACGAGCCGGCAACTCGTGATCGGTTTTTCGGGGGGGAGTTCCGTCGGTTCGGCCAGCCATCTTTCGCCTCGAGCCGCCCGCTGCCAGGCCCCTTCCATGCTCGATTGACTGGCAAGAAGGAAGTATTTGTCGGCGGTGCTAGAAAACCCACGCCGGCGCGACGCCACCGCCAGGGGAAACCGAATCGGAGGTTCCGCATAAACGGCCGGTCGCGATTGCTGAAGGTACTTCCCCAGCAGCGCCGCCCGCTCCAGCCGTTCGTCCGGCGACAGATTGCCCCCCGCATCACCGGCCGCTTCGGGTAACTGTGCCATCGCGGGAAGCGAGGACGGTGCCTTGGAAGGATGGTCGACATTCGCCAGCGGGCGAGTTCGCATTTCTCGCATCTCCTCACGCTGGGCAAGGTTGGCCAGTTCGCCGCTCGTGTAGTACTGCACGAGCCAAACCAGCGCTTGCTCGGTGAAGGGGTGATCAGGGTAGCGCCGAGCGAGCAGGTAAAGCGTGTCGGCAGCCATCGGGAGCCGCCCCGTTTCGCGGTAGCTGTTGGCGAGTTGAAAAAGTAGCTCCCCGCCCGATTGAGGATCCAGCCCGCCGGTCAGGTTCACGACTTGCCCCGACCAGGCGGGGCTCCCTTGGGCATGGTCGAGTAGACGAACGAGTTGCCGGCGCTTCTGCGTGAGTCGTCGAAGTCGGTCGAGATCGTTGGGATTGGTCGCCACGCGAGGCCTGCGCGCGTCGCCCCCCGAGGGAAGCTCCAGCCCGGTGAAAAGATCGCGCGAAGGTCGCGACAGTCCGTCGGCCTGCCATAACAGTTCCAGCTCGTCGATCGAGGGAGGAACCGTCGGCTGGGTGAAGAGGAGCCCGCGCGCCGGTGAAGCCTGCCTCGCTGGCGAACCGCCGAGCGCTGCAACAAAATTATCGGTCGGCATACGAAGAGAACCTCGCTCGCCCTGCGGTAGCAGCCCAACGATTCGTTCCACTTTCCAAGCAGGGAGCAAGGCGGTCGAAGCGAGGTCGATTTCTTCTGCTGGGTCCGCTACGGAGGTGACCGCCGCCAGCGCAAGCTGCTCGAGGACCGAGCGAGCGGCCCGCCAACTCCCCCCTTCCAGGCCCTCTCTCTGGTGCGGCACGAGAACGACCGTCGGCCGCCAAGTTCGAATCGCCGCAACGAGCCTGCGGTGGAGCTGCTCACGGGCCCTGCCATCGCTGAGCCGATCCATTTCGGCAAGCAGGTCCGCTCCGGAGTGGTGGCTGGAGGCCAGGGTGGCACCTGCCCAGAGCGCGCGGGAGAGTTGCCCACCACACTGGACCATTGCGTCCCTTTGGCGGTGGTGATCCGGTCTCTCTTCCCGACTAGCCAATAAGGGGAGTACCACGGTTCGATACCCCTCGCCGGCAGCCAAGCGACTCACGATTTCGAGCGGAGCGTTCTCGGGCGTTGCGGAGAGAACGAGCAGTGCGGCCCGTCCCCCTCCGGCTCGCTGTACCTTCCAGGTTTTTCCGCCATCCTGTGTCGAGAGCAAGGTCCCCCAGTCGCCGACGGCCCAACCTCGTCGCGCATCGATGAACTGCAACCGGCGGATCGGCGAGTGAATGCCTGTGGCGTAGGCTTGCCAAGTTGCACCTCCGTCGCCCGAATGAAAGACTTGCGTCCCTGGAGTGCCGGCGATCCAAACGTGGCCGGAGTGGAGGGCGACGGTATTGCAATCGATCTGCCGACCGACGGTTGCCCGGAATGGCGGGGTGGCGAGCGGCCCCCAGCTTGCGCCGCCATCTTTCGTCTGTTCGATCCTTCCTCGGGCTCCCACCAACCACCCGGTCCCTCGCTCGCCCAGCACCATTTGGAGCGGCGTGGAGTTTTCCATCGCTGCGTGGGGAGTCTGCTTCAGCTCACGGGAAATCAGTGTTCCGCGCGCATTCCCTTCCCCTGCCATCGCCCCATTTTCGGCATCGACGAAGTCTGCCGCGAGCCAAGTCGTTCGCTCCCCCGAGGCAATCGGCTGCCAGCTTTTCCCACCATCCTTCGAGGCAAACAACCCCGAGGGATAAAACGCGCCCCCGTAGCCGGTCGCGATGCCATGGGCCGCGTCGAAGAACTCAACCTGCGTGAGCCGGGGAAGTGCGGGTGTCGAGACCTGCCGCCAGTCGATTCCTCCGTTGAGGGTCCGAAGGACGACCCCTCGAGTCCGGTGGGTGAGGGGTGCCGCATCGCCGCCGACGATCCAGCCCCGCTTGGCGTCGATGAAGTGAACGGCCAAGAGGGAACAACCGACCGGCACCGATTGCCGGTGCCATTGTTTGCCCCCATCGTCCGTCCTCAAGACCACTCCGCGATCCCCTACCACCCAGCCCTGTCGGTCATCGACAAAACAGACATCGCGCAGCGTCGCATCGGCCTTCAGCACTTCCTCCAACGTCGAGGGTGGCTGCGCAGGGGCCCCCATCGCCAAGCACCAGAATAAGGACGAGAAGAAAGCAGTTCGGAAAAAAAAGGGGTTCATCGGCACAGCTTCCTTGCAATCGACAGTCAGACCGCCATGCGGTCCGTGACTCGCGGACCGCGTGGCGGTCGGGCTCTCTCGAGTCTCTCGGTGGATTCTAAACGGTAAGGGCCCCTGCGCTCTAGATGAAAAGTTGCGAATCGGTTCGTCCTGTAGCGATTGTGCTAGCAGTACGGGGGCCGTCGGCCCCGGCGGCACGACGAGGGTGAGGTAGAGTTCGATGCCTGCTTTCCACCCCCCTGCTACCTCCTTTTGCGATACCTCATGACTGCCAGCCCCTCGCCACTCGACTCGATGATCGCCCGCGCCGAATCGCTCTACACGCTACCTGCGGTCGCCATGGAAGTGATCCGCCTGACCGACACCCCCGATATCGACACCCGGGCACTCAAAGAGTGCATCGAGCAAGACCCGGCGCTCGCGGCGAAGGTCCTTCGGGTAGTCAACAGTTCCCTCTTTGGGCTGAGCGGGAATGTCGAAAATCTGACGCAGGCGATCGCGCTGCTCGGGACCGGGCCCCTCAAATTACTGGTCCTTGGCTTTAGCTTGCCCGACAATCTGCTGAAAGAGATCGATGTCCAGCAGCTTCGCGCTTACTGGCGCGGAGCGCTCACACGGGCCGTCGCGGCTCGACAACTGGCGGAGCGACTCTGGGAATTGCCCGGCGACGACGCCTTTCTCGTAGCGCTCCTGCAAGACATCGGCCTGCTAGTCCTCCTGCAACAGCTAGGAAACCCCTACGCGAAGTTCCTCTCGCAGGTCCGTGCTGAAAAACAAGACCTGCTGCTTCTGGAACGGGAGTCGCTCGGCTTCGACCATCGAGCCCTCACCGCCACCCTGCTCAAAAAGTGGAAATTACCGAAACTCTACACCGATTCGATTGAGCAATCGCCCGCCGCACGCAATACCGTCGGATCGGACAAAATGACGCAAGTCGTGCCGCAGGTACTTCGATTGGCGGCGTTGGTCGTGGAACTCGTTGATGGGCATCGGCTCTGCGTGCTGCCGGAACTCCTGGAATCGGGCCAACGTTATGGTGGACTCGACAAGGATTCGCTCCACGAACTGGTCGCGGAACTCGAACCCCAGGTCGACCAGCTCGCCGGCGTCCTCCAGGTCGACCTGGGAGACGGAGGCAACTACGAGCAGGTACTGGCCTCGGCTCACCAGCAGTTGGCGATCGTTGCGGAGCAGGCGGCGGGGGAGCTTCTCGCAAGCGAGACCCTCCAGTGCGAAGAAATCCTAGAAGAATCCCAAGAACTGGCACGCGCGATGCAACGATTCACCGGCCCCCCCACCGCGCGGAGCCAACCAGCGGGCGAGCGGGCCGACTCGCCGGCACTCGCAACGCCTCGCCCCCGAGGACGTACCCTGATCGCAAGCCCCGAGGTGGCCCGCGACAAGCTTGGCCAACAGGTCGCCAAGATCGTCGCAGGCTGCCGAGCGGATCGCCAGGCGCTGAGCTTGATGCGAGTGGAAGGTCACATCGATCCGTCGGCAGGCGCGCTGCCGGAGGGCGCACTGCGGGAGATCCACGCGGGAACACGGCTCAAAAATCTGCTCGAACAACTGCGCAACATGACGGAAGCCGGCGTCGGGGAGATCCTTCGATTGGAGCGTCATAGTTTTGCATGGATTCTCCCGAACCACGATCGCCATGAGGCGGTCGCCCTAGCCCAACGGGCCATTGCCAAGTTGGCGTCGGAGGTATCGGCAGAATCGTCGACCCACGCGGACCTGAAGATCGGCGTGGCGGCCCTCGCCAACGTCCCCAAGTCATTCGACGCTGAACGGCTCATCGACGCCGCCAACAATTGCCTAGCGGCGGCCCTCGCAAGCGGCGGCGACACGATTAAAAGCATCGAAGTCTACTAGAATCGCAGGGGCACCACGCAAAATCCCCGCCGTGGTCGGCCGTCTGTGAACCTCGACGATTGGGGACGCTCGCGAGTCGTTCCCCCGTTTGTTAAGATCGACTCCATGACAAACCCCGCCCCGCCCGACGACACGCCCGAATCGACCCCACGGGCTTCGATCGAAGCGGCCGCTTCGCCGCGTGTGTTGCGGCGATCCGATATCGAATCGCGTCAGACCTTCGACCCAAGAGCACCCAATCGCCGCCGGACGTTGCCGCTGGTCTTGTTCATCGCCACCTGCCTTTCGACGTTTTGGGTCGGGGCCGCACAATACAGGCCGCTCCAAGGGATGGGCAACCTCCAATTGATGTGGGGAACGATCGCGGAAAATTGGCTGGAGGGGCTCACCTACATGGGGGCCGTCCTGGCGATCTTGCTCACGCACGAAATGGGGCACTTTCTCCTCACAGTCCGGTACCATATCCCCGCCAGCTACCCCCTCTGCATCCCCGTGCCGTTCAATCCCATTGGCACCATGGGCGCGGTTATCAGCATGGATGGCATGCGTGCCGACCGAAAACAAATCTTCGACATCGGCCTCGCTGGGCCACTTGCCGGGCTGGTCGTTGCCGTGCCCATCCTTTGGATCGGGGTCGGGCAGCTTAATCTCGATATCGAGCCGCTGCCGGGCGACATCCAGCTCAACAGTCCGTTGATCGTCACCTGGATGATGGACTACTTGCATCCCGAATGGGCCGATAAGGCCGACTGGATTGCCATCTCGCAAGTGAATCCTTGGTTCATGGCGGGGTGGGTTGGCATGCTCATTACCGGCCTCAACATGCTCCCGATCAGCCAACTCGATGGCGGGCACACGCTCTACGGCCTGTTTGGCCCTCGCGCTCATACCTACGCTCGTGCCTTCCTCGTCAGCGCGATCATCTACGTCGTCATGTTTCTCGAACAAGCGGCCATCTGGACGCCGATGCTCATCCTGGTAATCCTTATCGGCGTGCACCATCCGAAGACGTCGAACGACAAAATCGAACTGGACGACTTCCGCTGGACACTCGGCATGGCGTCGCTTTCGATCCCTATCCTTTGCTTCCCGCTGCTCGGTTTGAAGCAATAAAGCAGTGATCACTCGGATGTTCCGCTAAGGCAATCGTTGGACGCTGAAATAGCAGCGCCGTGACCGGAACATGCGTGTGCGGCTCGCAAGGAGATCTACGGCGCCAACAACAGCCGCCCCGGTGCGCCGAGAAATCCCTTCACCTCGTTCAGAAACCGTGCCGCGTCGGCACCATCCACCACGCGGTGGTCGTACGTCAGCGAGAGAGGCATGATGAGTCGCGACTCGATCGCTTGATCGACAACCCAAGGCAACGGACGGCTGCGACCGACGAGCAAAATGGCGACTTCCGGTGGATTGATGATCGGCGTGGAGTAGGTCCCTCCGACCGCCCCCATGTTGCTAATGGTGAAAGTCCCGCCACGCATCTCGTCGATGGCCAGGTTTCCATCACGGGAGGCGACGATCAGGCGATCCAGCTCTTGGGCGATTTGCGAAATCGAAAGCCGGTCGACATCGCGCAGCACCGGCACCATCAGCCCGCGATCGGTGTCGACCGCCACGCCAATGTTGACGTATTCCTTGTAGATGATGTTGCCCGCTTCCATATCGACCGACGCGTTGACGATCGGGTGCATCCGAAGGCTCGACGCGATCGCCTTGAGGAGAAATGGCATCTGCGAAAGCTTGAGGCCACGCTTGGCGTAGTCGCCCTTGCTCTGCTGTCGCATCTCCTCGAGTTCCGAGACGTCGACATCGTCGAAATTGGTAAGCTGCGGAATCGACGTGTAGCTCGCCAACATGTTCGCGGCGATCGTCTTGCGCATCCGGCTCATCTTCTCGATTCGCACCGCACCTTGGCCATCCGCATTCGGCGTTCCGGGCGGAGTAACCCTCTGCGCCGACACCGACTGGTCTTGCCGCTCTTGTGACTTGCGGACATGGGCCCGGACGTCCTCTTCGACGATGCGTTCGCCTGACCCGGTCGGCCTGACGCGGCGTAGATCGACGCCCAACTCTCTCGCAAGGCGCCGCACCGAAGGTGCCGCCGCCACCGCCGAAACCCCATCGCCAGGAACAGGCGAGGTCGCTTCAGCGACCGGAGGTGCGACCACCGGTGCCGGCGTCTCCACGGGGGCTGCTTTCGGCTGGGGAGATCGCATCGGTGGAGCCACCGGTTTCGGGACTGCCTTCTCCGCGCGAGCGGGGGCTTTCTTCGTACGAGCCGGGGCGTCCTCACTCCCGGTTTGAGGGGAAGCCTGCCCGGCCGTTGAAGCGGCCTCGCCAGCGGCGATCTCAAAAATTGGCGAGCCGACATCGACCGTATCCCCCTCGCCGACAAGGACCTTCACGATCTTCCCCGCCTCGGGGCTCGGCACAGAGGCGGTCGCCTTGTCGGTTTCGATTTCCAGGAGGTCCTGATCCTTGGTAACGGTATCGCCTTCGCTTACGAAGATCGAGAGCACGTCGCCCGAGTCAATATTTTCACCCAAATTGGGAAGTTTGATTTGTGTTGACATTTTTTTTGCCCGCGATTGACGCGAATGAAAAAGGGTTCGTCTGAATTCTTTGTTTTTTCTAACCACCAAGGAAACGCCAACCACTCCGACGAGAAGCTGGGAGCTTGCTAGGCGTACAGTGCCGAGATTTTGTCGGGGTCGATGTCCAATTCTTTGATGACTTTTGCCATGAATTTATTGTCGAAGTGCCCAAGTTCCGCTAGTTGGCCGAGCGTTGCAAGCGTCACGAATTGGGCGTCGACCTCGAAGTGCCGACGGAGCGCTTCGCGGCTTTCGCTGCGACCCATGCCGTCGGTCCCCAAGACGAACATCCCGCCAGGAATCCAGGGAGCGATCTGCTCGGGCAAGGCTCGCATGTAGTCGCTTGCAGCGATGAACGGGCCTTCGAGACCCTCGATTTGTTTCTCCAGGTAGCTCACTCGCGGCTCCTCCGTGGGATGGAGCATGTTCCACCGGCGACACTCCTGTGCCTCCCGGCGGAGTTCCGTGTAACTTGTCACGCTCCAGACATCGGACGAAATGTCGTACTTTTCCGCGAGTAATTTTTGAGCACCGAGCACGCTCTGCAAGATGGCCCCGCTGCCGAAAAGCTGCACGTGGTGTTTGCCTTTTTCCTTGGCTTCGCTAACGCGGTACATCCCTTTGAGGATCCCCTCGTTGCAACCGACCGGCATCTCGGGCATCCGGTACGTTTCGTTTTCGATCATGATGTAGTAGATGCAGGTCTCGTTATCGACGTACATCCGCTGCATCCCCTCGAAAAGAATCACGGCGATCTCGTAGTTGTAAGCGGGGTCGTAAGCGCGCACCGTCGGGAAGGCCATCGCGTTGACGAGGCTATGCCCATCCTGATGCTGCAACCCTTCGCCGTTGAGCGTTGTTCGCCCTGCGGTGCCGCCGAGCAAGAAACCCTTCGCTCGCATATCGGCTGCCGCCCAAATCAAGTCGCCAATTCGTTGGAATCCGAACATTGAGTAGTAAATGAACATCGGAATCATGCTCACGCCATGCGACGAATAGGAGGTGCCCGCCGCGTTGAAGCTGCTCATGCTGCCTGCCTCGGTGATCCCTTCCTCCAGCAACTGGCCATCCTGCGCTTCCTTGTAATAGGCGAGCTGATCCGAGTCGACCGGGTCGTAAAGCTGCCCCGCGTGGGCGTAGATGCCTATCTGACGGAAGAGCCCTTCCATGCCAAAGGTGCGAGATTCGTCCGGCACAATCGGCACGATGAATTTGCCGATCTTTTTGTCACGCAACAAGTCGGTGAGCAATCGCACGAAACCCATCGTGGTCGACATCTCTTTGCCTTCGCCATGGCTCACGAGCTTTGCTAAGGTCTTCTCGTAGTCGGGTAGCGCCGGCACCGAGAGGCTGATTGGCTTGGTGCTTCTCGTGGGGACCGGTCCGCCGAGCGCCTCGCGCCGCTCACGCAAGTAGACCATCTCGGGGCTATCTTCGGGGGGGCGATAGAAGGGAGCTTCGGCAACACGCTCATCGGAGATAGGAATTCCGAATCGGAGGCGGAATTCTCGCAGCTCCTCTTCGTTGAGTTTCTTTTGGTTGTGCGTGATGTTGCGGCCTTCGCCCCCTTCGCCCAGGCCGTAGCCCTTAATGGTCTTGGCGATGACCACCGTCGGCTTGCCGTTTTTGAGGTTCACCGCGCGATCGTAGGCGGCGTAAACTTTCTCCGGGTCGTGTCCCCCTCGCCGCATCCCCTGGAGCTTCTCGTCGGAGTAGTTCTTGACCATGTCGAGCAAACGCTCGTCGGTCCCAAAGAAATGGTCGCGGATGTAGTTGCCATCGGAGACCACGTACTTCTGGTACTGGCCATCAACAATTTCCATCATGCGTGCGGCGAGGATTCCGTCGTCGTCGCTTTCGACCAGGTTGTCCCAATCGCTGCCCCAAACCACTTTGATGACGTTCCATCCCGCACCGCGGAAAGTCCCTTCGAGTTCCTGAATGATTTTGCCGTTGCCCCGCACCGGCCCATCGAGCCGCTGAAGGTTGCAGTTGATGACGAAGGTAAGATTTTCGAGTTGTTCTCGCGATGCGAGCGAGATAGCCCCCAGCGTTTCCGGTTCGTCGCATTCGCCGTCGCCGAGAAACGCCCAGACGCGTTTGTTCGAGAGGTCGGCGATGCCCCGATCGGTAAGGTACTCGTTGAATCTCGCTTGGTAGATGGCCATGATCGGCGCGAGGCCCATCGAGACGGTGGGGAACTCCCAGAAGTCGGGCATCAGCCAAGGGTGAGGGTAAGAACTGAGTCCGCCATTGGGGGCCAACTCGCGGCGGAAGTTGACCAAATTTTCTTCCGTCAACCGCCCTTCGAGAAACGCCCGGGCGTACATGCCAGGTGCGGCGTGCCCCTGGAAATAAATCTGGTCGCCGCCAAACCCATCCTCGCCGCGACCTCGAAAGAAATGATTCTGCGCGACTTCGTACAGTGTCGCACTCGAAGCGAACGTCGAGATGTGCCCGCCCGGCGCTGCCGGATCGCGATTCGCTCGGGTGACCATGGCCATGGCATTCCATCGAACGTAGCTCTTAATACGGCGTTCGAGTTCCCGGTTGCCAGGATAGGCAGGCTGTTCGGCGCGCGAGATCGTGTTGACGTAGGGCGTGGTCGCCGTGAAGGGAAGGTCCACATTATTGCGAATCGCCGATCCTTCGAGCGCCGCAAGCAATTGCTTGACACGTTCGGGCCCCTTGTTTTCCAAGACGTAGTCGAGCGACTCGAGCCACTCCGCCGTTTCGGAAGGATCGCTGTCATCAGAAAGGGGGGAGTTGGTTTGCATGATGTCGGTGGTGGACATGGGGGAGTTCCTGGTTCGTTTATGGACCATCGAGATCGCAGGAAACAGGAGGAGAGGGGAAGGAACCGGTTCGGACACGAAAACCTACGCCAATCATTACACATTTTCATTGGCGATAGTTCGTGGTTACTAGTGTTCCTCTTTCCTTCCTCCTCGTCCTTGGTGAACTATAAAAAGTCGCTCTGCAGCTACTTCTTTCTCTTCGGTCGGTAGACTTCTGTCGCGGTGCCGAGGTGGACTTCGCCGGCGAAGGCGAGGGTTTCGCTGAGGGTCGGGTGGGGGTGGATGGTGGCGGCGACGTCGTTGATTTGGCAGCCCATCTCGATCGCCAGCACCGCTTCGGCAATCAGTTCGCCAGCCCCCGAGCCAACGATTCCGCACCCAAGCACGCGGTGGGTCTCGGGATCGATGAGCCTCTTGGTGAGCCCGTCGGTGCGGCCGTTGGCAATCGCCCGCCCGCTTGCTTGCCAGGGGTACTGAGCGATGTCGACCTTGCGGCCTTGGTCTTTGGCTTCGTTGGCGGTGAGGCCTGCCCAGGCGATTTCGGGATCGGTGAAGACGACCGCCGGAATGGCGGCCGCGTCGAAGGCGGCCGGCTCGCCTGCCAGGACTTCGGCAGCAACGCGACCCTCGGCCGACGCTTTATGGGCGAGCATCGGATCGCCCACGACGTCGCCGATCGCCAGGAGGTGCGGATCGGCGGTGCGCTGCTGGAGGTCGACTTCGATAAAGCCCCGCTCGTTCACGACGACTTTTGTATTTTCGAGGCCCAGGCCCTTGGAGACGGGGCGGCGACCGATGGAAATGAGCACGCGGTCGAATTTATGTTTTCCAGTAAGATCGGGCCCTTCGAGTTCGACTTCGACCGCTTTGCCTGCCTCTTTGAGCGAGACAACTTTCGTGCCGAGATAGACGCCGGCAAGCCGCTCGCGGAGACGCTTCTCCAGTGGCTTCACGAGGTCGCGGTCGGCCCCTGGCAAGAGGCCCTCCGTCAGTTCCACGACCGACACGGCGGAGCCTAGCTCGGAATAGACGGCCGCCATCTCGAGCCCGATGTAGCCCCCGCCGACGACCAGCATTCTCTTGGGCAATTCATCCAGCGCCAGCGCGCCGGTCGAATCGATCACGCGTGAAGAGCCGATGTTAAACGCCGCTGGCATCGCAGGGACCGAGCCGGTGGCGATGATGCAGTGGTCGAACGTGAGCCGCTCACTACCGTAGGTTGTCGGATCGCCCCCCTCGAGCTGGAGCGTCTGCGAGTCGACAAAGATGCCCCGAGCGTGGATCCGCCCGACCTTGCGCCGCTTGGCGAGTCCCGCGAGGCCACCGGAGAGGGTTTCGATCACCTTTTCCTTATGGGCTCGGACTTTGTCGATATGGATCTTTGGCTTCTTGAATTCGACCCCCCAGTCGGCCAGTTCCTCTGCCTCAGAAATCACCTTCGCAACATGCAGGAGGGCCTTGGACGGAATGCACCCGCGCAGCAGACAGGTGCCACCCAAGCGAGGGTCGGCTTCGACCAAGGTCACTTCGAGCCCTAGATCGGCAGCGAGAAAGGCAGCGGCGTAGCCACCTGGCCCGCCTCCGAGAACGACAACTTGCGAATGCATAGGCGATTTGGCAATGGAAGATCTGAGTGAAAGCAGGCGAGGCAACCCATTGGCCGCAAAGCGTTTAGCACCCGCTTGCCGCCAGTTTACCCGCCTGGCCGGAATCGACATAGGTGGCTTCGGAAACGACCTTGGCAGGGATTCCAAGCCTCGGCACCGAGCTTGACGCTGGCCCTCCACCTTCGGGGCAGAAAACCGTGGAGGGGCCCCCAACAAGGCGGTTAGGCCCGGGGATTGCCCGTCGCCGGCACTTTGTAGAAGCAGGTGTAGAGTACCGGCAGCAGGATCAGGGTGAGCAACGTTCCGAAGGCGAGGCCGAAAATGATGGTCACCGCCATCGCTACCCAAAAGACATCTTGTACCAACGGGACGACCCCCAGCACGGTCGTCGCCGCAGCCAACAGCACAGGACGGAGCCGCGACAAGGTCGCATCGATGACGGCGTCGTAGTCGCTTTTGCCTGATTCCTTCTCCAGGTTGATCTGGTCGAGCAGCACAATCGCGTTTTTGATCATCATGCCGACAAGGCTCATCGCGCCGAGCAGGGCGAGGAACCCGAACGGCTGCCCCGTGACGAGTAGCCCCACGACCACACCAATCATGGCAAAGGGAATGACGCAGAGGATAATCAGCGACGGGCGGAAGGCATTGAAGAGCCCGACCAGCACAATCGCCACGACCACGGCAGCAGGCACCATGCCGGGAATGAGCGCCTTCTGCGAATCGAGGGAATCTTGGTACTCGCCGCCCCATTCCAACTGGTAACCAGGTGGCAATTCGAGGGCTTCAAGCTTGGGCTGGATGTCGGCTTGCAGGAGCGAAGCCGGCACGCCATCGGCGGTGCGGGCCTGGACCGTGATCGTCCGTCGTCGATTGCGTCTCCAGAGGACGCCTTCTTCCCATTGCACCGATAGATCCGAAGTCACCTGCGACAGCGGCACCGTATCGGATGAGTTACTGGGATGGACTTGCAAGGTTCCCAGCGAGCCGGCCAGTTGCCTGCGATCGCTCTCCGTATTGCGGAGCAGAATGGGGAGCAGCTTGTCCCCCTCGCGAAATTGCCCCACGACGTAGCCATCGTGAACCCGTTTGGTGGCCCGAGCTAAATTACCCCGAGAGAGGTTCGACCATCGGGCTCGTTCTTGGTTGTAGTCGATCACGATCTTCTTCTCGAGCTGCCGCCAGTCGGTTTGAGCGACCTTGAGGTAGGGACTCTCGGCAAGAATAGCGAGCGCTTCGCGCCCCAGTTTTCGCATCGTTTTCGCATCGGCGACCGCCGGGCCACTGATCAGTGCCTCGACGGTCCATGTCTTGGAAGGTCCGAGGCCATACCTCCGGACGATGGTCTGCGCCCCGGGGACGTTCTCCTCCGCCCAACGATCGGTGTCGGGGACCAAGCTGTTGAGCCCCGCAAGATCGTGGACGTTCACAACAATTTGAGCGTAGCAGGAATAGGGCTTCTCGGGCTCCACCGGCAGATAGAACCGTGGCGGCCCCTGGCCAATAAAGCTGCTGACCGCTTCGACCCGCTCGTCTTGCAGCAGGTGTTCCTCGATTTGGCGCAAGTCGTCGGCCACCGTTTCGATCTTCACGCCCTGCGGGGCCCAGTAGTCAATCATCACCTGCAATCGGGCGGAGTCGGGGAAGAAGGTGCGGTCGATGGCGGTGAACCCGACGAGGGAAACACCGAGCAAGATCGTTAATCCGACAATCACTGCCCACCGAAAACGGATCGCTGATTCCAACAGACGGCGAAACAGGGTGTAAGTCCGTCCGCTGTAGGGGACTTGCGCGGCGGCTGTCGTTTTGGGCTGGGGCAATAACCAAATGCACATCAGGGGCGTGATGGTGACCGACAGCAACCAACTCAACAGCAGCGACACGGCCACGACCTGAAAGAGCGAGGCGCAGTATTCGCCCGCGCTTTCGGGGGAAACGTAAATCGGAAAGAACGCCATCACGCCGATCACCGTCGCCCCCAACAGAGGGACGGAGGGGAGCGTGGCGGCTTCGATGGCAGCCTGGGTCCGGTCCATCCCTTGCTGTATTCGGACCAAGATCCCATCCGCGACGACAATCGCGTTGTCGACCATCATGCCCATGGCAATGACCAGCGCGCCGAGCGACATCCGCTGAAGATCAATCCCCCACTGCGCCATGATCAAGAACGAGCCCAGGATGACGAACACTAACCCGCCTAGCCCCACCACGATCGCCGTGCTTAGCCCCATGGCGAGCCAGAGCACGACCAGGACGATCACCACCGCTTCGAGCAGGCTGATCATAAAATCGCGTAGCGATTGATCGACGAGGTCGGACTGCCAGGAGATACGATGTGGCTCGATACCGATCGGCAACTCGGAGGTCAACTCGGCGAGTCGCGCGTCGATGGCGCGTCCCAGGTCGACGATGTTGGCACCAGGTACGTTGGAAAGGGAGATGCCGATGGATGGCCTCCCGTTGTAACGCATTAACTGGCTTGGAGGTTCATGGTAACCACGTTTCACTTCGCCGATGTCCCGCACACGAATGATTTCTTCGGCGGCCCTGGGACTCCCCGCCGCCAACCCCGAGCCCCGAATCGCCAAATCGCCAATCGCCTCGGGCGAACGAAACGCGCCAGTCTGTTCAATCCGCAAACGGTCGTGCGGCAGGTTCAAGCCGCCGGAGTCGACCACGGCGTTTTGTCGTTCGAGGGTCTGCTGCACCTGCTCGATGGAAATGCCGAGCTGCGACAGTTGCGTGTCCTGCACGTCGACATAAATGCACTGCTGTCGCGCACCCCACAGCTCCACGCGGGCGACTCCCTTGATGAGGCTTAGTTCTTTTTTCAGCGAATCGGCGTACGACTCAAGCTCGGCGTCGGTAAAGCCATCGTCTCGTGTCACGGCCAGCAAGAATCCGTAGACATCGCCAAAGTCGTCGGCCACTTGGGGCGTGCCCGCTCCTGGCGGGAGCTGCCCACGGACATCGCGGACTTTTTTGCGAACCTCGTCCCAAATTTGCGGAAGCTGATCCGACTTGTAGGTAGGCTTAATTTCCAACTGCACGATCGACATCCCGGGCCGAGAGAGCGACTTCACGCAGTCGAGTTGAGGCAACTCCTGCAGGGCAATTTCAATCCGGTCGGTGACTTCCAGTTCTACCTCGACGGCGCTAGCGCCGGGATAGGTGGTCATGACCGTCGCGGACTTGACCGTGAATTCAGGGTCTTCGAGTTGCCCCAACTGGAAGTAGGAGAGCGCGCCAGCCACTAACAAGATAGCCGTCGTGAAACCCGTCACCGTTTTCTTTTGGACCGCGGCCTCTGCAATGCTCACGGCGAGGCCTCCGAGGAGGCGGACTCGAGCAGTCGTACTTCTTGCCCCGCCTTCAGGAAGGGTACCCCGGCCGTAGCCACCAGCTCTTGCGATTGCAGCCCGCTCACAAGACGCAGTCCACGCGAGGAGAGCTTTCCGATGCTCACCTCTCGAAGACGAACGGCCCCTGATCGATTGTCCGTCGACTCGATAACCCAGACCCAATGTTTGTCGTCTTGCTCAAACACCGAGGACTCCGGGATTTCCACCTGGAGTCCTCCCTCCTCCGCCTTCGGCGCGTTCACCCGCCCTCGGACACGCCCAGCCATGCCGGGCAAAATCGTGATCTCCTCAGGCTGGTCCATGATGAGTGTGACGGGATACGTCCGTGTCGACTGGGAAGCTTCGACGCCAATCTCTTTGACCACCGCAGGGAGCGGGTTGTCAGGCAGGGCGTCGAACGTGCAGGTGACGTCCGTGACAAGAGGCACGAGCGAAATGGATCCCTCTGGCACGTTGATGACGATTTCGATCTTGGAGGTGTCCACGATGCGAACGATGGGCTGCTTCGCCCGTACGTCTTCGAAATTCTCCACGTACTTGGCCACGACGGTACCTGCAAAGGGTGCCCGCAGGTAAGTGTATCGCCACCGATCCTTGGCCAAAGTGAGCGACGCCTCGAGCGACTGGACTTGGGCTCGCTTTGCTTCTAGATCTTCTTCCCTGGCCCCCTTCTCCCCGATGCGCAAGTCTTCGCGAACTTGCCGCAGGCTCGCTTCCGCTAATTCCTTGTCTTCGACATATCGGTCGTAGTCACTTTGGGTGATGACTTTCGACTCGGCGAGCGGCTCGACGCGGGCCAGCTCGTTGGCCGCTGTCCGATACTGCACCTCCGCCTTGGCGAGCGCGGCTCGAAGCTGTTCGATTTCTTCAGGCCGGGCCCCCGCCTCCATCGCTTTAAGTTCTGCTTTCGCCACGGAGAGGTCGGCTTCGGTGCGGCGAAACTCGTACTGAAAGATGCGAGGGTCGACGCGAGCCATCAGGTCGTCCTTCGCCACTTCGTCGCCCACATTCACAGGGAATTCGATGAGGGGCCCATCGACGCGCAACGCCAGGTCGACTTCCTGCGTCGCTTTGGCCCGGCCAGGCAGGTAACCGCTGGTAAACGCGGCGGCATCGTGGATACGGACCACGCGAACGGGCCGCACGGCCGGTGCAGCAGTCGGCGGTTCTTGGCAACCCAAAGTCGTCACAAAACCGACGATCACGATTCGAACCGAAACGGAAAACAAGCGCAGACACATGCTAGAGGAACCCCTCAAGTGCGGGTAAAGATAAGCGACGCAACCCCCAGGCTAGCGATCGCGGTGCGGCGCCGCAACCAAGGGCCGACCACCGCTACCTGGAGAGCACCGCGGCAAGCGCTTCGGCGATGGTGGGGTGCTGAAAGACAAAACCTTCTGCTTCGAGCTTTCGTGGGGCGATTTTGGCCCCGCCCAGGAGCAACGCCTCCGCCATTTCCCAGCCCACCATCATCCGCAGTGCGAAGGCAGGTGTGGGAAGGAAACTCGGTCGCCCCAGTTGCTGGCCTAGCGAGTTTGCAAACTCCCGACTGGTCACCGGATGAGGCGCCATGGTGTTGACGGCTCCGTTGATCGCGTCGTGGTCGATGGCAAACTCCAAAGCGGCAACCACGTCGGGCAAGCCGATCCAACTGACGTATTGCTTTCCGCTCCCCATCGGGCCTCCAAGCCCCTTGCGAAAGATCGGGAGTATTTTCTTCAGCGCGCCGCCCTCAGGACTCAGGACCACGCCGATCCGCATCTGGCAGACGCGGACCCCTGCCTCCCGGGCTGGCTGGTTGGCCTCTTCCCAGTCGTGGCACAACTCGGCCAGAAAGCCGCTTCCGATGGGCGACTCTTCGTCAAGCAATTCGTCGCCCCGAGACCCGTAGAAACCGATCGCCGAAGCCGTGACCAAGACTCGCGGCTTCTGCTGCAAGGAAGCAATCGTCCGCGCCAGCAGCGTTGTGCTGTCGATGCGACTGCTGCGGAGCACTTGTTTGTAGGCGTTGGACCAGCGCTGCTTCGCGACATTTGCGCCGCCAAGGTGGACTACCGCGTCGACCCCCTCCAGTACGTCTGCGTCAATTTCGCCTGTCGAGGGATTCCAGTAGCTTTCTTGCTCTGCATTTTGGACAGGGCGGCGCACCAAGCGCAGCACAGCGTGCCCCGCCTGCTCGAGTGACGAGACCAAAGCCGAGCCGACGAGTCCTGTTGCACCGGTGACGGCGATAACTTGGGACGGATGATGGACCATGTCGCGTACTCCGAATGCTTTGTCATGACTTAAGAATTGCCAAAGCACTCGGCTCCTTTCAATGAGTTTCGCTACAGTATAGAGGTTTTTCCGCCTAAAAACAGCGGCATCGCCGCTCTAGCGGCGAGGGGCACCACGAAAAGAATTCGCCATTTCCATACCGATGCCCTTGTGGGGGCTTTTCTTCGAACTGGCACAGCGAAACCCGACGTTTCCCGCGGTGTGGTTCGGCGGAGCATGGCCGCGAGCGGCGAGGCTCAATTCATTGGGGACGCCGGCCGTACTGAGCCACGAGCCGCCACGGAGAATCCGCTCGTCGCCATCGACCGGACCTTGTGGATTGGCGAATCGGCTCCTCGTGTAGTAGTCGGCGGCGTACCAATCGCCACACCAACACCAAACGTTGCCCACCATGTCGAAGAGCCCCCATCGGTTAGGCGGGAACTGGGCGACCGGGGCAAGCGACTGGAAGCCATCTAGCCCAAGGTCGTTCGATGGAAAGGGCCCCTGCCAGTAGTTGGCCAGCGGAACCTGGGCCGTCGGCGTCGATTCTCCCCATGCGTAGCGGGTGTCGAGCAAGCCACCCCGGGCGGCGAATTCGTACTCGGACTCCGTCACGAGACGCTTGCCCGACCAATCGGCGTACGCCTGGGCATCGTGCCAACTGACATGAACGACCGGAAAATCACTGCGTGCGACGAGCGAACTGCGTGGCCCCTGCGGCTCGCGCCAAGAGGCACCTTTGACTTGAAGCCAGCGCCCGCGATCGATATCAAATACCAGCGACGCCCCCCGCCGCTCGGCCGTGGTAACGTAGCCCGTCATGGTGACAAAGGCGTCGAACTGGTCGTTGGTCACCGGATGTTGAGAGATCCAGAACGAGTCGATCCGCAATTCGTGCACCGGCAACTGGTCGGCCGGTGGGTTGTGGCGGCCCCCCATGAGGGTCGGCCCACCAGCGATGTGGACCATGCCCGAGGAGAGCTGGACTCGAACCGGTGCGATGGTCGCGTGGGGCGAATCGCCCACAAGCCAATTTCGTTGCCACCAGTCGAAGGTCGCCGAACCGAGCGCCCATGCCCCGATCGGGAGCGGCGCGAGGAGCACCACCAGGACGATCTTCCAGAAAGTATTTTGGTGGTTCATCGGACAGCGGAGAGAAATGGCAGAGTGGCATCCGACCCTTCCACACCCTTCCCGCGCTTACTCCCTTTTTTTTCTGGCGACTCGGCTAGCTCGCTCGAGGGTACGGCGTTCTTTGGCCGTGAGACTCGCTTGGCCCTCCTCGTTGATCTTCCGGAGGATGCGGTCGACTTGGCCGGCCATAGGGTCGTTTTCGTCGTCGCCCCCGCTTGGCTGATGGACCCTCAGTGGCGGCCGCCGCTTCAGTGAGGGCAGCGACAGGTTCGCGGGAACCCAATCCATGACTCGCCAGCCGAATCGGTAGTAGAGAAAGGCAAACAAGAATCCACCGAGATGGGCAGTAAACGCGACCGTCCCCTGCCGGGTGATCGCCCCCAGCATATCGCTTCCGACCACGAAGACCCCCAACACCCACGCCGGCACGGGAAAGACAAACATTAACAACAGTTGCACCTTCGGATAGTTGAAGATGAACAGAAGCAGAATGGCCGAGACACCGCCCGAGGCCCCCAGCATGGCACTCGTGCCGGGCGTCAATATCTCGCTCACATTCCAGCAGAGGGCCGCTGCAACGATCGCCGTAAGGTAGATCGCTAAGAACTCCTGGCGACCGTACTTTTCTTCGATATGTCGCCCAAACATCCAGAGCATGAACATATTGCCCAGAAGGTGCCACATGTTTTGAGTGTCGTGAAGAAAGCCGTAGCTGAGCAACTCGAACAGACGCCATGGTTGCAGGTACCAGTTGTCCCGCAAGCTGAAGAGGTCGTTAAACAGATTCGGACCATTCTGCGGTTGAAATCCCAACTGCAAGACATAGATGACGGCCGTCACAATAATCAGCTTGACGGTCATCGACTTCGGCGCGCGGAGGTGCATTCCCGGCTGCTGGCCGTATTCGATTTGCTGGTAGTCTCGGTCGTACATGCCCATGGCTGGAAATCACGGACCGCGTTGCGGTCAGGCTCGGGAGAGGTAGGGGAAGTTGGGCGACACCCTATCGTACGCCGCGAAATGCAGGAAGAGCAGCCGCTCTTGCTAGCATGCCGCCTGTCGTCAGCGCGAAAATCATTGGACGGCCGCTTCGAGCGTGGCCGCCAGGCTCGCATTTTCTTGCAGGGTCGCCTCGAGCAGCGCCTCCGCATTGGCAAGATGCGTCTCCACTTGGGCCAAGTGCGCTCCGATCGCCTGGCCATCTTTCAGGAACCCGGCAAGGTCGTGCTGGAGATTCTTTCGGTCCTCCTCGCGCCGCGATTGCAGCTCCTTGGCACTGGCGAGTGCCTTGATCAAGAGCTTGTTGTCTTCGACCAGCGAGTTTCGATCGGCTTGCAATTCGATGAACCGCTTCGAGTGGTCCTGGAAAATCAAATTGTAGTCCCGCAGTAGCCGGCGATACTTGTACTGCGTACCAGGGCCCCAATCCTCCAGGCCGACCACCTGGCCCTTGTCGTCGAACCCGACGACGTGCCACTCGTCGTCATCGGCCTGCTTCGGCGTACCGTGGCGAAGGTACTCCTCGACCGATTCGGCGGGCAGCATTTGTTTTAGCTCGTCGTCGGTGGCACCGGCAAAGATTTCCAAAAGGCCCTTGGGGTGCTGATCGATCGGTATGTTTTCGTAAATAATCCATGGCCATTCGGTTTGCTGGAGACGCCCGATCGCGCGCTCCCCAAACTGGCCTGCTGGCTGAATCTGAATTTGCTTGTCGGCAACGCCCGTGACGCGGAACTCGCCAAGGTAATGTTTCTCCGGTGCCCCCTCCTCGCTAGCAGAGCCTTGCTCGAAGACGTAGAGAATCGCATCGGTCTCGATGCCGTGTGGGTCGGGGACCTCAATCGAGAGGCTCACCGTCAGCGTTGCCGCGTCGAACCCGACGCCTGTCACCTCCCGCCAAACCCGACCACGAGTTCGAGTGACGAGGCCCAACTTGTGGTGGAGATCGCGCAGGCCCAGCATCCGGGGCAATTCCTCTTCGCCCGCGCTTTCGACCAGAGCAACACCAAGGTCGTCGGCTTCCAGGGAGGAGATGACGTTGCGGTCACTCGTCCCCTTGAGCAGCGCATCGACCAACGGGCCTTCGCGCTCGAGGACCTGAGTGTTGGCTGCGTAGGCTTTGCCGTAGAGGCTCCGTACCCGAAGGACTTCGCCTGCCAGAACAAGGTAGCCAAGCCCCGCAAGGAACAAGACCTCGACTAAGAGAACCTGCGCCCAGTGCCAATGTTTGGAACTAAAAAAACAGGCGACAAACGACGCCACCACGAGCAGGCCAAGAACGATGGAAAACACAGTGGGCGGGACCTTGCTTGGAGAGACAAAACAGCCCGACCGCTACGCGGCCTGCGAATTCGCAGACCGCGTGGCGGCCCGGCTAATGACGACTGACTGGATGAAAGCTTAGGTAAGCTTGCTCCTTTATGATAAATGGGGCTCCAACGGCGGTCAACCAAACGCTGCCCCGCAATACCGCTACAAACCAACCTGCCGAGTCGGCCGATCGCCCAACAGCAGGACCAACCGCTCGATCGCCTCGGCCGAGTGGAGGTAGCTAAGGCTCACCCGTAGCCGTGCCTGGCCTTTGGCGACCGTTGGGGGACGAATCCCGGGGACGAAGAGCCCCGCCTCACGCAGCTGAGTTGCGAGCTTCATCGTTTGTTCGGCACTCCCGATAACCATCGGCACAATTTGGCTCGTCGATCCAGCAAGGTCCCAGCCCTGGCCGGCAAGCGTCTCGCGAAGCGACCGGGACCGCTCCAGCAATTGGGTGCGCCGCTCCGGTTCTTTTTCAACGACTCGGATCGCCGCAAGCCCTGCTGCGGGCGAAGCAGCTTCTGCGGCAGTCGAGTAGACATAAGTCCGGGCCTTATTCGCCAGCCAATCGATCAGCATTTGCGGCCCACAAACAAATCCCCCGCTCGCGCCGAGCGCTTTACTCAGCGTCCCGACACGGAGCGTCACCTGCCGTTCCAACGCTGGAGCTTCTGCAGCCAGATGCTCGACAATCCCACGTCCGGTCGGCCCCCAAACTCCGGTGGCGTGTGCCTCGTCGACCATCAGCATGGCGTTGTACTCTTCGGCCAGCTGCCCAATCTCTACAAGCGGTGCGAAGTCGCCATCCATGCTGAAGAGCGAGTCGGTGACGATCAGCCGCCGCCGGTACTGGCCTTTCCCTTCTTCCAGCCGCATGGCCAGCGCGCGCCAGTCGTTATGCGGATAGACCCAGCGCTCCGCCTTGGAGAGACGTGCACCGTCGATCAGGCTGGCATGATTCTTGGCATCGGCATAGAGGGCGTCTCCCCGGCCAACGAGCGAGGGAATCGTCCCCGCGTTCGCCGCGAAGCCACTAGGAAACAATAGCGCCGCCTCGGTCCCTTCCCATCGCGCAAGTTCGACTTCAAGCTGGGCATGCTCGCTACTTCGGCCACTGACCAGGGGACTTGCTCCACTTCCCCAGCCAGCACTGGCGATCGCCGCGATGGCTGCGTCGCCGAGCCGCGGATCAGCGGCGAGGCCAAGGTAGTCGTTCGCACCAAAGTTCACGAGCCGCTGGCCATCGATCATCACTTCCGCCCCCTGCGGCGACGCCCGCTCCGCGAGCCTCCGACGCAGTCCATCCCGATCAAGACGATCGAGCTGTTCAGGCAACCAATGAAGCGGAGAAGAGAGCATAAGTGGCGAAGCCGCTTCAGCGGCCGGGAGAGATTGGACAGAAATAAATGAAGACTTCCCCCCAATTCTCCCCCAGGCGAGCCACGGGCGTAAGCCCGTGGAGGGCCGCTTCCGTGCAACCCGCCAACCGAGACACGCTCCACCCGAGACACGCTCCACCCGCCAGATGCTCGCCTTGCCGCCGGTTTGACTTTCGGTGCCTCGCAGGGCAAGAATACACTGCGGGCCCCTGAATCACCGATCGGGGGAACTTTCCGCCCCTTCGCTCCGTCGAAGCCATTGAAGCCCTGAGCCTCCGTGCCCCAGCCCAACCCTCTTACCGACGCCCAAACCATTGCCGCCGTAAGGGGGGGCGATCCTTCGGCTTATGGCGAATTGGTCGCCCGCTACCAGGACCGGTTATTCCGTACCCTATCTCGGCTGCTTGGGTCGGTCGACGATGCCGAGGACGTGGCCCAAGAGGCGATCATCCAGGCTTACGTCAAGCTCGACACCTTTAAAGGAAATTCCGCGTTTTATACCTGGCTCTACCGAATCGCCTTCAACCTCGCCATGAGCCACGCCCGAAAACGAAGACCGGCAACCCTACTCGACGGAGACGAGAACCGAAGCCTTGCGGAGCCAGTCGACCAAGGCAAATCTCCGCAGCAGGCTGTCGAAACCAAAGAACGAATCGAAACCGTACAAAACGCGATCAACCAACTTGCCGACGACTATCGGCAGGTTGTCGTGTTGCGGGAACTGGAAGGGTGTGACTACGAACAGATTGCCCACATCTTGGAGATCCCCATCGGCACCGTCCGCAGCCGACTATTCCGTGCCCGAACGCAACTAAAAGCCACACTCACCTCGTTGGTAGACTGAGCCGCCGGCGCTAGCCTTGAGTATTGTCGTGACCGAATCCAACCAACCGACCCGAGACGAGCAACTGCTCAGCGCCTACATCGATGGCGAGCTGACCGCCGAAGAATTGGTCGCTGTCGAAGCGTGGCTTGCGGAAGATGGGGACGCACGCGAATTGGTGGAAGAACTCCGAAACGTTGCCGCCACTTTGCAAGGTTTGCCAACGCAGACGCTCTCCGACGACTGGAAACGGACGCTCGCCGAGCGGCTCGACCGGGCGACGATTTCGACTTCTTCACCGGCCAACTCCCCTGAAGCCAACTCCCATAAAGTGATTCCCCGCCTGTCGGTCGGTCGCTCGCTGCGCGGGTGGACCTGGTCGGTGGGCGCGATTGCCGCCGCGCTGCTGATCATGTTTCTGCTCCCAGAGCCCGAGGAGAACAAAGAAATCGCGAAGGCCCCCCCCCACGCCACCGAAAGCGAGGTCGCTTCAGCGACAGGGGAAGCAATCGACGGAATTGCAGCCGCCAAAATTGTCGACGAAGGTGGCCTCCTTGAGCCTCCCTCCGCGGCGATGGCCGGGACGAGCCTGCCTCTGCCTGCCACGGTGCCGGCCATGGATTTCGCAATGGACTCGGCCTCGCCGGCCACAGGTGATGCAAATGCCCTGAATGCCCGGAATGGCTTGATGGGAATAGAAGAAGAAGAACGGAAAGAAGAGCTGGGCTACTTAGACGATGGTCCCTACCTGATCGTCTGGGCCGACATGCCGACCGAATCGCTCCGCCGGCAAGAGTTTCACACCGTGCTGCGAAGCAATCAGATTGAGCTCGATCGCAAAGCGGATAGTTGGGCCAACGTTGCCGAGCCGGTCCGTCGCCAAATCGCCAGCCGAAACATCGCCAGCCGAAACATCGCCAGCCGAAACGAGGTACAAAGCGACGCCCCCAAGCGAGCCCGCCTCAGCAGTCAGACCGATGCCGATGATTCCCCCCCCATCGAAGGCGAGACACTCCTTGTCGAAGCGTCGGTTGAGCAAATCGTCGCCTGCCTGGTCGACATGAACGGCGATACCGGGAACTTCCAAACCATCACCATCGAACCGGTCGACGAACGCCACACCCAAGAATGGGGGCGGGCTCGACGAGGAAAACTTGCAGTCAAGGAACGATGGAACCGTAGCGACAAGGAGAAGCGAAGACGATTCAGTGAGTTGGAGCAGGCCAAAAAGAACGAATCGAGCGGTGAGAAGTTTTTAGAATCAGGAGCCGCCCCGACCAAGGCCTCCGTCCCCAAGGGCGAAAGAAGCAACAGCGAGCGAAGCTGGGGGTTCCAGGGCTATGCGCAACGGGTGGAACGACCGGGCGACTGGTACTATTTCAACAGCCCGCCGAAGAAGGAGGGACGGGTCTCTCTCCTGAAGGAAAAATCGGGAGACTTTTCACGCAAGATCGCGAAGAGCGTGCAACGAAGGGAAGAGCTGGCGCAGCAGGTGGCGAGTCTCCATGAATTGTATTCCGAGGCAGCTACCGGAAAGGCCAGCGTCCGTTCCCAAGGGAGGCGGGAAGCGGCGCAGCCGCTGCAAGTGCTGTTCGTACTCCGCAACGCCGACTTGCAAGCTCCAGCCTCTAAGACGAGCCCTGGTCAGGTGGAAGCCGCGAAGCCTTGATCCCAGGATGGGTTTCTTGCTCGATTCAGGTAGACTGCCTGGCTCTCCCCCGCATGATCGTGTGGCGGGCCTGAGGTTTTTTTCTTTTCTCCCCATCTTTTACGGAGTTTTTCATGGCCGATGTCCACATTCGCATGCGTCCCAGTGGTCCTTTTCTCGTCGAGGGACCTTTTACGCTGACCGACTCGGAAGGCAATGCCTTTGAGATCCCCGCCGGGAAGCCCGCGATCGCGTTGTGCCGCTGCGGCGAGTCGAAGAAGCGGCCTTTTTGCGATGGGGCCCACAAGGGCTGCGGCTTTGAATCGGACGAGCGAGCGTAGGCCTGGTCCCGATTCGCTCGGCGAATCTGCTTCAAGTCGTGGAGCGAATCGCCGCGCTCGTGGAGGAGCAGGCCATCGACACGTTATCCCCGCCAATCCTTCGATGCTTGGTTCCCAAACGACCGGTATTGACGGTTGTTTCGCGAGGCGGCTTGCTCTTGTGTCGAAAACGGCCGGAAAGGAGAGCCAGCTACCTGTTCGCCAGTGCGCCGCGCGTGCTAAAATTCCCGCCCCGATCATTCGTTTTGATAACAAGGCAGGAGGCACCTCGTGGCGACTACGGAAACCAAAGAACAGCAGACCGAAACGACCAGCAGCCTAGAAATAACCCGCAGCGCTGAAACGACTGGCAGCGCGGTCGACGATGCCTCGCGACCCTTCGTCGGGCAATGGCACACCCTCCTTAGCACCACCAACTGGGAGAAGGGCCAGATCCTTAGCGACTGGCGCGCCGCCAAAGAGAAATCGGGCGAGGAAGTCTCGGCCTACTCCGACGAAGCCTGGGCCCAACTTGTCGGCGAGGTAACGAGCCAACATGTCGGGCGGCTGCGGCGTGTGTTCGATCGGTTCGGCAGTGTGCAATCCGAATACGAAGGGCTTTACTGGAGCCACTTCCATGCCGCCCTCGATTGGGACGACCCAGAAATCTGGCTCGAAGGGGCGCTCCACCAAGGTTGGAGCATCTCGCGCATGCGTCGCCAACGCGAGATGGCTCATGGCGAAGCGGAAGAAGCGGGTGGCGAGAACGTCACCCAGTCGCGCATCACTGGCGAAGAGGTTGCCACCGTCACCGATCCTGGCATGGCCGCTTCAGCGGCCGGAGCAGCAGACAGGCCAACGGACGCTTCCGCGGAAGACGCAAGCGATGCCCCCTTCGACGACCAGAGCAACCCGGAAATGACCGCTGCCGAGAAGAGCACTCCGGCAAAACACCGCCCCTTCGAAGAGCTTGCAGAACTTCCCGACGACTTGGCCGATGCGTTTGAGTCGATGAAGCTGGCGATCCTGCACCACAAGCTCACGAGTTGGGAAGCAGTCTCTCGCGAGGACCTGCTAAGTGCGCTGGATGCGCTGAAACAACTAGCGGTTGCGCCGTCGGAGTAGAACCAGAGGGGAGCCGACCGAAAATCGGACCTCCCCGCAGGGACCTCATTCGAAACGGTAGCCAAACCGGCGGCAATCTTCCCCGAATCGATCCGCAACAATCGCTTGGGACTCGGCATCGTAGTAGTCACGGTAGTCACGTCGGACGGTTCGATTGAGGTGAGGCAACTCCGCCGCGATGCCTAGCTCGCCCATCACGGTATCGAAAGACTCTTGCAGCGACTCGAACCGGCCAACGTAGTCCATGGCCAAGACTCCGTCGCGGCTAGAAAGCCACTCGGTCTGCGATTGAAACATTTTCGGGTTGTCATACCAAGGTTGTTTTTGCTCGCCGTAGGCTAGCCGAACCCAATCGCCAAAGCTGACTCGATGGCGAGCAAGCTGCGTTTGGTTGGTACGTACCCGAAACTCGTAGTGCGAGACGACCTTGTCCCATGGATTTCGGACGATCGCCAGCTTGTAGGCCCGATCCCACAGTCGACGAGGGATCCGCTGCTGCGCCTGTTGCACGGTCAAGTGTGTCTTGTAGGTGATGCCTAGCGCACGAGCGATGCTGGTGCCGCCCGTCTTGTTGATGTGGATGTAAACGATCGTGCGGCCATTGGCGAGCTGGCGGTAGCAGCCAGGGAGCGGGGCAAACTGACCGGAATGAAATCCTCGCCACTGGTCCGACACCAGCCGAACGAACCGATCACGCACCCTGGTCGCCAGGGTGATCTCGCCCGACGATCGAGGGGCCCCCAACGGCCACAGTTTTCCTCCCAACCAACTGGCGGTCAGCTCCTGTTCGGGCGGCGCCCCTTTCGACGACGTAGCAACGAGTGGTTCTTTGGTGCGCATAGCGAAGGTGCCCTATTGCGATGCAACGCCTACAGGCAGAAGAAATTACCTAGGACCGGACCAGAAGAAGACAGTAGCCATTCTAGTCGTGCCATGGCGCGGTGTCACCCATTTTATAACGGCAGTCGACTTGCGGATTCCTGCGGGCCTGGATCGCTCCATGCTCCAAAAAACCCTAGAAAACAGGGCCACACTTCCACAAAGCCCCTCCACCGGTCCTTCTTGGCCCCCCCGCCGGCCAGAAAAAAATCGCCCAACGAGGAATCTTGGTTCAACTTGCCGCGTACTGCTCGGCGTAGTCGAGGACCCAGCGATCGATCAACTGCCGAAAGCCGTCGAGATCGGCATCGTCCAGCTTTTGGAAATGCTGGCGGTTGAACTTCTCTTTGTTACCGACGGCACCTTTCGCGGAGATATCGAGCACGTGGTAGCTGCTAAATTTCCCCACCACCACTTGCAGTCGGCTATAAGCGTTGCAACGTTTGCCAGCCTCTATCTTCAGGTCATCTCGGCTTACCGCCCCGCCCCAGCCCCGATCGTCGACAATCGTCTCGAAATGGAATCCCGGAAAGTTGTCGCTCAATTGGTGTAAGCAGGACTCGATGTGCTCGGTCAACTCAAGCCGGGCGCTGGAGTGGCGACGGCGGTACTCTTCCGCCGACAGCGCCTCCGCTGCTGCCCGTTCCTCCTGCTCGGCACGGCTGCGCTGCCCACGATCGGCTGCCAATTGAAGACGTTTGCGAAAATCCATCGGGGGCTCGGCTGAGAGGAAGGGAGGGCGAAACCAACAAAGGGGTTGGGATTCGATTCTACGCGGAGCGGCAACGAAAGCCTATTGACCGACGCCCCCTCCCGGGGAACGGAGTCGGGGGACAGCGTTCGTGGAGCGCCAAGTCGTCCCTCTTCGGACCAGATTCCGTGGGGACACCGCCAGCGGCTACTTCTTCCCTTGGTCGTCCGCCGGCTCTTCTTTTTTCTTCTGGAACTGCAGCAGGTCACCGAACGACCGCAGGGCCTCTTTGCCCTCGGCCATGTCCTTAGTGATCGGGACGACGTTTTGCTTGGCGCGGCGTTCGAAAGAGCCCGTTCGTTCGCGAGGTTTGTCTTGGCGCGAGCCACGCCGACCACCGGCTGGTTTTTTTCCACGTCGCGATGAGGCAGGCTTGCCGGTCGCTGTTGACTTAGCTGCAGCAGGCCGACTGCTGCGAGCCTTCGATTTATCGCGAGGCCTGCGATGCGAAGAGCCTCGCTCCGACCGAGGCTTCTCGGTGCCAGGCTCGATCATCGTCAACGCAACGCGCCGGCGATCGCTATCGATACCGGTCACCCAGCAATCGATCTGATCGCCGATGGAAACGACCAGATGGGGGTCGCGGACAAACTCGTTATTAAGCTGGCTAACATGGACCAAGCCGCTATCGGTGAGCCCCACATCTACGAACGCGCCAAAGTCGACCACGTTGAGGACCGTGCCACGAAGCTGCATGCCGACCGTTAAGTCGTCGATCTTCACCACATCTCTGCGAAAGACAGGCGGAGGAAGGTCGGTGCGGAGGTCGCGTCCAGGACGTTCGAGTGCCTCGATGAGTTGCGACAAGGCGTGTTCGCCCAACTCCAGTTTTGCAGCGAGGGTGGGCCGCTCATAGGGCGCGAGGGCCGAGGCGAAAACATCGCTCCAACCTTCCGAGCCGACTTGCGCCGCTTCGATACGGAGTTCCGCCAGTAGTCGTCCTGCTGCCTCGTAGCTTTCCGGATGAACCCAGGTGGCGTCGAGCGGATTCTCGCCCCCCTCGATTTTCAAGAATCCAGCCGCCTGCTCAAACGTTGTCGCACCGAGCCCCTTGACCTCCTGCAACGCCTTACGCGTCGGAAAGGGCCCTCGTTCGGTCCGGTGTTCCAGGATGCGACGAGCGACCAACTGGTTGAGCCCCGCAACATTTTTGAGGAGCGCCATGCTGGCGGTGTTGACATCGACGCCGACGAAACTGACGCATGACCGGACCGTGCTTTCGAGCGTCTCCCGCAGGTGGGCTGGCTTGGCGTCGTGTTGGTAAAGACCGACGCCAATGCTTGCCGGATCGATTTTAACCAACTCGCTCATCGGATCTTGAAGGCGTCGCCCGATGGAGATCGCACTTCGATCGATCGCCTCGCAATCGGGAAACTCCTCGCGTCCAATCGCGCTGGCAGAATAGACGCTCGCGCCCGCTTCATTGACGATGACGTACTGAAGGTCGGTGTCGGCCAGATCGCTTGCTAGCAGATCGGCCACCAAGGTTTCTGTCGGCCGACATGCAGAGCCGTTGCCAATGGCGACGATGCTTGGCCTCTGTTCGCGGAGGAGCTCGAGCAGTTTTTTCCGGGAGGCGGCCTGCGATTCGTTGGAACCCGTGATGTGGATCAGCCCCAAGGTAATCAGCGCCCCTTGCTCGTCGAGCATCGCGATCTTGCATCCGTTCTTGTAACCAGGGTCGATCGCCAAGACTCTTCGCCCCGGGACCGGCGGTTGCACCAGGAGGGCTCGGAGGTTGCGGGCGAAAACCTCGACGGCGTGGGCTTCCGCCTTGTCGGTCAGCTCCCGCCGCGCCTCCCTCTCGAGGCTGGGCAGAATGAGCCGCTGCAGCGAGTCCCGCGCGCAGCCCCGCAAGAAGTCAGCATGGCGATGATCGGGCGCGACGAGATCCTCGATGGCGAGTTTCTCGAGCGCCGCGGCGTCGAAGTCGAACGAGACGCGGAGTACCTTTGCCTTTTCGCCGCGATTGATCGCAAGCACCCGATGAGGTGGAATTCGCGAGAGCGCTTCTTGGAAGTCGAAGTAATCTTTGAAGAGGGGATTCTTCTTGTGGTCGTCCCGGATCTTCGTCGCGACGAGCTTGCCCGTCTTGCGGAACAGCTTTCGCAGCCGCTGACGAAGTTCTACCTGCTCGCTGAATCGCTCCGCAAGGAGATGCCCTGCGCCAATCAGCGCGAGAGCTGTCTCCCGTACCCCCTCATTCACGAAATCCGCGGCGCGGGCGTCGAGGTCGGAACAGGCGGCTGCTTCGGTAAGAATATCTTCCGCTAGTTCCGCAAGGCCTTGCTCACGAGCCCTAGCCGCGAGCGACTGTTTCTTTGGCTTGAACGGGAGGTAGAGGTCTTCGAGCCGCCGGAGCGTTCCTGCCTTCTCGATCAGCTTCCGCAAATCGTCAGTCAGCTTGTTCTGTGATTGGAGCGATCGAAGGATCGTCCCTTTTCGCTGCTCGAGCTGTCGAAGTTCGAGAACCCCCTGCCGGACCTGTTCGATCTGCTGTTCATCCAGGCCGCCGGTCTGGTCCCGGCGGTAGCGCGTGAGGAAGGGAATCGTGTTGCCCGCATCGAGTAGCTCGGAGGTGGAGCGCACCGATTCTAAAGGCAGCTGCAAGTCGCGAGCTACGCGTGCGAGGTCGACTAACAACTGATGATCCATGACAAGCCTTGCGTCGTGCGAAAGCACGCGCCTGTTACCAAAATAGGTTCCACCGCGACATTGTGGAGGGTGGGTGGGCCGTTTGTCAAGAAACCGTGCCAGCAAAGCAAGCAATCCGGTAACTATTTTTCTACAAAAGGGGTCCGTTCACACTACTCAGCCTCAACCGATCGTACCGACGATGACGATGAAGGACGGGCCGGAAGGAATGTCGGCCCTTTTCTCATCAAAAACTGGACGTGAAGGAATCACCCCCCAATGCCCTCAACGCGCCTACGAGTCTACCACGGTCCTGACCGAGAGCCCACGGCCGCCGCCGCCGATTGCGAAGCCGATGGGAATGATACGGTAACGCTTCCTGCGGAGGAGATTATTCCCCTTTTGGCGGACGCCTACTTCAGCCGACGGGTCTGGTTGCGTGATTTTGAGGACGAGGCCATCACGATTCCTGCCGACCTGTACGAGGTTTTGGTAGCGTACCGATTCTTCAACCGGCCCTGTGCGTGAGCTGCCCTCCTCTCGAGGCAGGGACGCCGATCGGCGTCCGCTCGTGGCCCCTTGGCGATGGCGCGGCCGACTCAGAATGAGCCCCGCTGTTGTCACATTGATGACACTTGCGGCGATTTCCTCGTCGTTGCTGCCATGGCTGCGGAAGCTTTTAAAACTCCCTAACCTGTTTTTCTCCCCTGGGTTAGGCGCAAACCGACGGAGCCTTCTTCTCCCGGTTGGCATCTCCATTGCTTTGTAGGTTGGGCATGATCCGCTATTTGCGGATGCCCTTTTCCCGCACCAACACGCATTGGAGACCTGCTATGCCCCGTCCACTCACCTTGGCTGTCGCCACGATGGTTGGTTTCAGTTTCTCTGTCGCCGAGGCGACTTCCCCTCCACCATGGATCGCAGCCCCCCCGATCGTGCTGCCGACCTTCGGCTTCCAGAGCTACAATGTTCGTGGGACCGGCGAACAAGTAACGTTCGTCCGTTGCGGTAGCATGGCGGCGCAGATCGGCTTGGAGCCGGGCGACCTGATTGTAAGCCTGAATGGTTTTGCGTTGAGTTACCATGGCGCTTGGGAGCAGGCTCTGCACAATGCGATGCGACAGGGTGGCCAAATTCACTTCGACATCCGCGACATGCGGACTGGCCGCCTGATCCATCGCGAGGTCTTCGTAGGCGGCCCTGGCGTCGGTCCGATGACGCCGAAGAGACGTGGCGTCGGGTCGCCCAGGTCCGCATCCCCGCCTGGCCCGGTCGCTAAGGGTGGCCCGTCCTCCCCGTCGCTGAGTGCCGCTCCCAAGTTTCGGTCGCTCGACTCCACCAATTTTTCGCCTCCGCCACGGACTTCGTCACCGCGGGTCGCCCCGACTAAGCTTGGTCGGGGCTACGGGACCTCCGTTGCGGTTACGAAAAACCGAGGAGGATGAACGCGGATGTTCGGTGGGTGAATGGGAGCAGGAACTCCGGTTACCCCCGAACGGCGTTTGCCGCGACACGTTCTTCGAGGTTGGGGCGGAAGATCATCAAGAGCAATAAGGGCAGGTACCAAGCGAGCGCAAGTCCTCCCGTGTGGGCATGCCAGAATTGGACGCCCAGCATGATCGCCGCTGAGCCGCTGAGCAGCGTCCCGAGATTTTTGACCGATGGCCAGAGCGGCATCGAGAGCAGGCTCAGCCCTAGGAACGCCGCGAGGATGGGCCATCGGTAGACTGGATTCCAATAGTGCCAGGCACCGGAGAGATTTTCGGTTTGGGGCCAATGAATGCCAAGCAGTTGCTGCATCCGTTCGGCAAACATGGCAAGGTCGGTCGAGGTGCTGATCTGAGTGACAATCAGTGCCAACAGGGCAATGGCCAAACCGATGAGCAGTCGCCAGAATCCCTTCCGCCAGTAATAGCTGATCCACAACGGGAGCAGGAAGACAGGGTAATAAATGGTGCCAAAGGCGAGCCCCAGGAAGACGCCCGAAAGCATCGGCCTGCGATAAGTGTAGACGGCCCAAACCATCAATGCCGCCGGGAGCAAGTGGGTACTGCTGCCGGCCCACATGGCCGTGTAGGGCAGCAAGAGGTAAAGCATGGCCGGAGCAATCCCCATGCTGATGTTCCCAAAATGCCGGGCACCAATCAGCACCATTCCGAGCACGATCATCATTTGGCTGAGGATCGCAGTGACCTTGGCGGTAACGACTTGGCCGGTGGTAAACTGCTGCGTTTCGGTCGTTCCTTCTTTCCACTCGTCGCGGTCTGTTGCGGTTGCTCTTTCCTGAGCGTTGCGTTTGGCTCGGTCCTCGGCAATCGGCTGCACCAAAGGCCGTGCGGCTTTTTCGCCCATGATTCGTTCGGTAAAGATGGCGGGCAGCGAGAAAAAAAGTGGGTTTCCCGGGCCATGGGTTTCAAGCGTACTCGACTCGACCCGTGAGGCGGTCCCGTCGCTCAGGTGTTCGGCCCGCTGCACGGAACGCAGGTCTGACTTATCCGCCTCGCCGGTGATGACGTTGGCCATCAGGAAAAAGAAGAGCGTTACCGCCAGGAATGCCATGCCGGGCGCGTTCATGTTCGGTTCGAGGAGAGGCCTGCGAACCATGGCCGAGTCCACAAACGCTCGGACGAGGAGGAGCCCATTGATGCCAAAGAGCCACCAGTAACCTAGCTGCTCGATAACCGCCGAAGCATTTTCGATGCCGTACCGCACACTCAGCAGTCCTGGTGCCAAAAGGAGTAACAGCACCAGGTCGAGATTGCGTGTGCTCCAAATACGATTGAATTTAAAGAAGAGCGCAACGATCAGCAGCGCCGACAGATAAGCCCATGTCGTCGGCTCTAGTCGTTCGTATCGAAAAAGGATTTCGCTCATCGTCGCGTTGGTTCGCAGGTGGAAGGGTCATATTGCGAGTCCGTGCCATTCTGCAGGATAGGCGAAACGGGGCGATTTGCAATCGGGCTCACGGGCCTGCCGTCGGCTAACCGAGCCAAACGGCTGCCTTTTCGAGCATGCGCAGCACGCTTTGCTCGCCGGTCAAGGAACGAATCGCCGCCTCGTCGAACCACCCCACCCCGTGCGATTCGTCGCTCACCTGGAGTGCTGCGTCGCGGCTCGACGCTTCACTGGCGATAAACAGAAAACGGAGGTCGTGGTGGTCGTGGGCGTCGTCCAGCATCCGGCCAGCGGCATCGAATCGTGCAGGGATCTGGTGGATATCGACATCGAAGATCGCAGGCAACCCGCCGCGCCCGACCAACGTGAGATCGGCGAGCCCCGTTTCCTCCTCCGCTTCCTTCCGAGCGACTTTGGCGATGTCGCCCTCGCCGTCCGCATGCCCCCCCGGCTGGAGCCACCGGCCGAGCTTGCGATGATGCACGAGCGCTGCGCGTCGGTGGTCCGCCGACACCACCCAAGCCGACCCCGTGATATGCCCCGGCCTACAGGTGCGCAAGAAACAATCGGCGTGGCCTTCGACCAGCGAGACAATCGGCGACACCATGTCCGCTTCACTCGGGTAGCCATCCAAATAACGATCGAGCATTTGAATCAGGTCGTAGCGATTCATGAGTCGTTCGTCGTCCATTCGTGGTTAAGTCGTTGACAAAGCATTATCGGCCTTCGTTCCACTCGGTCCGTTCATAGCGATCGCGGACCAACTGAGCAACCCGTTCCCGAGGCCAATCGGCCAAATTTTCGTGCGCGTTCCATGACTCAGCAATCGCCTGCGAGAGGATGTCGCGGTCGCTGTTCAGGTTCGCAACAAACGATTCGTGATCGCGCCCGTCGCGGTAGTCGGGTGATCGAGGTGGGGGGAGAAGGCATCGCTGGATGAGCGACAAATCGTAGTCGTAGAGGAGCGTTCCGTGGTACAGGAAGGCGTTGCGCGAGAGACGAAGGCTGTTGCCAGAAACTTTCCGCGATGCCTTGGGAAGAGCCGCGAGCACCAAGTCACTCGTGCCGGCGAGCTGGGCGGGAAAGCCGAGCTGCTGAAGCGGCCTGGCGATCCCTTCAAGAACGTATTGATGGAGTTGGTTGATGTCGTTTCCGGTCCTGGATGGGAAGGGGGCAACCACGGCGTACATCAGGCAGCCGGGCCCCGCAAGGATCGTCATCCCGCCACTCACTCGACGAAGGATCGGAATGCCGAGCTGGCGACAGGCAACCGCATCGACCTCTTGGGCGAGACGCGTCGCCCGCCCGACGACGACGACCGGCTGGGGGGATTCCCAAAGCCGCAGCACGCCGCCCCGGGGGAGTTCTCCCGCCTCGTAGGCATGGAGCAGTGCCTCGTCGAGCGCGAGGTTCTCCGCCGGCGTGTCGAGTGTGAGTTCCAGTCGTTCCATAAGGCATGGCATGGCGAGGCCGCTTCAGCGGCCAGGCGTCTAGGCGTCTAGCAAATCCCCTCTCCATCAATTTCACTCTGTAGCGATTACGCCAATTGCACCGCACGCAGACCGGAAAAACAAGCGCCCGAGCCACCGATTGCACCTTGCTAGCGACGGGAGTGTCGCCTCACAATGAATAGCGACTTGAGTTTTTTATTGGACGGAAGTGCGGGAAAGCATGAATGTTTTTGCTCGATTAGCACCTGTATCGGTCTTTTTTAATTTGCCGCGCGGCGTTTTATCAGGCAAACTTAACGGATGAGGTCTCTGCTGGCCTCGGAATATCGTCGTGAAATGGGTGCGTGGTGGGGCCGAATGGCCTGGCCATGCGGTTACATGGCTCCTCGCTGGGGTGGTATCACACAGTATGAAAAATTCCTGCATCACGTCGCCGTTTTGGCGATACGTCCTTTGTGGCATGGTTGTCTTCGGTTCGTTGCCGATAGCGCCAGCGCAGTCACAGTCTGTGCCGTCACAAGAGGCGAGCAACCCCTGCTGCCCGCCCGCCTACCGCCTCCAGTGCCAGACAGTCTACGAAGAAAAGCAGCTCACCTGCTACCGAACCGTCTGCGAGACCGCTTACGAAACTCGAAAGATCACTCGACAAGTACCTGTGTTCGAGACCCAACAACGGGAGCGTCGCTACAGCGTGCTCAAACCGGTGACCGAAACGTCCGTTCGCCGGGAACGCTACAGCGTGCAGCGACCCGTTTTCGAGACACGCTATCGCGATGCGAGCTACAACCGCGTCCGCAATGTCGTCGAGACGCATCACCGCCAGGAGCGGCATACCGTGCAACGCCCGGTAGTAGAAACCCAGATGCGGCAGGAAACCTATTGCGTGCAGCGCCCGGTGGTGGAGACCCTCCAGCGTGAGCAATGCCGCATCGTCATGCGACCGGTGACGACCTGCCGGACACAAACCGTCGATCAAGGATGTTACGTCAACCAAGTGGTCGGCGTGCAGCCGGCTGCTGCAAGCTGGCCGCAACTCCGCTGGATGCCGCCGACACAGGCCGTGGATCCTCGGACGGGAGTGATTCAAACGCAGCGCCCGGGACTCGCTTGGGTCACGACCCAAGCCCCGCCTCGACAACTTGTGCAGAAAGTTTGGAAGCCCAACCTTGTTGCCGTCCAAATCCCGACGACGACCCTGGTGCCAGAGCGGGTTGTCGAAAAAGTACCGGTGCAGGTGACCCGCATGGTAACCGAGCAGCGAACCCGACAGGTGCCTGTCCGCGTTTGTCGGATGGTGACCGAGGAAAAGGTCCGCACGATCCCCTACACCACTTGCCGCCAAGTCGTCGAGCGGATTGAACGACAAGTCCCCGTCCGCGTCTGCCGAATGGTGTGCGAAGAACGCGTCCGTGAGGTGCCGGTCACCACTTGCCGAATGGTCCGCGAGGAGCGAGTGGAGCCATACCAGGTGCGGGTTTGCAAGATGGTGGCGCGGACCGAAACGATTCAAGTACCCCACACCGTCCGCAAGCAAGTGCCCTACACTCGCACGATTCGCGTGCCACGGACGGTGATGGTCCGCGTCCCGGTCGATCCTTGTAGTACCTGTGCAGGCTAAGGGCCTTTGTCGACTCTTGGACGCTTGCCTTACGAAATGCAATTGGGGCACCACGAAGTGCAATCCGACAGGGATGCTGGCCCGCGCACCGAAATCTTTCACTTGGAGCAGGTTAGCTTTCGATCCGATCCCGCCAGTACCCGGGACGACGATGCAGGTGGGCGATCGCAATGCCCAAGACGAAATCCCGTCGGATCAAGTAGACGAAACCGTAAGGAAAACCATCGATCCGATGAGTGACGTGTTCCGTGGAGATACTCAGGCCATCGTTCAGGGTACCTGGTAATCTGACGCTGTGCAGACACAACCTCCTCTTGGAATCTCGCAGCAATCGAGAGGCTACGTTCCTCATACCACACCGTGGATCGCCTAGCTTCGACGATTGCCTCGGGGTGAAACTCAAAATGATATCGGTCTCTCGCCACGGATCATTTCCCAAGCTTCTTTCGACGGAATGGTCTTCACGCGCCCGCTGTCGATGTCGTCAATGCGTTTCGCGATCTCGGCATCCCAGGCCGCTTCGACTTCGTCGGCCGGCTCACGAGGTCCGTGATCGATCTCCGAACCCGAAAGACTCTGCTCAATCGCGGTCACGACGACAACCCGATCTTCGGGGGATAGTTGGAGCGCCGACGCGATGACTTGCTGAGGGGTCGATTCCATGGGGGCTACCTTTGAGTGGGTTGGATCGACCCAATATAGCAAGTGGAGTTCCGCCCTGTCAAAGTTTCGTAGAAAACCGCCACTCACCAAGGCCCGCGAACGTAGTACGTGCCGAAGTTGGTCGTGTCGTGCGGCCATCGCGGGAGTCGCTTGAAATTGCCCCCCCCCATGCCGCCGGCACCTGGATAGTTGCGGCCAAACTGGTGGTCGATTCGCGAGATACGCGAACTGCCGACGCCCCAGCCCCAGTTGGTTTGCAAGTTGGCCGTCGGCGGGACGACGAGCGCCACCGGCTGGCCATAAGCGGAGTGGGCGTACTGTCCGTGCCAGTTGTAGTTTTGCGCCCGGGTCAGCGGCCACATGTAACCTGCTTCGATAGCCTTCGCCTTCTCGGCAGCCAGGGTTGCGGCAAACATCGCCACTGCCATCGCGGTGATTCGGATAGTCTTCAGCATCATTAGGGGCTCCCTGCTTGTCTCTTTTGGATGGATAGTTTTCTTAATAATTCAACCGCCGGTCCGCCACGCGGGCCGCGTTCGCCTCGCACTCACGGACGGCGTGGCCATCCGACGGGTGAGATGGCGTCTCTACCCTCGCTCTATCGAAGTAGAGGCGAAGATGGCATTAAAAACCGATCGACGGGGCGCCGCAGCAGAGGTCTTTCCACCAGCCGCCACCAGTTCGGTAGCGAACATTCGTGCGCGTCCAACCCGCTCCTTGGTTGTAGCTGTACCAAGAGCGATCGTGGCGATAGAGGTATTCGTGGGGATAGAAGGGCTGGTAGGTGCCATACATGTGGCCCACTCTCTCGGGCACAGGCATCGGCGAGACATTCATCTCTGCCGGCACTCCGCCTGGGCCAGGGCCAACATACTGATTGTAAAACAAGTCTTTGGAATGCTGGTAGCTGATCCTCCGCTTCCCTTCCCAACCATAGTCAGCTTGAGCGGTCGGCAGGCTTTGCCAAGCGATCGCGGCAACGACCGCCAAAGAAAACATTCGGGTAAGGCAAGACATGATGGCAAGCTCCTCTGCGGGGTGAGCTGATTTCCAAAGGGGGGGCCGTGGGGGATGTCGACGTTTCTGGGTCGGCACTCCAAGCCCAGGAATTATCTGGGCAAAAAAAGTGCCCCATCGACCGGCGGGTTATTAATGCTGAAACGAGTACTGTCCGATTGCTAGTCAGGACGAACTGTAACAAGGTTGCTCCGTACGGCATGGCATCGGACCATGCGGGCCCTACGGGTGAATCTTTATTTGCCAGCTGTAACAGTTGAACTTATTGCAAGCATTCCCGGCCTCCCAACAGGCTGGGAGCATCGCCGCCCGACCGCTATAATCCCAATTTCCCACAAACCTTAACGCCGATACCTATCGGCCTACAGTCCCTCTCCTCGGAGCATCCCACATTGGCTACGTCTTCCCGCAAGAAAACCGTGAATCGCAGCGAGACCAATGGTTCCGCGCCGAAGCGCAAGAAGGTCCAACGCCGCAGCACGGCCCAGGCGATGGCGGCCAGCCAGAAGGAAATCTCGGTCAGTGAGTTCTTCGCCAAGAACCGCCACCTCCTTGGGTTCGACAATCCCCGCAAGGCACTGCTGACCACCATCAAGGAGGCGGTCGACAACTCGCTCGACGCCTGCGAAGAGGCAGGCATCCTTCCCGAGGTTTGGGTTCACATCGAGCAAGCCGGCCCGAACCGCTACAAAGTCGGCATCCAAGACAACGGCCCCGGCATTCTCAAAAAGCAGATCCCGCTCATCTTTGGCAAGCTCCTCTACGGCTCCAAATTCCACCGCTTGCGCCAAAGCCGCGGGCAACAAGGCATCGGCATCTCGGCCGCCGGCATGTATGGCGTGCAGACGACCGGCAAACCGGTGAAGATCATCTCCAAAGTCTCCGTTCGGAAGCCGGCGCACTACTACGAAATCCAAATCGACACCAAGCGGAACGTCCCCAAGATTCTCAATGGCAAAGGAGAGGGCGTCGACATCCCGCCCGGTGAAAAGGGAGCCGCCTACATCAAAAAACATGGCATCGAATGGGTCGATCAGCCCCATGGCACGCGCGTGACCATCGAACTCGAAGCAAAGTTTGTGCGCGGGCGCGGCAGCGTTGACGAGTACCTCCAGCAGACCGCCATCGCCAATCCACACATCTCGCTCCACTACCTCGACCCCGAGAACTACGAATACGAGTACATGCGGAGCACCGATGTGTTGCCCCCCGAGGCGAAGGAAATTAAACCGCATCCGTACGGTGTCGAAGTCGGTCGCCTCGCACAAATGATCGAAGAGTCCGACACGATGAGCGTGGCGGAATTCTTTCGCACTCGGTTTTCACGCATCACGCCAGGCATCGCGAAGAAGTTATGCCAAGGGGCGTCGACTACGATGCGCACCAATATCCGCAAACTCGACCGGACACACGCCGACAAAATTCATCAGACGATTCAAACGACCAAAATCTCCCCTCCGACCACCGACTGCATCTGCCCTATTGGAGAAGACCTGATTCTCAAGGGACTGCATCACGTCGTGCCGGGCGAGTTTTACGCCGCTGCGACGCGGCCCCCTTCGGTCTATCGTGGCAATCCGTTTCAAATTGAAGTCGGCCTTGCCTATGGCGGTGCGGCGGCAACGCAGAACGTGACCATGGATCTCCTGATGGAACTCTTGGAAGAGACCGACACACGCACCGTCCGGCAATTCCTCATCCACACCTTCAATGGACTGGGGGGCGATGGGGCTGACAAGATCGTCAAAGCAGCCACCCTCAAGACACGGCAAAACCCGAGAGGACTCAAGCCGAAGGAACGCGAAAAACTGTTCCAGGCGATGAAAAACGTCAATGTGGCCGAAGGGCAGCAGATGGAGGTCATGCGCTACGCCAATCGTGTGCCGTTGCAGTTCCAGCAATCGGGCTGCGCCGTCACGCAAACCGTTCTTGGCACCAACTGGCGAGGCTACGGACTGAGCCAATCACGCGGTGCGATGCCCAAGGGGCCGGTCACACTCATGGTCCACATTGCGAGCGTTTGGGTGCCGTTCACCAGCGAAAGCAAAGAGGCAATCGCCAGCTACCCTGAAATCCAAAAGGAAATCCGCCTCGGCCTGCAAGCCGTTGGGCGGAAGCTGGGGATGTTCTTACGCCGCCGCCTGAAAGTCAAGCAACAAAGCGACCGACGCGAAATTTTCATGCGTTACCTCAAGGAAGTCTCCGGCGCAGTGAGCGAGATCAACGGCGCGCCGAAGGACGAACTGTACGACCAGCTTCTCAAGGTCGCCAAGAAAGTCACCGCCGACGCCGACATGCAAATCGACGACCGAGGCCGACGCGTCGAAGACGATCCAACGCAGCTCGACCTTGGCGAGAACACATTGATCGTCGACCCAGCCGACCACGAAGCGGCGATCAATCGGGTAGCGGTGGCGGATGAATTGGAGGCGGATGGGGAAGAAGAGCATGAAGAGTACGAGGAGGAGTGAGCAGGAATTGTTGGCATCCAACGTGGGAATCGGATAAGATAGGCATGGAGTTTTGTTCCCAGGAAAGCAGGAGTAAACGTGATGAAATGCATTACGATTGATAAAGAGCTTCTGGAGCGATCCGATGATTTCTCGGACGACATCGAACTATGCGATAGCGCTGAAAATGTCATTGCAAAAGTGCAGCGATCGACTCCATGGAACGACCCCGACAATTGGATTCAACTAACGCCAGAGTTGAGCGATGATTAGTGTTCTCGAAACTGTTCGGTCGCCTTTGGAATGCGAGCGAAGAGTCTCACGCGAAGGCGCAAAAAAGAATTGGGGAGTTTCATGGGTGCTGACAATCGGCATTTCATCGGATATCACAACACCGAGAAAATGGGGCGGCCACTCGAGCCGGCCACTGCGTCGCGAGTGCTCACCAACAAGTCAACAAAGCGATTCGAGGGCCACCTTATCTGGATGATCGCCGGAGAAGGTTCGAAGCCAAGGAAATACTCTTTGTGCAGCCTCTTTCGCGTGACCGAAACGGGCGACACAGGCGACGACTCGCTGAGACACTTTGCGCAAGGGCAAGGAACATGTTTCGATCCCCCTATCGCCCTCACGTCACTGGACTGGTTCGACGACCTGAGAAAGGCGATGAATAGTTTTCAGTTCGGCGTATCGGAACTCAAGGAGGAAAAGCTGATCGAAAAACTCGTCACCATCGCGAATGTGGAAGCGCTGCCGTAACGTCTCTGCGACTCCGCGCCTTTGCGTGAAACAAAATCACAAACCAAACCATCATGCCTCAAAAACGCCCCTCGAAAATCGTTCGTGCTCCCAAAAAGCCGGTCAAACTCTCGCCTCGTGACAAGAAGACCATGGCGTCGCTGGTGGGGCTAGCCGACGGGGTCGTCAAGGCGGCCAAGGGGCGGCGCGATCCTTATGTCGATATCCCCAGCCGGACCCTCTCCAACGTCCGCTACTCCGCCCGCAAGCGGATCATCGAAATGGGGAACGGCAAAAACCGCCGGCAACTGTTCGACCTCTCCCAGGCGAAGTCCTACATGCGGACCATGCTGGTCGCCAGCGGCTGCAAGCAACTGCTCGACCAAGGCAAGACAACCAGCCTTCGAGGTCTCTATTACATGCTCAAGCATACGATTGAGAAGACCAAGGAAAACACGTTCGACGAACAGAACGAGTGCGATACCATCATTGAAGACGTCGAAGTGCTGCTCACATCGATTCGCGAGGAGCTGCATCTGTATGCCGAAAATCGTGGGGCAATGGTCGGCAACATCACGCTCATCGATCGGGGCGATACGATCAATTGCAGCCGGATGGGGTCGGGAGGCTATGCGATCCCGTCCATTGTTGAGCCCGAGGTGATTGAACTCGACCGCAAGAAGTGCGACGCCAAGTTCATCTTGCATGTTGAAAAAGGAACGGTCTGGCAGCGATTCAACGAAGATCGGTTCTGGGAGATTCACAACTGCATCCTTACCCACGGCGCGGGCCAGCCGCCGCGCGGCGTGCGACGAATGCTCAACCGGCTGCACCATGAGCTGAAGCTGCCAGTCTACTGCGTCTTGGATAACGATCCGTGGGGATACTACATCTACAGTGTCATCAAACAAGGCTCGATTAACCTCGCGTTTGAGTCGGGCCGGATGGCGATTCCTGAAGCGAAGTACCTCGGCCTGCGGAGCATCGACTACGATCGGTGCGACTTGGCCGAGAGTGTGAAAATTGCGCTGACCGATACCGATCGCAAGCGGGCCAAGCAGATTGGCAAATACCCTTGGTTCGAGAAAAAACCAAAGTGGCAAACGGAAATCAAGCGAATGCTAAAAAACGACTTTAAGCTGGAAGTCGAATCACTCATCTCGAAGGACATCAGCTACGTCACGGAGGTTTACGTACCCGAACGGCTTGAGGCGCAAGATTGGCTCGATTGAGGCTTGTTACCCAGCTGCGGAAGAACTGGTTAGAATGAAGAGCTGATCCACCCAAGGCACTCCGGCACGTGAAGATCGGTCTGAACTGCGTCTATTTCGGGATTTGCGGGCTGCTCTCACAGCGATCTCGGCGCCCATTCTATCCCGCTTCCTTTTCCCTCAAGGAGCTGATGCCCACCTCGCGGGCGTCGCCTTCGCCCTCATAGCGCCAGCGATGACGCTAATTTGGTAGGCGAGTTATTCTGTACCACCATACCGCGCGAATCAGATGGCAAAACGCTGGCGATTGCGGCGGCGACTCTGCCGATTAAAAAGCCTGCAGCCAGCTCCGCTGACTTTGCCGAGTAGGCAAATCAAGCCGTGTGCTACCTTCATGAATGTTCTGTAAATCGTGCCGGCTCATGTAGCCGGCATCCCCGATTTTCGGTACGATCAGTTGAGTTCGCCCCGACTCTGCTACGCCTGCTGATCCTCCCCATCCGCATCTTCCTAACGACTTGCATTTTTTATGAGTTCTTCGCTTCGGCTCCTCCTGATCCTGCACAACCATCAGCCGATCGGCAACTTTGATGGCGTTTTTGAGCAGGCGTACCAAGATAGTTACCTGCCTTTCCTCGACGTCTTCGAGCCTTACGAGTCACTTCGCATCGCGCTGCACACGAGCGGATCGCTCATGGAATGGCTCGACGCAAACCACCCAGAGTACGTCAACCGACTTGCAGCATTGGTGGCGGCAGGGCGGCTCGAAATCATCGGCGGGGCTTACTACGAGCCGATCCTGACGATGATCCCCCCCCGCGATCGGGTGGGGCAGATCACTTCCTACACGAAGTGGCTTAACCAGCGACTCGGTGCGGACGTGCAGGGGATGTGGATGCCGGAACGGGTTTGGGAACAATCGCTCACCAGCGACCTTGCGACCGCGGGGATTCGTTACACGGTGCTGGACGACTTCCATTTCAAGAATGCCGGCTGGAGCGAAGACCAACTCCATGGCTACTACACGACCGAAAACGAGGGGAAGCTCCTGAGCGTTTTGCCCGGCAGCGAGCGGCTCCGGTACACGATTCCATTCGCCGAGCCCCACGAGACGATCGACTATCTCCGTGGCATCGCCGAAGCACAGTCCAATGCGATCGTGGCCTTTGGCGACGATGGAGAGAAGCTCGGCACGTGGCCCGACACGCACACGCATGTCTACGAGAATGGCTGGCTCCGGCGGTTCTTCGACGCCTTGGTGGAAAATGGTGATTGGCTTCACGTCACGACGCCAAGTGAGGCGCTCGCGTCGGTGGCCCCTCTCGGGAAAATCTACATCCCGGAGGCAAGCTACCGTGAGATGACCGAATGGTCTCTCCCTGCTAAACAACAAGAGCGGTTCGAGGAAGTGAAGCACCAGTACGCTGGCGAGAATCTCTGGGAGCCGGTGACACCCTTCGTACGTGGCGGGTTCTGGAGAAACTTCAAGGTGAAGTATCCCGAGACGGACGAAATGTACTCGCGGATGATGATGGTCAGCCAGCGTCTGGAGGAACTCCGTGAGGCAGGCGAGCAAAGCCCTCTCCTCGACGAGGCTCAAACCGAGCTCTATCGCGGGCAGTGCAATTGTAGCTATTGGCACGGGGCGTTTGGCGGCGTTTACCTGCCCCACCTTCGCAATGCCATTTACCAGCACTTAATCGCCGCTGAAAATCTCCTCGACGAGTATCAGGGCCGAGGCGTCGAGGCGGAGGGATGGGTGGAGCTCGATGCGGCGGACTACAACCTTGATGGCCGGCAAGAGATTCGGCTCGCGAGCAATCGGCTTGTCGCGCTCGCCGCTCCAGCACGTGGCGGGTCACTCTACGAACTCGACGTTCGATCCATCTGCCACAACCTGCTCGCCACGCTCGCCCGCCGGCCCGAAGCGTACCACCGCAAGGTGCTTGCCGGTCCGACCGAAAATAACTCGGATATGTCGAGCATCCACGACCGGGTCGTTTTTAAGCAGGAGGGTCTCGACAAAGAGGTCGTTTACGATAGCTACCTCCGCAAGAGCCTCGTCGATCACTTCTTTGATCTCGACGTGTCGCTCGACGCGATCACAACAGGCGAGTACCGTGAGCAGGGCGACTTTGTCTCGGGGCAATTCGATGCCAAGCTACGGCGAAGCCCCGACCGGATGCAACTGATGATGTCGCGCGATGGCCATGTCGACGGTTCGCCAATCCGGCTCACGAAGGGCATCACGCTTGAAAAAGGGGGCAGCGAGCTGGAAGTCGCCTACCTCATTGAGGGCCTTCCAAACGATCAGCCCTTCCATTTCGGCGTCGAATTCAACTTTGCCGGCCTTCCAGCCGGCGCGGACGACCGGTACTTTCACCAGGGCGATGGACAATCGATCGGCCAGCTTGGCGAACGCCTTGATCGGATGGATATCGAACGCCTTCACCTGACCGACGAGTGGCTCGGCATCGACTGCGGACTCTCCGTCGATCGGCCGACTTCGATCTGGACCTTCCCCGTCGCCACGGTCAGCCAATCGGAAGGGGGTTTTGAGTTAGTCCACCAATCGGTGGTCCTCCTTCCCCACTGGATCCTGCAAGCTGACGAGCAAGGCCGCTGGAGTGTCAAGATCCGCCTGTCGATCGACACCTCCATGGCCGAAGAGCGGAGGAACGAATCGAAGGAGCCGTTGGCGGTAGGGAGTGGGCAGTAGCCGACGAGCACCCTTTACCCGCCTTGGTTAGCCTCTTCGGAAGGGAACCATCGCGTTACTGGCTCGCTGAAACGCCCGTGCCATGACAGATCCCCCAACAGCGGTACCCGAAGATGCTCGCGCAGTTGGTCGGCATTGCTGGCGAGGCTTGCGTCATCGTCCGCCTCGGTGACCTGATTGAGGACGACTCCCGCCACTTCAAGGCCTTCGCCGAAGACGCTTGCGGTAATAAGGGTTTGTAGCGTGTCATTAATCACACCGAGACGATTTGCGGCGACAACCACTAGCGGGAAGCCGAGGTCGGCGGCCAAATCGGCGTTGAAATCCTCCTCCGAGATCGGCGACATCAATCCGCCCGCCCCCTCGACCAATACGACATCGAACGCGTCGAGCCACGGCTCGATACCGGTGCGCAGAAGCTTTGCGTCGACCTGCCGGCCTTCCAGTCGAGCCGCGACGTTCGGCGCAACGGGGGCGACAAATTTCTGTGGGCAGACCTGCTCCTGAGTCAGCGGCCGGCCGGCCGCTTCCCAGAGCCTAGCGGCATCGTCGGAGACAAGGTGGGGCCCTTCCCCCACCTGACATCCGCTTGCGACCGGCTTGTAAACACCGACTCGCTTGCCTGCGGCGGTGAGATCTTGCGCCATCCGTGCCGCAATGTACGTCTTGCCGACCTCGGTGCCCGTGCCCGTGATGAAGAATCCGGATGCCATGCTTTGCTCATTATTTTTTGGTGCATCAACGATCGTTACGGTCATACGCCCAAAAACTCTTCGGCAAGTTCACGTAGCGGCGCGCGGTCGAACTCCAAGCCGGTCCATGATTCGAGCGTCAGGGCGTTTTCTCTAGCAGCCAAGTCGACACCGTCGATTCCCGTCGCGCCAAATTCTGCAGCAAATTTAAGAAAACCTGTCGGCGAACCGCGAAGCCGCGTGTCGACGAAGGTCATTCGCTGGCTAGCCGACTCCGGGTCGATCACCAGTCGAGGTGGCGCATCCCCCTCCGCGGGGGCAAACACCACTAAACGGACTCCCTGAGGCACCTCGACCCTGTTGCTGTTCGTCAGCAGCAACGCGACTTGTGTCTGCTCTCCGTCGTCAGCGATCTCCGCAGCCAATTCGGCAAGCTGGTCTTCCTCTTTCTCTTCCCCCACCACATGCAAAAGGGACGCCTCGGAAGCCGATACGGCTGCCGCTATCGAGCGGGCGTTCTGCCCGGCGCCAATCACCACGACTTCCATTCCAGCGATGGCTTCGACTCCCCCCATCGCCTCTACCAACGCGGCACCGTAGGTGTCGTCCCCCATGAGCTGTCCATCGTGCATCGTCAGGCAATTGGCGGAGCCCGCTCGCCGGGAGCGTGGCGTCACCGCCCCAACCAAGTCCACGGCCGGCGTGCGAAACGGGTCGGCTAGCTTCACGCCACGAAACCCCAGAATCTCTAGGCCGGCGAGCGCCGTAGCCAGATCCTCCAGCGGAACCTCGAACGACGAAAACCGCCACTCCAATTCCGCCTGCGCGAGCGCCTGCTCCAACATGTAGTGCGTCGGATCCCCCGCCACCGACTCGGCGAGATAGCAACATTTTTCGTTGAGCAAAGGACTCGACACACGGAAACCTGTTAGGCAATAGGCAACGGGCACCCTCTCCCCTCCTTGGTTGGGTCCGTCGGAGGAATACGCTATTCTTACTGGGATTCCCGCCCGTTGCAATGTTGGTCTCCTATCGACTGGACATTTTCGTGATACGCTCCGATGCCCCCGTTCCCGATATCTCCTCGAATTCCCCTTGGCATTTCGGTCCGATGACCTGCTCTGTCGTGGCCCTATTCGTCGTGGCCGATCTAGCACTCCTCGCAGGGCAGCTCGCTTCTTCGCCCGTTTATCGAGCGGCGATTATTGGGCTCGCCTTCGGCCAAGTGGGGGCTGCGGTCACTTGGGCCATGGCTCCTGGAAAGGGGCGTCGATGGAAGAAGCTGCTCGGGGCCTTCTTCACCGCCGCCGCCATCGGGGGCTGGCTTTCGATCGCGGCAGGAGCCTCCGTCGAGCCCTCTCAGGCACCCCTGTTCGTGACGATCTTCCTCACCCATGCGATTTTGACGGCTTTACTGATCGGCGTGTGGAAGAGGGCCAAGGCTTGGTACTACCGCCAAGCCACCTCGATCCCTCGATTTGGAGTGATGCATTTACTGGTGATCATGTCTCTCGTGGCACTCGCATCGACCGTCGTTCGTAGAGCACTACCTGAATTGGAAAAAATCAATTTCAACCTCGTCGTTGCGGCAATCGCGCAGAGCGCGCTGCTTGCGCTGCTCGCGTCGGAACTCCTGCTGGCACGGCGGACCACGCTAGGGACCTTCTCGGTGTTCCTCCTCGGAGCAGCCCTGTTAACGGCTCTTGCGAACGGGATCGCGGGCGATTTCGAGGAATACGCTTCTATCCATACGGTCCAAGTGGGAGTCCTCGCCTTAGCCGTCATCTTGCCACAACTTGACGCACGGCCCTCGTGGCGGCCCGGCTAGAGGAGAGGGTTGCCCGCGCGCCTTGCTTTGATCCTCACGTAGGGGGCGATGTACTGCGCACGATGGGCAAACGTCCCCACCGCCGCATGCGGCTTGGCGTGCATCGGTTCGACAAGGTCCTCCACGACAAACCCTGTGCGACACATCCCGCCGAGGAGTTGCTCCCAGCGGTGGAGAAATTCCTGGGTACCCGGCTCGCGCAATCGAGAAAGGCTGTGCGAATCGCCACCAGCTGGGAGTGGATCATCACGATAGTAGCGTTCCGTCAGTCGATAGCCGTCCGCTTGCCTCATCGCGGGTGCGGCACCAACCTGCAAGCTGACCGGCGACTTATGCTGCGAGACATACAATCCGTTGGCCCGTGTCACGCGCGCCACTTGCCGATACACCTCGCACACGTCGGGAACGTAACAGGTGCTCACCGGCTGGATCACGAGATCAAATTCTCCCTCGGCGAACACCGAAAGGTCGAGCATCGATCCCTCGACGATCCGCACGCGGAGTTTGCGCTCCGCCGCCACTTGGGTATCGATTCGGAGCATCTCACGGCTAATGTCGAGCACGGTGACTTCACCACCTGCCGCCGCGTAGAGCGCACTATGCCGGCCCCCACCTGCCGCGAGGCAAAGAACTTTTGCGCCGGCGATACTCTCGCCGAGCCAACCAAGCGGATCGACGGTCGCCAGTGGATTCGCAATTTCTTCATCGCTCGCGGGAGTCGCCAGCGCGGCACCTTGCCGCGCTAGCACGTCCCACGCCCGTGCATTCAGGGCTTCCATCGCGTTCGGATTCGTTTCGTCGAGGGGGCTCACCCTACGATCGTAATCGACAACCGGCGGTGAGGGCAATCGAGGCCAAAAGCGCGAGCACGAGGGTGCTTGGTTCCGGCACGACATGGATCGCTCCCACGGCGTCAAGGTCGAACCCACCGCTGCTGGCTGAAAGCCAGGTGTCGAGAATCGGACGGCCGGCAGCGTCGAGGAACGCGCCGTTGCCTGGGATGTCAACAAGCCGCACGTACTGAATCGAATTCAAGTCGACAAGGCCGCTGAGGACATCGGCATCACTGGTGAGTTCGCTCAAATCGAACGGCGTGCCGATGCCGGCCGGGTGGATGCCTGCCAGGTTGTCGATGTTGGTGGTATCGGCTCCTGCAAAGCTACGGCCAAAAGGGACGGCTAGTTCGTCGGGGTCGAGCTCGCCGTTGGCATCGGGCTCGATGTTGAGCGACGTGGAGGCGAAACGAACAAAGTCGGTTCCATTGGACGAGACCTCAACGTAGGCCAACTCGGCGAAGACGTAGGGATCCGTAAAGAAAGTGCCGGCATTCTCGAACACAGCAAAATCAGCTCCCGGGCCATCGAAAATCGTGGCGCTGAACTGCACCGTTATCGTGCCTGGCGCGACACCGGCACCGATTTGGGTCGCGTCGAGGTCGCCAAGCGAGACAATCGACGAATCCGCAGGACCCAGGGCGCTCGCTATGTTGTCGAAGTCATCGTCAACACCCGGCGAGGGAGAATAGTCGTCGACCGAAGTCGCCCACGCCACGATGTCGCTTGGCTGGACTTGAGAAGTCACGTCGCTAAACGACGGGAAGGGTCCTGCCCAAGCCGTGCCAGCGAAGAGGCACCCTACAACGACACCACCATAACTAAATCGACACATGTGAACTCCAGCCTTTCCATCAAGGTGCAAAAAACGAAACCTCCAACGAGAAAACAGTACCGCAAACATAGCCAAACCGATCAGCAGGCGAGTCTTCGGCTCCGGGACCGTGAACGCAGCGAGGGAAGGCATCGGATACGTCGTGCCGAAACGCTGCTTCCAGATCGCGTAGTCCGCAACGTCGACGACGCCACTGAAGTCGGCATCGGCACCCGCGCCCTCCAAGGCGACCGATTGCCCGAGGGTATCTCGCCACACCGTGTAGTCGGCAGCGTCGACCCTCCCATCGCCATTAAAATCGCCTGAGCGAACGACATCGTAAGTCAAATCATCGATGGCCACGTACATCGGCGTATTGGGACCGAACGACCCAATGTCGGAAGTCTCCAACCGCAACTCCAAGCCGACCACATCGGGCCCTCGCAGCGAGCGCAGATCGAGTTCGACCCATTGATCCACGATGTAGTCGTCGTCGCTCTCCTCAAAACGATAATCCGCAAGAGGAAAGGGATCGAGCTGTGCGACCGTTTGACCATTGGCGTCAATCGCTTGGACCGACAGTAGAAAAAAGTCGGGTTCCTCACCATTCGGACCTCCAAAAGGGTCCGCGAACGCATCCCCATCTCGCATCGAAAGGGCCGCGAAGGTGGTATTGGTGACCTTGATCGACAGCGGCTGGGCAAAGCCAGGAAGGCGGAGCGTCGGTGCCACACTCCCCCCCGCGTCCGCGCCGCTGAATGCGACGCCATAGCCGACGGACTCGTCCGCACCGCCGCCAGGAAACGCGCTATACTGGTTCTGGAACCCAGGCGTCGTGTTGTCGGTAACGCGAGAGTAGGCAAATCCTTCCCAGGCGGTGAACGTACCGAAGTCGGTGAAGGCATTTTCGAATCGCGCCCCATCGCTGAAGAAATGCCCCGCCCCATCGGCGCCATTGTAGAAGTCTTGTCCCTCCGGAAACGAAAGCCCTTCAAACGTGACCGTGCTCTGCGCCGCGACCGCCGTCACCCAGGTAACACTGACTAACAGCGGGACGAAAATCGACGCGAACAGACGCCGGAGACTAAAAATCATCGGTTATTTCTCCTCCTGCTCGCGTACAAAATGCCGCAAGCACGTTAAGGTTTAATGTTTCCGCTAAAAAACGAACGCTCCCGTCGGCCAGCACGCACTGTGCGCCCCCAGGGTGCTCGCTTCGCATGTCGTTCTCGAAAGCAGGTGCCGAGTTGATAGCAAATGCCTGATCAAAGATATTCCGCCCATTGATCCACTCGCCATCGCCAAACCTAGAATCCTCGGCGACGACGATCGTTTTCGACGTGCCATCGGTGATCTTCCGAAAACTAACGGCCACATCGATGAGCATCGCTCCCTTCGGCGGGCTGTTGGGACTGGTGATGCGTTCGCCATACATGCCACCATAGTCACTCGGTCCGCGTGGCGATTCGGTGGGTTCAACGCGCTGGCTACTGGGACAGACGAAGACAGGCAGCAGAGTCGCCGCCGCGTCGGCGTTCGCGGGATCGTCGAAAGGTTTAGCAAGGTCAAGCCCATCGTAGAGCGATTGTTGCTCCAAGTAAGGCAGCAGGTAGACCGACCAAGCGAGTTGCCGCTGGTCGGTGCCCCGCCATGGCCGCCATTCAACGCAGCCGATTGGCAGCCTCCCATGGCTGCTGTGATACGATTGCAGCGCGACCCCCATTTGATGCAAATGGTTTTGGCAACTCGTTCGTCGGGCCGCCTCCCGCGCAGCCTGCACCGCTGGTAGCAGCAAGCCAACCAGTCCACCGATGATCGCAATCACGACCAATAGCTCGACCAGCGTAAAACCACGAAGCGGGGCATGGCGTGAGCCGCTGCCAAGAAATAAAAACACGTTGGACCATTTCTGGCTTACGCAATCGGGCCGGGCAGCGACACCCAAGGCTCGGTGAGTGCAACGGCGCACCAACACCTGGGGCAACTTTCCAATCGATATCGACGCAAGCGTCAAAGAAAACGGAAATTTACGCGGCTTCCTTCCCTAGAGAAAGCACACATACCACGCGTTGGTAGGTCTTCTGACTCCCGAGTCTCGCGAATGCGGCCTTCTCATTCACCGAGGCAACCCAAAGAGGGCACCGGGGCAAACAATGGCCAAACAAGAACGATTCGCAAGGAAATACTCGGTCACAGCGGCGGGGCCGTCCCGGAATCGCACCGGAGTTCCCTGTTTGTCGGTCGGCAAAATAGCTCGCACAACCGATCACCAACGCACGCAAGGAGTGTGAAGATAGGGAAGAGGCGGGTGATTGTCAACCACCCCGGATTGTTAATCTTGTCACCGTTCGCGAGTCGAAAGAAAGAAACCACGAACCCAAAGAGATAGTTGGTGTCCTTTTGCCGCTATTCGTATCGATTCGCACGAATTCGTGGTTTTCCCTGCCTCCGATTCGGTAAACGGTTGCCTCTCTCCTCCAACTCTTCTTGGCGACTTGGCGTCCTTGGCGGTTTCTTTTTATTCGGCGACTTTGCAAGCGTCCTGGATTGCTGGCCTCTTCGCGAGCCGAGTTCCTTCACCCATGAAGAGGCCAGCGATCGGGGGTGGCCATGGAAGGGGCGATCAGGGGACTCGGAAACCGGCCTCTTCGATGAGCGCCTCGACTTGCTGCTTGGAAGCGGTGCCCACGACCGTTGCTTCAGGCGGGGCGAGTGTCACCCTGGCGGAGCGGATGTGCGTGTCTCGCTGAAGCCTCTTCTCAATTTTTGCCACGCAGCCGTCGCAAGTCATCCCGGCGACAGGCAGGGTGATGGCCTCTTCCCCTTCGCGAGCGAGTGGCGACGCACTGCGGAACTTGCGAAACAGGTCTGTGATAGCAAACCAAGCAATGAGGGCAACCAGCAACCAAGCGCTCGCCACGTTCCACCAAGTGGGGAGATGCTCGTGCAATAGGTGCTCCGAACGGATGGAGACGAGTACTTGGTCGCATAACACTCCGCCCAAAATGCTACCAGCGATAATGGTCGTGAGGTAAACGACCAGCGAACGCATGCCAAGTGTCCGATGCACGGCACCGATGGTTGCGAGGTTGGTCGCTGGTCCTGCCATCAAGAAGACCAGCGCGGCGCCAGGCGGAAGCCCGCCATGGACCAGTGCTGCGGCGATCGGCACCGAGGCGGTTGCGCAGACATAGAGTGGAAGCGAGATGGCGAGCGCCACGCCCATGGCCGCTAATCCGCCGTAAGCTGCCAAGCCATCGAAGGCGGACTTGGGAATCACCGTGCTGATCCAAGCCGACACCACGACGCCAACCACAAGCCAGCCCCAGATCGAGTGGAGGATCTCGATCGCGTGTTCGATGAGGGCTCGGAGCGACCGACGCCTTGCGCCCGTGGCTGGCGAGGAAGACACGATCGGCAGCGAGGGCTCACCTTTATCGAGTAGGTTCGTCATCTGTCCGCCGACGACACCGGTCACCAGCGCGGCGAGCACTTTAAACAGTGCGAAGGGCCAGCCGAGCATCGCGGCGCTCACGAGAATGGAATCGACCCCCGTTTGCGGTGTGGAGATAAGGAACCCGACAGTCGCTCCGCGACTCGCCCGCTTCTGGTGCATGCCAACCGCCATCGGAATCACACCGCACGAACAGAGCGGGAGTGGCACGCCGAGCGCCACCGCCTTGAGTACGCTCCACCGCCCGGTAAGCTGCCGTTCGATAAAGTTGGTGGGCAAGAGTAGATGCAAGAGCCCCGCCACGAATGCACCGAGCAGCAACCACGGGGCAAGCTCGAGGGTCGTCTGCCAGAGGTTATCGAGGAAATGGGACATATTGCAAAAAAGCCCCGACCAAGCTTGGTCGGGGCTCTGGGTCGAATCGGGATGTTCGCCTTTCACCGCTCAGTCGAGGAACCCAAGCAATTCGGCACTTCGACTCGGTTGCTGGAGCTTGCGGACCGCCTTGGCTTCGATTTGGCGGATACGCTCTCTGGTGACCTTGAAGATGTGGCCGACCTCTTCGAGCGTGTAGCTGTAGCCATCGCCCAGGCCATAGCGGAGCTTGATGATCTCTCGCTCACGGTAACTGAGGGTTTTGAGTACCGTGGTGATACGAGTGCGAAGCATCTCCTGTGCGGCTCCGATCGCCGGACTCTCGGCACCGCCATCGGGCAGAAGGTCGCCAAAGTGGCTGTCTTCGCTGTTGCCAACCGGGCGGTCGAGGCTGATCGGATACCGGCTCATCGCCAGAACGCGACGGGCCTCCTCGATCGTGCATTCGGCCGCGTGGGCCGTCTCTTCGATGGAGGGTTCTCGCCCCAAGCGCTGGAGCAACATGCGCGACACATTCCGCACTCGACTCATCGTCTCGACCATGTGGACCGGGATACGAATCGTGCGGCTTTGGTCGGCCACGGCGCGGGTAATCGCTTGGCGAATCCACCAAGTGGCGTACGTACAGAACTTAAATCCACGGCGGTATTCAAATTTGTCGACCGCTCGCATTAGCCCGGCGTTGCCTTCTTGGATCAAGTCGAGGAACGACAGCCCGCGATTGCGATACTTCTTGGCAATCGAGACAACGAGCCGCAGGTTGCCCTCGGAGAGCCCTCGTTTTGCCGTTTGATAGCGATCGTAAACCTCTCGCAAATCACGCACCCGATGGCGAAGGCTCATCGGCGTTTCTTGTAGCGTGCGAAGAATATTGCGATACTCGACCAGCACGGGCCGGCGTTCCGACGCGGAGCGTCGCTGCTTCTTCATTCGCGCAAGCTGTCGCTTGAGCTGGTCGATTCGCTCGCTGAACTGCGCCAATTGGTCGATCATCGGCTCGATGCGTTGCGTCCGAAGGCCCAGCTCTTCCACCAAGATTACCGCGCGACAACGGCGACGACTGAGCCGAGCCCAGGCGGCGCGCCGCTCGCTCATCTTGATCGACTTGCTCGTGGCCGTGCGGTAGTCGTCGGCATTCTGTTCGAGCAGAACCTCCAGCGTCCGCAGATTGTGAGGCAGCCGGCCCAGGATTTGCTCTTTCTCAAGACGATCGGTCACGGACACCTGTACCGTGCGGTCGAATGGCAATTCGCCTCGGTGGACTCGGGTGAGCACTTTCACGGCGCTGCGGATCACGTAGTCGCAAGCGAGTAGCTTTCGGCGAAAGGCAGCCCGGGTTGTCTCGATGCGTCGAGCGAGCGAGATTTCCTCTTGCCGGGTGAGGAGCGGAATCTCGCCCATCTGCGTCAGGTACATTCGCACCGGGTCATCCGACCACGACTCATTATCGGTGCCATCGAGTGGGCCTTCCGTCTCGGCACTACGATCAGCACTGGCCAGGGCCGAAGGGATGTCGTCGCTGCCGCCCGTGTCGCCTAACCGCCCCGACAACTGGGTAACATCGTCACTGGCCACATCTCTATCGTTGGCGAGGGCCGGTTCTTGCATGGTATCGTACAAAGTGAAAGCTCCTACCTATTTACCGAAAATGCCGTGCGACAGGACGCCGGCTGCGATTCTCGAAAAAATGTGATCCTTGTGCCAACCCTCTCCGCACCCCTTCTATCGGGTTGCCAAGCTGTCGACAACTAATCTTAACACTAAGCACCCGGTCGGTCGGCCTGCAAATACATTTGGTAAGAGTTTCTATTTCGAGAGACCTTTGCACTTACACCACCTGTAAAGCCCACACCACCTGAAAACGAAAACCCAGTGCCAGAAAACCCAGTGAGTTAGGCGCGGAAACGGTTGGGCCGATGCCTCCATCGTCCAACGACCGCGCCATACTCCCTTGCTTATCGGCACAGGACCGTCCCTTTTCCCGTGACCGCTTTTTCCAAGCCTCATGAACAACCGACTACGACGTTCAGCTGCGGCCTCCCTCTTCTCGGATTTTTCCGAAGAAAACTCCCAGAAGGGCAAGCAAAATCGCACGGGGATCGTCGCGAGCCTCTTGGATAGAGAGTGGCTCCGCAAAGTTATCGACCTCACCCGTCGCGAACGGACCCCCACCCACCTTTCCAATCACCTGCATCGACCCCTTGCCACGCCATCCATCATCGCTAGACATGGAAGTGTCGAAAAACGAAGGGCCAAAAAAACCATCACCTTCCCGATCCTTCAGCAGTAAAACACAGAACCTGCAACTCCCCGCAGACTCCTCCACCCGTGCTATTGACAGGCCCTATAATTGTAAACAGTATTGCGTTCCGGTCCATAGGAAAAATGGGAAAATGGCCGTAAACTATCAAGTAGCGATGGCTCTCAATGAAATAACAAGCGCCCCAACAGGCAGATGTTTGTTTCGGCCTCTTATCGAGACGGGAGTTAAGATGGTTCAGTGGTAACACTTACGTCGCCCCCACTACGATTGTTCGGACTCCCGCTGGAAATCTGGGGCGTGAACGCGCAGGCTGCCCTCCGTTAGGGAAGCTCGCAATCGGCGGCCGTCGCGGTCCCTCGACTGGAACACACAGAACATGGCTGAAAAGTACTTACTGCAATGCGACTGCGGAAAACAACCACCTGTTTCCCCGAAACAGGCAGGAAATCGGATACGTTGCGAGTGCGGCAACCTGCTGGACGTTCCGACACTAGGCAAATTACGATACCTGCCGATTGGGCAAGAAAACCCCACCGGCAAAGGGGAGGTGCGGGGCAACTCTCCAACGTGGGGCCTCCGTCAAGCCATTGCCTCGGCGGGGATCATCGCCGCAGTAGGTTTCTTGGTGGCGGCGGCCTATTTCTGGGCGACCGAGCCCGAGGTGCCCCACTTAGATCCCGTGCAATCGAAGCAGGAACTCGCAGCACACCTCGAAGAGAGTGCTCCAGTCGATTTGTGGCGACTCTGGCAACTCGACTATTCCAGACTCGCCGACCGTGGCTTCCTCGTCTTCGAGACGCCCGAACGCGACCACATCCAACGCATTGCGGCACAACAACGGTTATACCGCAACGGAGCCCTTGTCTTGGCGGGTGTGTCGGCACTGCTGAGTGGAGTCGGGTACTTCCTGGCTCCACGACCCAAGTCGCACCAACGATAGCAGCTTGGGCCCCGACCCGAGTTGGGGGATGGCCCACGGGCGGGGTCTCCATGTTACTTCGCGATTTGCAGGATCCAATAAAGCTAGGGGCTCTCTGCCGAGGCCGCCTGCTCACTTGCCGGTTCCGCGGAAAGAAGGAACCGTTCACGGAAGCCGAGGCAGGAAGAACTGCGAATCGCGGCAAAGAGGACGTCTCCATTCGTCCGATGCGTGGTTCCTTCTTCCGACTCGTGAACATGGTGACGAAGAAATAGAATTACACGAATAATCGAAAAGTAGTGGGCTACCGCCAAGCGTGACTTGGAGATTCGCCGTCAAGCGCCCGATCCAGGGCGTACTTTGTATTCGTACTCCGTCAAACGAATGATTTCAACGACCTGCCCCGCTATCAGTTCGTGCTTGCCGAAGAACTCCCGGATCTCCCGATGGGCGCCGCGGAAGGTTTTGTGCCGACCCGAGATGTCGGTCGCGATTCGACCGACGCCTTGAAACTCCACGATCAGATGCTTGGGAGCGGTTTCCACGTTGCCGCCCAGGCATTCTTCTGGCCAAAATTCGTCGATCGGTTTGATGTTGATGTAGCCATTCTTGATTCCGCCATCGCTTAACGTCGCGCGGCGAATCTCTACCGGATCCGCGATTCTCACTCGATTGAGCGGGGCCGAGACGTTCGCTTGCTGCTGTTCGATGTACGGTTTCAAAGCCAATACGGCGACCGTCGATTCGAGCCAATCGTGCTCCCAGCAGACGATCAACTCACAGCCTTCAGGATCGTGCCCATGCTTTCGGAAATTGCTGCTCTTGAACTCAAATTCAATGCGTATGCGTTCCCAGCCCCGGGCGACCCGTTTGCGAGCGGTGCAATCCGGGAACTCCGCACGAATCTCCTCAATAATGAACCCCAGTTGATGGCACGCCTTAGCAAAAACTGCCACTACACCCATTTCATTGGCTGGACCGTAAACCATCCCCTCGAAATTGATCACGTCGCCAACGATGCTTTTCTTGGCCAACCAACACGCTCCTTTCTAAGTCCCGCTTCCACGCCCCGAAGTCCCGGTCAGTCCCGCACCCACATCCGCACCGGTTCTGTCCGCACGCAATCGAGCCGGGTGATTTCTTGGCACGCCCTGGCCGCTGCGCCTTCGGTCGTTTCGTGCGTCATCACGACGAGCGGCAAGGGATCGCCTTGGCTGGTCGCTTCGTGCTGCAAGACCGAGGCGATCGAGATGTCGTGGTCGCCAAAGGCCTGGGTCACTTTGGCAAGGACGCCTGGGTGGTCGTCGACCATCGCCCGAAAGTAGAATCGGCCCCGCGCGCCAGCGTAGGCGGCAGCAGAAACTCTTGCGGCACGGTTCGACCAGAGTTCGAGTGTCTGAAATGTCAGTTTGGTGCGACCGACCGCCGTGTCGATAAGGTCGGCCACCACCGCCGAGGCGGTCGGCATTTGCCCCGCGCCAGGGCCGTAGAATAGGAGCCGACCAACCGCGTCGGCATCGACTCGCACCGCGTTGAACGGTCCGCTCACCTCCGCCAAGGGGCTGCCGGCCCGGACGAGTGTCGGCGAAACGTGCAGCTCCAAGCCCCCCTGCCCCGAAACGCTTTCCACCAAGTCAGCCACGGCCAGCAGTTTGATTTTGTAGCCCATCTCTTGGGCGAACCTCACGTCGACCACGTCGAGCGTGTCGATGCCGGTGCGCGGAATATCGCCCCAATCGACGCGTGCGCCGAAGGCGAGGTGGGCGAGGATCGCCAGCTTTTGAGCCGCATCGGTACCGTCAACATCCATCGCTGGGTCGGTCTCGGCAAACCCAAGCCGCTGTGCCTCGGACACCGCCGCGGCGTAGTCGTCGCCATCGTGCATCTTAGAGAGTATAAAATTGCTCGTGCCGTTGAGGATGCCATGCAGCGACGTGATTTGATTGGCACTGAGGCACTGGCCAATGTTGGCGATGATCGGGATCCCCCCCGCGACCGACGCCTCGAACGCCACACTCCGGCCCAGTTCACGAGCGGCGTCAAAAATTTCCGGCCCATGCTCGGCGAGGAGCGCCTTGTTGGCGGTCACCACATCTTTGCCCGCCTTGAGCAGCCGGAGCATGAGAGTCCGTGCCGGTTCGATTCCGCCGATGAGCTGCGCGACGACTTCGATCTCGGGGTCGTCGATCACCTGGTCGACGTTGTCGGTCAGGATGCCGTCGGGCAGGTCGCAGCCTCGCGGTTTTGCCAGATCGCGGACCGCCGCTTTTTCGAGCCACAGCACCCGCCCCGCGTGCCGGGCAGTCCGATCACCATGGTCGAGTAAGAGCTTCGCGACACCCGAACCAACGGTGCCGAGTCCAATAATACCAACTTTGGTTTTTTCCACGGTGAGATCGCCTAGAACACTTCAGGAGATGGAACGGGGTCACGAATCGGCATGAAGGAAACATGGGGACGAGCCGGTCGCATGCGATCCGTGCAAATCGTTGTCGATCCGTGGCCGAAGACAGAGGTTCCATGGTAGTTCGCCAGTCGCCCCAACGTCAACGGGCGCGGCGGTTTGCGCTTCGTAGCGGAACGGGTAGAATCGGAGTTTCTTCGCGGGGCCGGGGACGGCCCGGCTCACATGGCTCGCTACCCCTTTTGCGATCAAGAAAACATGCCTCGATACAACTTTGCAACGATCGAACCAAAGTGGCAAGCCTTCTGGGACGACCACCAAACCTTCGCCGCCCCGGCGATGCCCGCTTTAGCGGACGGGAAGCCAGGTCCCAAACTCTACGCTCTCGACATGTTCCCCTACCCGAGTGGTAGCGGGCTCCACGTTGGTCACCCCGAAGGGTACACCGCGACCGACATCGTTTGCCGCGCCGCACGGATGCAGGGCAAGTCGGTGCTCCACCCGATGGGCTTCGACGCCTTCGGCCTGCCGGCGGAAGAACATGCCATCAAGACGGGCGAACACCCGCGCGTGCAAACCGAGCAAAACATCGCAACGTTCCGGCGGCAACTCAAGTCGCTCGGTTTCAGTTACGACTGGGATCGCGAGATCGCGACAACCGATGTCGAGTATTTTCGCTGGACGCAATGGATCTTCCTGCAACTGTTCGATACCTGGTTCGATCACGAGGAGCAGCGGGGGCGGCCGATTAGCCAACTACCGATACCGGCAACGACGCAAGCGGAGGGGGAGAACGCGATTGCCAACTATCGGGACGAACATCGGCTCGCGTACCAGAGTGAAGCGCCGGTGAATTGGTGCCCGGCGCTGGGCACGGTGCTGGCTAACGAGGAAGTGATCAACGGCAAGAGCGAGCGAGGGGACCACCCGGTCGAGCGCCGCCCACTCCGCCAATGGATGCTCCGCATCACCGCCTACGCCGACCGGCTGGAGAACGACCTCGAAGGACTCGACTGGCACGAAGGAATCAAAGCCCTCCAGCGAAATTGGATCGGCCGAAGCACCGGCGCAGAGGTCGATTTCTTCGTCGGCAAAACCGTAGCCGACGACCAACGATCGACGGAGTTCGAAGCCTGGAAGGTGTCGCGTGCGAAGTCAGGCTACCCCGCCAAGCCAGAAGAGGAAGTCCTGCGGGTCTACACCACGCGGCCCGACACTCTCTACGGCGCCACCTACATGGTAATCGCTCCCGAGCACCCCTGCGTCGATCGTCTCACCACCGCGGACCATGCCGAGGCGGTCCAAGAGTACGTCCGCCAAGCTTCGTTCAAGAGCGACATGGATCGCATGGAACTCGCCAAGGAGAAGACGGGGGTTTTTACCGGCAGCTATGCCACCAACCCTGTGAGCGGCAAGCCGGTGCCGATCTGGATCGCCGACTACGTGCTGATAAGCTACGGCACTGGCGCGATCATGGCGGTACCGGCACACGATGAACGGGATTTCGAGTTCGCCAAACAGTTTGAGATCGAGATTATTGAGGTGGTCGAGGCGCTCGATCGAGAAGAAGCCAGTAAGGGCGACGGCGCGTTCACTGGCGAAGGGGTTGCGGTCAACAGCGGCCACTACGACGGCCTCCCCACGCAAGAGTTCAAGAAGAAGATCACGGAGTCGCTCGCCGAGTCTGGCTTAGCGAGCGCGGCGGTCAACTACAAACTTCGCGACTGGCTCTTCAGCCGGCAGCGGTTCTGGGGCGAGCCCTTTCCTATTCTTCATGAACTCGACGCCGACGGCAACAAAACGGGCCGCGTCCGCGCGGTGGAGGAAGCGGAGCTGCCGGTCGACTTGCCCCACTTGGACGATTTCAAACCACACGGCCGTCCCGAGCCGCCGCTCGACAAAGCGCCCGACGACTGGCTCTACCAGGAGATCGATGGCAAACGGTACAAACGCGAAACCAACACGATGCCGCAATGGGCCGGCAGCTGTTGGTACTACTTGCGATTCTTGGACCCCAAGAACAGCAACGCCCCGATCGACCCGGAGATCGAAAAGGCGTGGATGCCGGTCGACCTTTACATCGGCGGTGCAGAGCACGCGGTGCTGCACCTGCTCTATGCCCGATTCTGGCACAAGGTGCTTTTCGATCGCGGCGTCGTCTCGACCTGCGAGCCGTTTCAGAAGCTGGTGAATCAAGGAATGATCCTGGGCGAAAACAACGAGAAGATGTCGAAGAGCCGGGGGAATGTCATCAACCCCGACGACGTGACCAGCGAGTACGGTGCCGACAGTCTCCGGCTCTACGAGATGTTCATGGGCCCCCTCGAAGCGACGAAGCCTTGGAACATGCAAGGCGTGAGCGGCGTTTACAACTTTCTCGGCCGGGCGTGGCGGCTGATCGTTGACGAACGGGCCGAGACCATGTCGCTTAGCACGGGCATCGTCGATTCGGAACCGACGGTCGACCAACTTCGAGTGCTCCACAAGACGATTCAGGCGGTGACCAACGACATCGACACGCTCTCGTTCAACACGGCGATCGCCCGGATGATGGAGTTTGTCAACTTCTTCACCAAGGAACAGAGCGTACCACGAGCGTGCGCCGAGCCGTTCGTGCTGCTACTGGCCCCTTTTGCGCCGCATATTGCCGAAGAATTGTGGCAATCCCTGGGCCACAACGGTACACTGGCGTACGAGCCATGGCCCGAGTCGGATCCGGCGCTCGCCAAAGACGACACGGTTGAAATCCCGGTTCAGGTCAACGGGAAGGTAAAGAGCCGGGTCGAAGTTGCCGCCGGTGCCGACCAAGAGGCGACCGAAGCGGCCGCTCGTGGCGACGCCAAGGTGGCGGAGTGGATCGCCGGCAAGGAACTTATCAAACTGATTGTGGTACCAGGGAAGCTCGTCAATTTTGTGGTGAAGGGCTAACGCTCAAGGGGAGGAACAACTCATGAAAAACGTCGTTGCAGTGATTCTTGGCGGAGGACGTGGAACGAGGCTCCAGCCCCTGACGACGCATCGCTCAAAGCCAGCGGTGCCGCTCGGGGGCAAGTATCGCCTGATCGACATCCCCATTTCTAACTGCATCAACAGTGGCATCAACAAATGCTACGTGCTGACCCAATTCATGTCGGTTAGCCTGCATAGCCATATTCGTGGAACGTATCGCTTTGACGCTTTTAGCGGTGGGTTTGTCGAGATACTCGCCGCTCAGCAGACGCTCGCCGACGATGGAGATGCCGATTGGTTTCAGGGAACGGCCGACGCGGTGCGCAAGACCTTTCGCTATTTCAGTCGCACGAATGTCGACTACGTCTTAATCCTATCGGGCGACCAGCTCTATCGAATGGACTTCGAAAAGATGCTCCAAACGCATGTCGATAGCGGCGCGGCGGTCACCATGGCCGCCAAGCCGGTGCATCGGCATGAAGCGACTGGCCTGGGGATCATGAAGGTCGACAAGTCGGGGCGGATTATTGACTTCGTCGAAAAGCCGACCTCCGAGGCGGAGCTGGACCATGTCGCCATGGACCCTGCCTGGATCGATTCTCTTGGCGTCACCGCCAACGGTCGGGAATGCATGGCCAGCATGGGGATTTATTTGTTCAGCGCCGACAGGCTGGTGGAGGCCCTGACCGAGTCGAGCAAGCCCGACTTTGGCAAAGACATTCTTCCGCAAGCGATTCGCAGTCGCCACGTGCAGCTCCATCCCTTCGACGATTACTGGGAAGACATCGGCACCATCCGTTCCTTCTACGAGGCCAATCTTGCCCTTACCAGACCCGACGCGCCTTTCGATTTATCGATGGCCGATGCGCCCCTTTACAGCCGCCCCCGTTTCTTGCCACCGACGCGTGTAGACGATGCCCAGATCAAGGGAAGCTTGATCGCCGACGGCTGTACGATCCATTCCGGTGCGAAGATCGAGAACAGCATCATCGGCCTGCGATGTCAGATCGGGGCGAATGTCACGATCCGCAATTCCGTGGTCATGGGTGCCGACTATTTCGAGTCCCAGGAAAAGGTGGCCCAAAATGCGGTGGAAGGGTCCCCTTGGCTTGGGATTGGCGAAGGAGCGGTCATCGATCAAGCGATCATCGACAAGAACGTGCGAGTCGGTGCGGGAGCGGTCTTGGCAGGAGATGACGGCAAAAAAGATGCCGATTTGTCCCACAATTGCTTCCTTCGCGATGGAATCTTCGTCGCCTCCAAAGCGACGGTCGTCCCCAATGGATGGAATGCCCGGTAGGAAATACCGTGCCCGTCCCGTCCGCAAAGTCGCCCCTCGGTGGGTGGGCACCGGGCCCGAGCGTGGACGGTTTGACCATCGTATGGCATAATTGGGGTCGGTGACTTCCAGGTCGTCTGCCGCTCGTTGATGGAGAGCGGCGTGCGGCCTCTCCTCCCTTTCGCAGGCAAGACCGGCATGGATTTTTATTCGATGAATCCGGAGACAACCCTTCCGGAGGCAACCCTGGCCCGCCGCCGTGCATGGTCTTTCGGTGCAGCGTTCGTCGGTGCGATGCTCTTCCTTACCGCCTTCGCCTTCGCCCAAGACTTGTCGGAAGAAATCCCAACGGACGACACTCCCGATCTCGTACCACAGCGAGAGGGTCTGACCATCGAACCTTACACGGGGCCCCCGATCTTTCTCCCCGATCCGCCACCGGTGATCGCCGCCAAAGAAGTAAAAACAACCCTACACAAAGAGTATTTCGATCCCGAGACAAAAAAGAATTTGCGCATCGAGCGGAGCGTGGTTCAATACTCCGACGATAGCATCAAGAACCATGGCGTCTATCGCGAGTTCTACGAGAGTGGACAAGTCTTTGTCGAAGGGCACTTTGATCGTGGTGTACCGGCCGACGATTGGAAATACTTCCATGAAAACGGGTCCGAAGCCAAGAGCGTTTCCTACGAAGAAGGGTTGCTGAGTGGGGTGGTTGAAAACCGACGCGCTGACGGGACCTTGAAGACCCGCCACGAATTCGCTCGCGGAAAACGAATGGGGACTTGGGAAACCTACGACAAAACAGGAGAGCTCCTCCTGCGAGAGGAACACTATCTAGATGGCACACCAGATGGCTTGTGGCAAACCTGGCACACGAACGGACAAAAAAAGCAGCAGACTCCGTTCGTCAATGGACACAAACACGGAACCATTATCCAATGGAGCGAAGAAGGAAGGAAAAAAGCCGAAGTGGCATTCACAAAGGGAAAGCGGCATGGCAAGGCCCACCTCTGGCCAGCCGACGGTCGGCATCTTGTCCAAGAATACAAGGAGGGGAAACTAGTCGTCACGAAGGTCGTGGCGGAATAACGAGAAAATCGGTTCCAACGGGAGCCGTCACGCGCGTGTTCGGCCCATCTCATTTCAAGATTCCTTCTAAAACCACTCGGAGTGGCGCCGAACTTTTCCATGCCCCAATCGCCTACCGATTCCACCGATCCGAAGCCAAGCTCCCCTGACTCCAAGGAGCCATCGCCCAGCAGCAGCCGGATCGGTGGGCCCCCTGTTTGGATGTTGCTCCTTCTGCTGGTTGGTTCGCTCCTGATGCTTTCACAGTGGATGGCCGAAACGCCGTCAAAAATCACCTACTCGTTCTTCGACCAGCAGGTCCAAGAAGGCAATGTTCGGATTATCGAGATCCGAGGCCAACAGGTGTTTGGCGAATTTCGTATCCCTCCACTCGCCTCGAAGCTCCAAGCAGAGATCCATCCCTCCAAAGAAACAGCAGGCGATACAACACCTGGCGAAAGTACAACGAACTCCGGCGACGACCTTCAGCCGAGCGACCTCACCAAGCGACTGGACAAAAAATTCGTCGTCACGCTCCTTCATCCTTGGCCCGAGGATGAACTCTTTCGCTTCTGGAGAAAACATGGCGTCGACTCGATCGATCCCAATCCACCTGCTGACTATGGCAACCTCCTTTACGCGATTTGGCTCGTGATCTTAGTCGCGATGATGGTGGGCATGTGGTACTTCTTCATGCGATCCCGGGATCAAATGATGGGGGGAGGGATGCTTGGCAGCATCACTCGTAGCCCAGCCCGGCGATACGACAACGAGGAGGGAAAAAGAACGACTTTTGACGACGTCGCCGGACTCGATGGGGTCAAGCGTGACTTAAAGGAAGTGGTCGAATTCCTCAAGGATCCCGAGAAGTTTCAGCGGCTCGGGGCCCGCGTCCCCAAGGGCGTGCTCCTGATGGGCCCACCCGGCACCGGCAAAACCTTGCTCGCCAAAGCGGTAGCGGGCGAGGCGGATGTTCCTTTCTTTTCAATCAATGGATCGGAGTTCATCCAGCTCTTCGTCGGCGTCGGTGCAAGCCGAGTGCGCGATATGTTTAAGACGGCCAAAGCAGCCGCGCCTGCGATCCTCTTCATTGACGAAATCGATGCGGTCGGCCGTCAGCGGGGGGCAGGGCTCGGCGGCGGGCATGATGAACGGGAGCAGACGCTCAACCAAATCCTCAGCGAAATGGATGGCTTTACCCCCACCACCAGCGTTATCCTTATCGCCGCAACCAACCGACCCGACGTACTCGATCCCGCCTTGCTCCGCCCAGGCCGGTTCGATCGCCACGTCACCGTCGATAGGCCCACCGTCGCTGCCCGCAAACAACTCTTCGAGGTCCACACCCGCGAAATGCCGATCGCCGACGATGTCGACTTCGATCGACTCGCCCGCGCTACGGTCGGACTTACCGGTGCCGACATTCGCAATCTGGCCAATGAAGCCGCCCTGTGGGCCACGCGAAACAACCAGGATGTCGTCACCAACGATGACTTTGAGTTCGCCCGAGACAAGGTCCTCATGGGCGCGCGAAGAGACGACGTGCTTACCGAAGACGAGAAACGGATTACTGCCTATCACGAAGTGGGGCATACGCTGCTCGCCTGGTTCCTTCCTGGATGCGATCGTGTCCACAAAGTCACGATCATCCCACGAGGTCGCTCGCTTGGCGTGACGCAGCTTGTCGCCGAAGAAGATCGGCACAACATGAGCGAGCACCAAATGCATGCCATGCTCGCGATGGTGCTTGGCGGAAGAACGGCCGAGAAGATCGTCTTCGATGAATACAGCGCCGGCGCTGAAAACGACTTGATGCGAGCTACCGACATGGCGAGAAAAATGGTCACCCTCTGGGGAATGAGCGAGCGGCTCGGACCGGTCGCCTACCAGAAAAGCGACGACAACCCGTTTCTCGGACGCGAGATGGCCCACGAACATCGCCAGCATAGCGAACACACCGCCCAGATCATCGACGAGGAAGTCGCCAAAATTCTCCATGCAGCCGCCGACCGCGCCAAACAAACGCTCGACGAACACTCCGACCACCTCACCTCGCTCTCCGAAGCGTTGCTGGAAAGCGAAGTCCTCGACGAGGACCAAATCCGAGCCATCATCGGTCCTTCCGTGCATCAAAAGACAAAGCCCTTGAGCGCTATCTCCAGCCCCCTCACCCTCCGGCACCACGATCCCTAGAGCTTGCCGGTTCTGCGGAAAGAAGGAACCGTTCACGGAAGCCGAGGGAGGAAGAACGGGTCGGCCCCGACTTCAAGGGTTTCTTCCACTTCGACTACTTCTCGGCCAATTGCTCATTCGCCCGTCAAGCCGGGAACGGTTACTATTTTTTGTGTCGGCTCCGCTATCCCCTCTTTTTCGCTTCGTGTACCAAGTGCGCCAGCTCTGGTGCGATCAATTTCTCCACGGCGAGACGCACCGCCGCCATCGAGCCTGGCATGGTGAGCACGACGGTTGTTTCGCAGACGCCACCAACGGCGCGGCTGAGCATCGCGGCAGCGCCGATCTGGTCGTAGCTGAGCATGCGGAAGAGTTCGCCGTAGCCGGGGATTGGTTTCGTGAGGAGGTCGCGGATCGTTTCAAAAGTTTGATCGCGCGGCGCGATGCCAGTGCCACCAGTGAGCAAGACCGCGTCAATCGCCGGGTCGCCGACCGACTGGCGAACGCTGGCCTCGATCCGTGCCGGTTCGTCGGGCACGATCTGCCGATCGGTGACCTGGTGCCCGGCAGCGGTGAGGAGGCTGGCAAGCAGCGCCCCGCCTCGATCGGTTTCGAGCGACCGGGTGTCGCTCACGGTCAGCAAGGCACAGGCGACGGACGGTGGTGCCTCTTGATGGTGCTGATCGACGGACATGGCAGAAGGGGGCAGTTTTCAGGTAGCCGACGAGCTACGCCTCGTCGGAAATAGCGGCAAAATCAGCAGGGCCGGAAAATGGTCGCCCCCGTGCATGGGAGCCCGTATAATAGAGCATCGACTCCCCGATTTCCAGCGAGTGCTTTGACGATTCTTAGCCTCAGCCAAGCTTGGTTGAGGCAACGGGAAGCGACGGACAACGAACAGTCAAGACATTTTTTGCCGGCGAATGATCATGCGGAAATGGATGCTACGCTTGGTGCTTGCACTCTTGGTCATGGAAACGGTCTGCGCCTGCGCCGAGACGATCGAGCTGAAGACCGGGGGGAACCTCTCCGGCAAGGTCGAAGAGGTTCGCTCGGAGGGAGCCTTGGCGTATCGAGTGACGACCGCCAGCGGTGCGGTGATCGAAATCGCGGACGATCAGGTGGCTCAGGTGGTCGAATCGTCGTCCGACGCCGACGCGTATGCCGCCCGTGCCATTGCCGCACCGGACACCGCGCTCGCCCAGTGGATCCTTGCCAAGTGGTGTCACGAGCACCGGCTTAAGGACGAATCGCGGCGTCATGCGGAGCGCGTGGTCGAACTCGATCCGAGCCATGTCGAGGCGCGCAAGATGCTCCACTTTCGCCACGTCGATGGCCAGTGGCTCACACGCGAACAGATGATGGCGGGGCGGGGCATGGTGTGGCACGAGGGAAAGTACCGCACACGACAAGAGATCGCCATCCGGGAGCGGACGAAGCGGCGCAAAGAGCTTGAATTTCAATGGTCGAGCGACATTCGGAAGTGGCATCGCTGGCTTGGCGACCGTCGCTCCGAACGCGTGCAGGAGGCGATCGCGAATTTCAGTCAGGTCACCGACCCGTTTGCCGGGCCACCGATTGTCAAACTCCTGGAAAAGGAACGCGATCTCCGACTGCGGCGACTGCTTGTCGGAGCGGCGGCGCGGATCCCTCATCAGGCAACCGTCAACGCCTTGGTGACCCTTTCGCTCGGCGACCCCGATACGGAGCTTCGCTACCAATGCCTTGAAGCACTTCTCCAGTCGAAGCGACCAGGGCTCACGCGCTCTTACGTCCGAGCGCTCCAAAGCAACGACAATCGCGTGGTGAACCGCGCCGGCGAGGCGCTCGGTTCGCTCGGCCGTACCAGCGCCATTGGCCCGCTGATCTCGGCGCTCACCACCAAGCACCGACGGGTGAGTGGCGGCAACTCGGGGGGCGACACCTATTCTCTTGACACGGCCAGCGGCGGGTTTAGCTTTGGTGGGGGAGGCCCCCAAGTGCAAGAAGGCGACGTGCGCAATCCGGCCGTCTTGACCGCCCTGGTGCGACTCTCGGGCGGCCAGAACTACGGCTACGACTCGTCGCTCTGGCGGAAGTGGCTCGCCACGCAGGCCCGTTTGGTGCAAGTCGATTTGCGAAGAGACGAGTAAGGAGCGGATCGCCACACCCTCTCGCCCGAGGAACCGACTTCCCGGAATTCTGTTGCCCTTGGCCCGCCCTTGCTCCCTTACGGGTGCAGGAACGAGCTTGTTTTAGGCAGCGGCTGCTAGCTCGGGCTTGCTGGCGTGAAAATGGATTCTTCGAGGGAGCCCGTAACCGTTCACGGCCCGAAAAAAGGGAACCATGAATCGAGCGAATCCGACGAATCACGGCAGAGGAGGCTCCCGCAGCGGTTAAGAAAAGACGAGGAAGATTGGACACAGATGAACGCGGATGCTTGGCTGGAGAAATGAAGCAGAAATTCCGGTTGCTCCCTTCGACACAGCACGAAAATAGGTGTCTTCTCTCCTCACAATACATCTGCGTCTATCTGCGGCTATTCGTCGAATTCGTGGTTCCTTCCTGCCTCGGATTTTGTGAACGGTTACGTAGTTTGCCAACCGTTCCTTGGCGTCAGACAATCCCCGGGCCGGCAATCCAAATCCTCGTTTCGAGCATCCAGGTCGAACATCCGGACTCATGGTCGTTTCCTTCCCAAAGGCTTCTGATGACCTAAATTCACCAGGAATCGACTTCTTCTCGCAAAAATCCTCCAACCCAAATTCAATAAGACCAACCCGCTCGCAAGCCCGGTCCTGCAGCCCATTGGCCCGCCCTTGCTCCCTTGCCATTGCTCCCTTGCCATTGACCCACTGAGGCGAAACGCCTAATCCTTGGCCCCTCTTTCGGACCCGTTTTTCGAACCCGTCGCAGCCGACCGACCAAGGAACCCTGATGCCGCTCTCCGCCCCCACGAGTACGCCTATCCCGATGCTCGACATTGACCGACAAAATTCCCCTTTTGCGGCCCAAATTGACGCCGCGATTGCCGAAGTGACACGGTCGGGTGCCTTCATCAATGGCCCCGCTTGCCGCGAGCTGGAGTCGGCGTTCGCCCGGTACGTTGGCGTCGATCACGCGATTGGCTGCGCTTCGGGAAGCGATGCCTTGCTGCTAGCACTGATGGCGCTCGAAATTGGTGAGGGGGACGAGGTGCTGCTGCCGAGCTTTACTTTCTTTGCCACTGCGGGTGCGGTCTGGCGAGTCGGTGCCAAGCCGGTGTTCGTCGACATCTTGCCCGATACGTTCAACATCGACCCTGCCGACGCGGCACGAAAGATTACCCCCGCCACGCGTGCGATCTTGCCGGTTCACTTGTTTGGTCAGTCGGCCGACATGCGTGCGCTCGGTGCCTTGGCCGCGGCGCATGACCTGGCGATTATCGAGGATGCTTGCCAAGCGATCGGCGCGACGTGCGACGGACAACAGGCAGGCGGGATGGGTGACTTTGGTGCGTTTAGCTTTTACCCCACGAAAAACCTTGGCGGGTTTGGCGACGGAGGAATGATTACGACGGACGACGCCGAGCAAGCCGAGCAGCTCCGCCGGCTCCGTAACCATGGCCAGCATCCGCTCTACCACCATCACGTTGTCGGCGTGAATAGCCGACTCGATGCGATTCAGGCGGCTGTGCTGAACGTCAAGCTACCGCAAGTCGACACCTGGGCCGACGCACGCAGCGAGCGAGCGACGCGCTACGAGGAGGCCTTTACGGAGCGCGGCCTTGGCGAGCAGTTGGAGTTGCCGGTCGTTGCGCCAGGCATGACGAGTGTTTGGAACCAGTACACGGTGCGCGTGAAAGGGGGCCGCCGCGGCGACCTACAAAAGGGACTCGCTGCGGAAAAAATCGGCTCGGCGATTTATTATCCCGTGCCGCTCCACCTGCAAGCCTGCTTCGAGCCGCTCGGTTACGGTCGGGGCGATTTGCCCCACACCGAACGGGCTGCCGAAGAGGTCCTTTCGCTGCCGGTCTTTCCAGAATTGACCGAGGAAGAGCAGACGCGCGTGATCGACGCAGTGAGCCACTTTTGCCAATCGGGCGGCGTACCGACGTCGGTCCGCGCGGCATCGGTGTTGCTCCCCACCACCGGCGCGAACATCGACCTACCAAGCTCGAAGGCGGGTTGAAGGAGTCACGGTGAAGGAGTCAAGAGCCGAGTCTCCCGGGTTAGAGCGGATCGGGATCGGGACCCTTGCCCGCCCCGTTGACTCGTAACCGTTCACGGAATCGAAGGCAGAAAACCACGAATTAGACGAATCCTACGAATTGCCGCAAAGAGACACCGAGGTATGGGTGAGGAGAGAAGGCCCCTCGTTTTGTGTTGTGCCGAAGGGGGCAACCGGAGTTTCTGTTTTTTTCTCCAACCGCGCATCCGCGTTCATCTGTGTTCCTCTACGGCCAATCTTCCTCGTCTTTTCTTAACCGCAACGGGGCTACTCGGGGTTTCCTCTGCCCTGATTCGTCGGATTCGTTCGATTCGTGGTTCCTTCTTCCGGCCACGAAGCTCCCGCCCCTATTTCTTTGCGCCTTTGCGTGAGGCTTTTTCTCGACGTTCGGGGTCGATGGTCTCACGCCAAGGCGTGAAGGAACGGTTACGGTTACTCTTGCCGGCCGTCGACCTCTTTCTTGCGCTTCACCGGTTGCAGCGTCACCAGTATTCCGAGGACGATGCAGAGCAACACGATCCCCCAGGCGAGGCTCGACTTGAGCTTGCTTCCCTCCGCGAGAAGAGGCGAGAAGGTCGCGATGAGGCACGACGTACTAGGGAGGCTTAGGCTGAACATGGTCGTCAGGTCGCCAGTGGTTCGTGGTCAGTAGCCGACGAGTGGAGTTTTACCCGCCGAAGGAGGGTCTCGTCGGAAGTCGTATCATGCCCATTCTAGTTGCCCTCCACCCGTTTGCCAAACGGGTTTGGCAGGCGACTCCGACTCGAGATCCGGCATCTTCTTGGAAGTCTCGAGCAAGCTTTGCCAACTGACGGCCCGGCTCCGAAATTCGGCGGCCCGCATCGAGACCGTATCCCATCTGGCGGAGAGCGTCCGAGCGGCTTGCCAGTAGTCGGCCAGCCGGAGGGCCACGAAGGCGTAGCGCTGGTCGGCAAAGGTCCAAAGCTCCCGTTCGGGCAGGGGCGAACGGTTTTCGGTCAAATGGTAGGCAAAGACCAAGAGGGGCGAAAAGTTCGGCCCGAAATAGCGAGCCCACTCGGCGAGGCTCCGCAGGTCGTCGCGAGTCGACCAGTTTCGCCAGTACTGCTTGTTGGTTTTTCCGGAGGGAAACTGACGCCCCTTGATGTCGACGATCCAGTTTTCCCCACCAGGCGGCGAGACAATAAAATCGGCACTCTTGAGCGACCCGCCGGCAACCAAGCTCCGGCGTGCTTCGTCGATTGCCACGTAAGGTGTCCGCCCCGCTCGCAAAAGCTCCTCGAACGCCAATTCGTAATGGTTGTGCCGTTTCGCCATGCACGCATTCTAACCCTAGAGACGCATCGCCAACAACCATGAAAATCGATGGGGCACGAAAAGTACAAACATGCGTTCCGATTCTATTTTATTGACCACGAAACCGACATGAAACCGGAATGCCAGACGCCCCCATCACCAAGAGCCGGGAGAAAGAAACGAGGGAACCGTTCACGGAATCCAAGACAGGAACAAGTTAACCACGAATCGAACGAATAGCCGCCGATATTTCGTGTTGTGCCGAAGGGGGCAACGGGAGTTTCTGTTTCATTCTCTCCAACCGAGCATCCGCGTTCATCGGCGCTTATCTGCGGCCAATCTTCCTTCTCTTTTCTTAACCGCAACGGGGCCTTCGTCTGCCGTCATTCGTCGGATTCGTGGTTAACTTTTTCTGGCCGTGAACCTCCCTCGCTCCGGCGTCGTTTAATCGTCACCACCTAATCGTCACCGCCCTCGAGCAGTAGGGTTATCTCACGGGCGGCGTCCGCGAGAGCGACTTTTTTGCTCGAACCGTCCGCCAGGTTCTTGAGTTGGCAGTCGTCGGCCGCCAGTTCGTCGGGGCCGACGATCATGGCGATGCGGTGGCCTCGGCGATTGGCGTACTGGAGTTGTTTGCCCAGTTTCTTGGCATCGCCATAGAGTTCCACACGCAGCCCCGCCGCGCGCAGGTCGGTGGTGATCTTGAGGAGCGGGCCGAGCATCTCTTTGTTAAAGAGGGGCACGAAGACTTCGGCTGGCGTGCGGGCGTTGGGGAGCATTTCTAGTTCTTCCATCGCCGCGAGGAGTCGGTCGAGGCCAAGCGAAGCGCCGATGCCTGGGAGCCGCTGGCTGGTGAAGGCCTCCGTCAAGTTGTCGTACCGCCCGCCACTTGCCACGCTGCCGATGCCAGGCAGGTCGCCGAGGAACGTTTCGTAAATCATGCCGGTGTAGTAGTCGAGCCCGCGAGCGATCGACACGTCGAGCTCGACGCGCTCTTCCGGCACGCCTGCCGCGCGGATTCCGCCGAGCACTTCACTGAGCCGCTCGGCACCTGCTTCGCCCGTTTCGCTTCCCGCCACCATCGGCCGGAGCGCTGCGAGGACTTCGTCTCGCGAGCCGGTGAGCGCCGCCAACTCCAGAACCTGGGCCGTTTGTTGGCTCGTCGCCCCGGCAGTTCGTTCCATCTCGGCCGCCACTTTTTCGGGGCCAATTTTTGCCAACTTATCGAGCGCCCGCAGGAGGGGGAGGGCTTGATCGGCAAGGCCCAGGTTCTCCAGGAGTCCGTTGAGCACGCCACGATGGTTCACGCGGATCGTGAACCGCTCGAAGCCAATTTTCTGCAAGAGATCGTGAATCACGAGCGCCGTCTCGATGTCGGACGCCGCCGACTCGGTGCCGATGGTATCGAAGTCGCACTGCATGAACTCACGATACCGACCCCGCTGCGTATTTTCCCCTCGCCAAACGGTTGCAATGTGGTAGCGCTTGAACGGCAGGCCCAACTCCTGGGCGTGCTGCGCCGCGAATCGAGCGAGTGGCACGGTTAAATCGAACCGCATCCCGACTTCCCGGCCCCCGTTGTCGGTGAAGTGGTAGAGCTGCTTGTCGGTCTCGTCGCTTCCGTTGCCAGAAAGAATTTCTAGGTACTCGAGTGCCGGCGTGTCGATTGGCGAGAAGCCATAGGAGCGGTAAACGTCGCGCGCCGTGGCGATCAACGCCTCCCGAGGCAGCATCGCCTGCGGCAAGTAGTCGCGAAATCCTTTGAGCGTACGGGGAGTAATCCGAGGCATGGCAATGGGTAGGCGGTTGGGGTCAGCAGCGGAAGATCAAACAACATTCCGTGTAGAACGCAAGGGGAAATGGTTCAGCGCGAGTGGACGAAAAAAGGGAACCGTTCACGGAATCCAAGGCAGGAATAGCGCGAATCTTCCCCCCTCTCGAGGAGTGCCGAATTCGTGTTCTTCTTGGTCACCCCGATTGGTCGCCCTGACCCTCCCGCCCGTGGCTCCGATCCAGCTGGGGCGGGGCGATGGGAACGGTTGCGTTTCCTGCGGTCCGTTGCCCCTTGCTTCACGCCAGCACCGGCAGCAATTCAGGTTTGGGGCTGCGGATGTTTTTGCCTTTGGACTTGTAGACCGCCTCGGTGTATTCCCAGACCTGTTCGTGCGTCTCCAGGTAAAAGTCATACGTCCATTCGTCGTCGTATTCGCAATTTTTGGTGGTGTAGTCGCGGCAGATCTGCGGGCGACGGTCGTAAATGCCACACCGGTAGTCGTCTCCCAGCTTCTCGCAAACGGTGTGGACCAGCAGGTACCAATCGTCCTCGTCCTTGAAGAAGGTCGCCCGATGGTGCAGCACGATCCAGCGGATGTACTCCATGTCGGCCTTCGTCTCGGGGGTCTCGTACGGCACCGCGATGTAATGGCAGCACTTGGCCGTGCAGTGTTCGCACAAGTTGCCCTCCTTGGGCAAATCCTCGCGGCGAATCTTGTTGGTGCCAAAGGCGATGGGGAGTGCCATGGTGTACGGTCCTTCTCCGGGGGGATTTCTCGTCAGCGCTTCGGTCCGACCAGCTCTTCTTCAAGACGCGATGTTTTTCCAAGCAGCGACCCATCATACGAACTAACCAGGCAGCCTGCTACTCATGGGTAGGGGCGAGTCGCTCGCGGGCTTCTTCGGCCCAGGGGCTTTCGGGGGCGAGGCGGAGGAAGGCCTGCCAGTGCGGCTTGGCCTCCGGCTGCTGGTCCCCTCCTTCGAGCAGGTGGGCCAGGTGGTAGTGGGCGTCGGCGTAGTCGGGGTTGCGGGCGAGCGCTCCGCGAAAGGCGTCGGCTGCCAGCTCGGCATCCCCCAGTTCCGTCAGCACGCAGCCCAGATTGACTCTCGCTTCGTCGTAATCTTCCTCGAGTTCGATCGCCACGTAATACCGCTCCCGTGCCGCCGCCAGGTCACCCAATTGGTACAGGAGGTCGGCTGCAAGGAACTGGTCTTCCGGGGTTGTCTCCCCCGCCAGTAGCACCGCCCGCCAGAGTTCGAGCGCTTCGGCCGGCTCCCCCACATCCTGCAAATCAAGTGCCCCGTTACGCAATTCTTCGGGCGAAAGAGCTTCTGTCGAGGAAACCGCGGGCGAGGAAACTGCTGGCGCAGACGCCATGGGAAAAGAGACCGTGGACGGAGGGGCGGCCGGCTCCCCGTCAGGGAGGGCGAACGGGACCACGTCCGCCGGCTCTGCGTCGAAGTCGATCAGCAGTTGCCCACTCGGCTCGGTCAGGTCGCTCCCCCGACGAAGGAAAATTTTACCTTCTTCGATGACGATCGATAGGTCGGCGAGCGGCCTCGCGACTTCGGGGACGAGGAGCGTCAGTTCCCTCATCTGCCGATCAATGGCCGCGAGAGAGACGCCCGCATGGACCAAGTTGGCCAGCCGGCGTGCGACGCGAAGCTCGGAAAAATCAAAGTAAGGCAGCTTGCGAACCTCACACACGGGAACCAGGTACCCGCGCCGCCGCCACCGGCGAATCACTCGCGATTCGATCTGGACCATCTCGGCCAGCAGCGCTGGGGTGTACAACCGGCTCACACCGATCTCTTCGTCGACCAGTCCGACGCGCCTCCAAAGCTGCGTCTCGTCGATCAGCATGGTCCGCCCGGCGGCCACGCGTTCTCGCACCTCCTCCGGCAGCGCACCAGCCAGCTCGCCCTCTTCCGCGCCGTCGCCTTTCACCAGGAGTGTGGTCGACTCGTCGGGCTTCGCTTGCAGTTGGCCCCCATGCGCGGCAACAATTTTCCCCGCCTCGGCCCGCGACATGCTGGCGAGTTTTCCCGCCAGCGCAATCCGCTCGCCGGCAAGCTGCTGGGGTAGGTTCGGTTCGGTCATGGTGAGGGAGGAGGTCGTCATCGCAACGCAGGAAGGCAACGTAGGAAAGGATCAAGGAGCCACAGGAACGCGAACCTATCTTGCACTTTTGGACCGAGCCCGTCGATAGGCCAGCGCGAGCAGGAGAACTGCAAAGTCAGGAATTAAGCATCTGTAGGCCGATGGCAGGTCTCCAGGCGACATAGTCGGCAGCAGCTCGGACGGGGAGAT
>QIKP01000057.1 GCA_003233055.1 Planctomycetaceae bacterium
GAGGGTGAACCAAACCGAGATCGTCGTCAGAATCGAAGCGTACGCCCCGAATTTGGTCAGCCCACGCCAGTAGAGGGCAGCCACGATCAGCGGGAAGAGCGACGCGAACCCGCTAAAGCACCAAATGCCGAGGGCGAAAACACTTCGCGGCTCGAACAGACTCAAACCATAGGTGACCGCCACGATCGCCACGATGAACGTGCGCGTGATGAGTACGTGCGTCCGGTCGCTATACCGGTCGTGCCCCGCGTAGTGCCCGACCATATCGGTACTAAACATCGTCCCGAGACAAAGGAACTGGCTGTCGAGGCTCGACATGATGGCGGCGAGAATGCCAGAGACCAGGAGGCCGGCTAAGATTGGCGTGGTTTGCGTCTTGACCAGGAAGACCAACACGCGATTCGGGTTCTCGGCCACTCCTGGCGGGAGGGGGACAACACCCGATGCCGCCCAGACGCCGATCAGCACGCAGGGGACCCAAACAATCATGATGAAGAGGGGGTGCGCAACGACCGCCAGTTTGAAGCTGTTAGCACTCTTGGCGGTGAGCCAGTGCTGGAACAGATGGGGAAACATTCCGACGGAAAGGGGGATGAGCAAATAAGAGAAAAACTTGGTTTGCGACATCTCGACTCGGGTCGATTTCGTCTCGGGGATTTTGCTCGCGAGTTCTCTTAGGTTGTCGAGCAAGGTTTCTTGTCCCCCCAGTTTGTCGGCGAGCGTGTAAAAAGTGACCAAGCCAAGGACCATGAAGACGGTCGTCTGAAAGGCGTTGGCCCAGGCGGTGCCTCGCATCCCGCCGAAGAAGACGTAGGTGAGCACGACGGCACAAATCACCAAGGCAGCGATCTCGCGAGGGACTCCGCCATTCGTCGCCACGAAGAAAGGAATCGCCCCCAAGGCAGGTTGGCCTGGTGGGCCAGCGGTAATGGTCTCGACGACCGCCCCCGCTGAAATCACACCGATCAACAAATAGGGAATCACTAGCCCGACCAAGATCGGAAAGAGCAGCAGGCCGATCTTGTCGCTCTCGAGTCGGTCGCGGAAGAACTGGATCTGTGTCGTGTAGCCATACTGTTTTCCCCACGACCAAAGCTTGACGCCAATGACCAGAAAGCAGAGCGAGTGGAGGATCCCGCTCGACGAGGCGAGCATCCCGTAGACACCGATGCCTTCTTTGAAAGCCTCGCCACTCGACCCGACCAGCGCGAAGGCGGTCATGGTTGTGCCAAAGACCGACATCAGCAGCAGGACGGGACCAATCGAATGGCTCGCCAGTTGATAGTCTTGCTTGGTCCCGGTGAAAAACCGGCTCGCGAACAGACCGAGCGCGAGGAGCAAACCGAGATAACCGCCAATGATAAGCAAAGTTGTCACGACGAGGGCGACTCCGCTTCTGGAGGTTCGGCAGGCCAGCAATGCTTGGTTGCCATCCACCAAACCACCCCCGCCGCGATCGAGAGGCAGGCGTGGTAGAAGAGCCCGATCGGCAAGAAGCCGAAGACGAGCGTACCATCGTTCCAAAACCAGATGTCTTGGTGCAGGACCAAGAGCAACACGATCAGGATCCCAACGACTGTTTTCATGACGGCGACGAGTAGGAGGAGAGAACGTAGGGAAGGGTTTTTGATATCCGCTAGGGGAGAATTCTTGTGCGGCAGTTCAGTTTAGCATAGCAGGCCGCGGTTTCACACATTGGCCTTTGCCTTTAATCGCAGATAGCTGGTGGTTCCAGGCAACTCGGTACATCAGGACTTCGCATCCGAGGAGCCAAGAAGAGGAACCCTCCTCTTCACTTATCCCAGGGCAATTGCCAAGTCACCGAATCAAAGAGAAGAAACCACGAAGCTTCGTCTCCTTGGTGCTCTTTGTGGTTCCAAAAAAGACTTTCGCAGTTCCCCTGGATTCGAAGAGGGAACCACGAATTTTACGAATCGACACGAATAGCCGTGATTCGTCCAGATTCGTTAAATTCGTGGTTGCTGTTTCTTTCGGTTCGTGTCCTTCGTGGTTCAGATATCCAATGAGCGTTGATTAGCGTTCTTCAACCGAACATCCGCGATTATCTGCGCTTATCTGCGCTTATCTGCGGCTAATTCCTTCGTACCCTTGGTGCTCTTTGTGGTTCAGAGAAGACTTTGCAGTTTCCCTGGCTCGCTGAAGCGGGCCTCGCCAGTGCCTCCTGGCGTCTCCTTCGTTTGTGTCCTTGGTGGTTTTTCTTGTCTTTGATTCGGTGAACGGTTACCTAATTTCCCCCCTCTTTTTTGGCGTCTTGGCGGTTTCTTTGATTGTTTGACTTTGCCGTTCTCTTGTCGGACTTTTGCTTGGCTAACCAGCGATCGAGGTCCTCGAATATTGGAGAGGCCTCGGGCTGGAAGATGCGGCCGATGAGGAGGTCGGTCAGGCGGCCTTGGTGTTCGGGATGATCGCGGATGAATTGTCCGACGCGGAACTCCTTCGAGTAGAAGGCGTCGACCAGTTTTCGGATCGACGCAACGCCTTGGGAAAAACCGGGCCCCCATTTGCCAAGCTGAGCGGCCGAGGTATCGTCCCGAGCGAGTCCTTCGGCCACGCAGTCGGCGGCTAGCTCGGCCGACTTCAGGGCGAAGTAAACGCCCGACGAATAGACTGGATCCACAAACCCCCAGGCGTCGCCGACGAGCACCCACCCCTCACCAGCCGGTTGGTTGGTGGAGTAGGAAAATTCTCGATCGACTTGCAGCTTGTCGGCAGGCGTGGCCTGGGCGAGCCTTTTCCGAACCCCCTCGCATTGGGCCAGTTCCTCGGCAAACGTTTGTTCCGGGCTCGCGCGACCCTTGAGCAGGTAGTCGCTATCGCCGACGCATCCGACGCTCACCAGGTTATCCGATTGGGGGATGTACCAAAACCAAGACCGTTTGCCCGACGAGTGCAGGATGAGCGTCTTCACCCCACCACCACTTTCATCGCGATCGCCGCCTCGGTAGTGTCGCCAAAGGGCCGCCTTCTTGAGATGAGGATTCGGGCGACGAATGCCGAGCTTGCTCGCGAGTAAGGTTTGTTGCCCGGTGGCATCGACGACAACGCGAGCGGCAACACGATGGCGTTCCCCCGATGAGTCGGAGAGTAAGACTCCCACGGCGCGATTCCGTTCCATCACGACGTCGGTCACCCGGACCGCTTCGTGGCAATCGGCACCATGGGCCGCTGCATTCTTAAAAAGGAGATGATCAAACTCGGCCCGATCGACATGCCAAGTTTCGCTGGAGGGGCGGGGATCATGAGTCCGAAAGAAAAAAGGCTGCGACTCGCGCCCCGTGTCGTTGACGAACTGGACGCCGACTTTGCGAGGGAAATTGGTTTGGGCCAGTGCGTCGAGCAATCCGAGTCGCTTGAAAACCCAGTAGCTTTCCGGCATGAGCGATTCGCCCACGTGCGGCCTTGGCATCGAGTCGCGGTCGACGAGCAGCACGGAATGCCCCGCCTGGGCGACGATCGTGGCGGCCGTCGACCCGGCCGGGCCGCCGCCGAGGACGACGCAGTCGTATTGCGGTTGGATGGGGCCCATGGTCCTTTCGGTTTCGATAGCCCGACCGCGTGGCGGTCCGGCTAGGGGAAGATTTTCGAGGGATCTTCGGTGACAATTTCAAGCAATTCGACCGCCGGGTGATCGGCCAAATGAATGGCGGCCGACCGACCATAAACCACCTCGCCTGGTTGGAGACCGAGTAGCCGAGCGAGTTTTTCGTCCGTTTCGATTTCCCAGAGCGCGAGCAACTCGACTTCGCGCAACAGGTGGTGGCGAATCAAGATTCGTCCGAGCGGGGCCTCCCGCGATTCGATCTCGCTCCGAACCTTCGTCGGCAAATCGGTCGTGTCGATTCGCATGATGCCGTACTGCACGACGGCAGCATCCGATTGGCGAGTGAGCAGGCTCTGCCGGGCGTACCACGAGGCCTCGCCTCGCGTCGAAACGGCATGGACGTCGACCAGCGATCCGTGAAAGGCTTCGAGCGTGACGGTCATGTGGCCCCGATGGGCCAGCAACGTCTGGTAAACGGGCGGCAGTGCGGGCTCGCCGATCGGGACGAACCGGCCCAATTCCTCGGTTTGGTGGTGAAAAAGCTGGGCAAGCGATTCCATCTGGGGGCGGTACGACTCGCTCCCATTTTCCGTGATAGGGCAGGCTTCGGGCATGGCTGTTTGCTTTGGCTCACCCAACGGAGGTTCAGTAGCAGGCCACTTGTCGATGGTTGGCATCGGTTTCCACCAACGAATCAGATTCACCCGACGCCTCTGCTTTGGAAGAATGACTTGGCCAACTCCCCTCGCCATCGACCGAGGAGAAGAGAAACTCGACACCTTGGCGGACGATCGGCGAGGAGGTTTTTCCAGCGCTCGCCAGGCACATGAGGACGAAGCTCGTAACCGGGATCGAACCGCTGAACCCGCCATCGTCCGACTGCCGGTCGGCAAGCCAATCGAGTGTTCGTTGCGTCGCCCTACCTCGGCGCCAGCGGGTGAACGGGTTGCGGGGGGGGCGAAGCTGAAAGCTGGCCAACCCGAGCGCGCCGATCGCGGGAAGCGAGGCCGACCGGGAGGACCAAAATCCCGCCGACTCGATCGGAATGGCAGGAAGTTGTTTCCAGTCGACCACTTCGGATAACGAGTAGCAGCCGCGAACGAGAAGCGAGGTCTCACTCCAGCGGCCCGACCGAAGGTTCATCATGTCGATGCCACCCTGGGACTGAAGGTAGGAATTCATCCGCTCGGCCAGTTCCGGATAGGCGGCCGGCATGCCCGTGAGCTGAAACGTCGCTCGCACAAGCAACGTCACGGCAAGACGCGCCGGCTGTTCCTCGGAGGTACCCCATCCCCCATCCGGATGCTGCCGCTTCGCTAGCCAATGCATGCTGCCCATCAGCAACTCGCTCAAGTCGCCCTGGTAGGCGGAGTCGATCTGCGAGGGATCGCCCAGCTCGTCGAGACCTCCCCCATGTTGTTCCGACAGGACCAAGGCACTCACCGCCAACGCGGTCGATGCGATCGGGCTATTCCACCGGTCGACGCCCCAAGACTGGGGAGGCGAGGACTGGGGAGGCGAGGAAGAGGTCCCCGCCGCTTGTGGTAGGGGCTCCCCGCAGGGGGCGTTCGGCGAAGCGGTGGAGCCGGCAAGAGCGGTGGAGAGCATCGAGGTTCTGCTGGGGGACACGAAACGGGAGGCGGCGACGGAAGGACCATCGCCAACGTTGGGCCCTGTTCGGGCAATCGAGGTCCCGACCCTCTGGGGGCCACATCCGGGACCTGAATCGAGGAGCATAGCCAGGAGACTCCCACCTGTCGAGTACCTCGTGGGTGGGGAACAGCAAGCCAGATGGCGGGAAACCTCACCCGATCCGCAAAAAACTTGCGATTTCGTTGCCCCGAATCGGGGGATTCGCCCGGGAGACGGGCACAAAAAAAGGAACCATTCCCGGCCAAATCCCCCGACGAGGCGTAGCTCGTCGGCTAGGGGGGGCCTTCTCCTCTGCTTTGACGCGAGGCCGCTGAAGCGGCATCGCCATGGCGATGCTGGGTGCAGGAACCGTCCCTCACTTGGTATGCTCCAGCCATGCAATATCTTTTTGAAAATCCGATACCGATGCTCATGGTCGGTGCCGTACTGCTGACATTCTGGGGCGTCTTGTTCTACACGACCAAAAGCACCCCCGCCTTCCTTGCGTTGGTCCTGACCGGGGCACTCGTTTGCTCGCTGCTTGTCTTGGAGCAAATCGTCTACACCCATCGGGAGCAGGTCCAGATTTCGCTCCAGAGCGTGACCGATGCCCTCGAAGCGAATGATAAGGAGAGGGTCCTCTCGCACCTCGCACCGACGGCCGACAAGATACGGCAGCTCGTCGAGAAGCTCCTGCCGAAACTCGACATCCGGAAGGCCAACATCATGGGGGAGGTCGAGGTCACGCTCGACGACGAGAAAAACCCCACCCAGGCGACCGCCAAGTTCCGCGGCTTCTTCCACGCCAAACACCAGAGCGGCATGGCAGGGGGCAAGCCGGTGGCGGTGGAGGTCGACCTGGTTCGCGTGCTCCTAAAAGTCCCTCAAAAAGAGGACGAAGAGATTGAGGTCGCACGCTGGTTGATCCAGGATTTTCGATCCGACGACTTCGAGCAGCGCGCGTCGCAGTGGATGAAGTAACACGCGGTTCATGGACACCGTAAGGGGTCAATTGTCGGCCACGGGGTCTGCCTGAGGATGCCCATGATGCCCGTGATGGGGCTGCGGATGGGGCTGTTGTTGCGGGTACCACGTCGGGGGGGAACCATAGGCGGGCCCGTAGCCGAAGCCTGGACCGCCAAAGCCTGGTCTGCCAAAGCCCGGCCCACCGAAGCCTGATCCGCCAAAGCCCGGGCCACCAAAGCCTGGACCGCCGCCTTGGAAAAATCCGCCGCTGAGGGTCGACTGTCGCCAAGCGTCGTGGAATCGTTCCCACTCAGCGTCGAGCCCGCCGCGCCCGTTGGCCCAGCTTTGGACTTGGTAGGTCGAGTCGACCGACCCCTCCGCCCCTCGCAGGTTGGTGCGAGTCCGCCGGTAGCCGCTCGTCACGAGTCGCGGATCGGGCAATTCCTCGACCGGCGCAGGGCGATCGTACTGGGCGACGCGAGCGCCACTCTCCGGCGCGTGGGTGAAGGTGCTTCGCTTGAAGACCCAGCTCGAACGAGATGGGTCGGCAGCCGAAGCGCTCGCGGCAAGCAGCACCAGGACCATCCCCAGGCAAGCGGTCGCCGTCAGGCAGGTTGCCAGGGAGGGGGAAAGTCGATCGATCACCGAGCACGTAGTCTTCATGGGATTCTCCGGAGGAGAGCAGGGGGGAACCTACCTCCAGAATAATCACGCAGCACTCCAGACCCAAACAATTCCAACCAAAACGGGCCGATCGTCGAACGATTGTAACGGTCGCAACAAGTCGAGCGGAGAGCGGAGGAACTTTCGCCCCAATAGCCGACGAGCTACGCCTCGTCGGGTTCGCCCGTTCGTTGCTTGTACAAATTCATCGGGTCTTCGGGCTTGTAGAGGTACTCGTAGCCAGGTCCCAGCTCCGGCAACTGGAGCTTATTGAACTGGATGATCTTGGCCATGAACTCTTCATGGGTCTTGGGATAGTTTCCATGCTCGGCGTTGTAGAGTTGGAGGGCATGATTTTTGTTAATGAGAATGTACTTCTGCTCCGCCGTGAATCGGACCGCCATCGCGCGACTCATTCCATACTGGCTATCGCGAAGCCTTTTCCCTTTTTGGAAGTCATCGATTCCGACAACGGTTGGCTCTGCCTCGACGACCACGTCGACTTTTGCGTTGGCGACCACCTCCTCAGGCGTCTCCTCAGGCGTTTCCTCAGCGATGACGACCGGGTCGCCCCGATCACCCGTTGCGGAATTTAACTTCACCGAGGCATCGCAACCGATGGCGAGAAGCGACAGTGTTGCCAGGACGACGGCTAGACTTTGAGATCCCATGTGTGCATCTCCGGAAGTTGGGGGGCGTAAGTGCGGTCGACGAGGAGGGGCGTGAGCGTGACGTCGCCTTCGTAGATCGCGGTCAGGTCGGTTTCGGTCGGAAACTCCGTCGGCGGGGTACCGGCGGCCCAGTAGTACCGCCGGCCCTTCGGGTCGCGACGCTCCTCGAACTCCGCCGGCCAAAGGGCAACCCCCATTGGCACAGTTTTGACTTGCGTTCCTTCCGCGTCAGGCTGCATCGCGGCGGTCGGCATGTTGAGATTGTAGAGCCGGTGCTCGCGAAAGGCCTCCTTCGCGAGGAGTTGCTCGATGATTCCGACGCTCATTTCTGCCGCCCGATCGAACCGGGCGTGGTCGTCGTACTCCAGCGAGACAGCGATACTCGGAATGTCGAAGAGCGCCCCCTCGGTCGCTGCGGCGACGGTGCCGGAGTAAAGGACATTGATCCCGACGTTCAGCCCGCCGTTGATGCCGCTGACCACCAAGTCGGGAAGTCGTGGGCAAAACTTGGCGACGGCCAGCTTCACGCAGTCGGCCGGGCTCCCCTCGACGGCCCACCCACGCCGTCGGTCGCCATCGAAGGCCTCCTTGGCCATCAGCGGCGTGAGGAAGGTGATCGAATGGCCGACGCCACTTTGCTCGGTCGCCGGTGCCACGACGACCACTTCCCCCAGTCGGGAGAGGGCACGCTCCATCGCGGCGAGCCCCGGGGCGAAGATGCCATCGTCGTTGGTTAAGAGAATGAGCATGACGTAGGTCAAACGAGCAAGGGAGTGGGGAGAGGCCGCGTCATAGCACATAGCGCGAGCCGCGCAATCGCGAGCCGGGTCGTCCTCGACCCCGGCCCGACCATCGGACGGACGCCACTATACGCCCCCGTCCCCCCTTCCAGCAACGGTCACGGATAGCCGTCGCACGTCGAAACGCTATAATCCTGGATTCGTCCCGTAGCTCAATCCAATAACCGACGAGGCGTAGCTCGTCGGTTATTGGCGCTGACTGACAACTAACTGGAATTTTTTCCCATGGATGTTTCTGCTACCCCCCGCCTAGCTGATGAAAAAGTGCTGGTGCTCGACTTCGGCTCGCAGCTCGCCCAGTTGATCGCCCGACGAGTCCGCGAGCAGCATGTCTACTGCGAGATCGTTCGGCACGACATTACCGCCGATCGGCTCCGCGAACTCGCACCGAAGGGGCTCATCCTCTCCGGGGGGCCCAACAGTGTCTACGACGACGGCGCGCCGCAATGCGATCCGGCACTCTTCGACCTGGGCATTCCAGTGCTTGGCATCTGTTATGGGATGCAGCTCGCTTGCCAAGCGCTGGGGGGCAAAGTGCAAAGTGTGCCGAGCCGCGAGTATGGTCGCGCGCAGTGCCAAGTCACCAACAGCGACGACCTCTTCGCTAATGTCCCCCGTGAGACCGAAGTTTGGATGAGTCATGGCGACCAAGTCACGGCGATCGACGAGAACTTTACCCCCATCGCCCTGACCGATACCTGCCCTTACGCCGCGGTGAGGCATCGCCGGCTGCCAGTCTTTGGGTTGCAGTTTCATCCCGAAGTGACCCACACGGTCGAAGGGAAGACGATCCTTGCCAACTTCGTCCGGACGGTTTGCGGCTGTCGCGGCTCGTGGCGGCTGGGCGACTTTGCCGACGAGACGATCGCCCACGTGCGCCAAGTCGTCGGCGACGACCGGGTGATTTGCGGGCTCTCGGGGGGCGTCGATTCGGCGGTCGTTGCGGCGTTACTCGCCAAAGCCATCGGCCCGCAGCTCTCTTGCATCTTGGTCGACAACGGTCTGTTGCGAAAGGACGAAGCGCGGGCCGTGGTCGAAGAGTTCACCACCCACTTCAAGGCTGACCTGCATGTGGTGGAGGGCGAAGAGCGGTTCCTCGCGCAGCTTGCGGGCGTCGTCGATCCGCAAGAGAAACGCCGGCGGATTGGCCATGAGTTCATCGAGTGTTTCAAGGAAGAGGCCGACAAAATCAAGGGCGTGAAATACCTCGCGCAAGGGACGCTCTACCCTGATGTGATCGAGAGTGGCGCTTCGGCCGATGGCCCGGCGGAGACGATCAAGCTGCACCACAACGTTGGCGGCTTGCCCAAGGAATTGGGCTTTGAGCTAATCGAGCCGCTGCGGGATTTGTTCAAGGACGAAGTTCGCCAGCTCGGTTTGCAGCTCGGTTTGCCGGAAGAGATCGTTTGGCGGCACCCGTTCCCCGGCCCGGGGCTGGCGGTCCGCTGCTTGGGGGAAGTGACGCGTGAGAAGCTCGATACGCTCCGCGACGCCGATGCGATCGTCGTCGGCGAGATCCAAGCGGAAGGACTCTACCGCGCGACGAGCCAATCGTTCGCCGTCCTGCTGCCGGTGCAAAGCGTCGGCGTGATGGGGGATAGTCGAACGTACGAAGGAACGATCTGTGTCCGCAGCGTCAACACCGACGACTTCATGACCGCCGACTGGAGCCATCTGCCGCACGAACTCCTAAGCCGCATCTCGACACGCATCATCAACGAAGTGCAAGGCGTGAACCGGGTGGTCTACGACATCTCCAGCAAACCCCCCGCCACGATCGAATGGGAATAACCGTGTGGCGAGGCCCGCTTCAGCGGGCCGGGCGGCGCGAATCAACACTAATTTTAGGTTAGCGATGATTAGTGTTCCCTCTTTTCTTTGTCGACGAAACATCAATCGCTCAGGCAACACACGGGCATGATGCTGCGCGTTGGTTTGTAGAATCGTCGCATCGTTACAACGGCCACGCCGCCCAAGAACGGCAGCAACTGGCATGCCGCGAGAATGTAACAAAAAGCGCGGTCGCCGTCGAATAGTCCCCTCCAATCCTCGAAGACCATCGCGATACCGTAGTAGGCCGAAACGATGGCAGGCACCATGCCGCAAGTCATCGTGCCAATCCAAAAAGCTCGCCACGCTCGCCGGGAATAGATGACCCCGCCCATGTAGATCGCCGGAGCGAGGAAGCTCAGCAACGTGAGGAGACAAGCACTCAATACACCTGGCAGGGCGAACATGAGGGCCAAGTAAACGGACGAAACGGCCATGGTAATGAGCAAATGTCGCACAGTAAACCGCATGAGGCCATCTCCGTCTTGTGTTTTCGTGAGGCTGGAGTCTACCAATGGGTGCCCGGAACATACAACAGTAGCCGCCGAGCTACGCCCCGTCGGACCGACGAGACGTAGCTCGGCGGCTAGGTGTCGTCCGCATGCACCCTACGGACTGCCATGGAATAGCCCGAGGGGTTAGAATACCACGTTCGTAACTCGCTTCGCGTCTGCCGCATGGTATCCAATCGGCAGAAGAGGGGGGTGTTTTGCGAAGTTACCACGGTGCTGACGCCCCCCGCTCGCCATTTTTCCTTGAATCCCGATTCCCCCTACAACAATGTCGCAAAAACATATCTACCAAATCGCTGGCCTTACCAAGAAAATCGATCAGCGGCTCGTGCTCGACGACATCCACCTCGCTTTTTATCCCGGGGCGAAGATTGGCGTCCTTGGCCGGAATGGGTCGGGGAAAAGTACGCTGCTGCGGATCATGGCGGGGCAAGACACCGACTTCGACGGCGAGGCGAAGCTCTCCGATGGGTTCACCGTCGGGCTCCTGGAGCAGGAGCCGCAGCTCGACCCAAAGAAAAACGTTCAGGAAAACGTCGAGGAGGCGGTCGCCGAGACGCGAGCCATGCTTGCGGAGTTCGAGGCACTGGGCGACAAGTACGCCGAGGTGGCGGACGATCCCGACGCGATGGAAAAACTGATGAACCGGCAGGCGACGCTGCAAGACCGCATCGACGCGACCAACGCCTGGGAGATCGACCGGCAGATCGACATCGCGATGAACGCCATGAACTTGCCCGCTGGCGACGCCGACGTGACGAAGCTCTCCGGCGGCGAACGACGGCGCGTGGCGCTCTGCCAACTGCTGCTCCGAAAGCCCGACCTCTTGCTCCTCGACGAACCGACCAACCATCTCGACGCCGAGAGCGTCGCCTGGCTCGAACGATTCTTGAAGGAGTATGCAGGGACGATCGTGGCGGTCACCCATGATCGGTACTTCCTCGACAACGTGGCGGGATGGATTTTGGAACTCGATCGGGGCAAAGGGATCCCTTGGGAAGGCAATTACACGAGCTGGCTCGAGCAAAAGCACAAGCGGCTCCAAGTCGAAGAGAAGCAAGAGACCGCCCGGCAGCGAACGCTCAAACGCGAGCTGGAGTGGGTCCGCATGGCCCCCAAGGCGCGGCAGTCGAAGAGCAAAGCCCGTGTCGCCGCCTACGAACAGATGGTGAACGAAGATTTTGACGCCAAGGAAAAGGAACTCGAGATTCACATTCCGCCTGGGCCCCGGCTCGGGGACCTGGTCATCGAAGCACGCGACCTGTCGAAGGCGTATGGCGAGAACGTGCTGCTCGACAAAGTCAACTTTCGCCTCCCGCCGGGAGGGATCGTCGGCATCATCGGCCCGAACGGTGCGGGCAAGACGACCCTCCTCAAGATGCTCATGGGCATGGAAGAACCTGACGACGGGACGCTCACCATGGGCCCGACGGTCGAGCTGGGCTACGTCGATCAGTCGCGGGACGAACTCTCGGCCAACAACACCGTCTACCAGGAAATCTCCGAAGGGCACGAAACGCTCGACATGGGGGGACGCAAGCTCAACGCCCGGGCGTACGTCTCGCGGTTTAACTTCCAGAAGGCCGACCAGCAGAAGAAGGTCGGCATCCTCTCGGGAGGCGAGCGGAACCGGGTCCACTTGGCCAAGCTCCTCCGCCGCGGGTCGAATGTGCTCCTGCTCGACGAACCGACGAACGACCTCGATGTCGACACGCTTCGGGCCCTGGAAGAAGCGGTCGCCAACTTCGCCGGCTGCGCGGTGGTGGTGAGCCACGATCGTTGGTTCCTCGACCGGCTGGCGACCCACATCTTGGCGTTCGAAGGCGACGGCTACGTCCACTGGTGCGAAGGGAATTTCCAAGATTACGAGCGCGAACGACGCGAGCGATTTGGCGAGCAGGCCGACGAACCAAGGCGATTCCGCTACAAACGGCTCCATGCGTAACCGCCGATGGAGGAGGCACTGGCAAGGCCCGCTTCAGCGGTCCGGGCGGGTTGCCCCCAACGACAAAATGGCTAGAATGTGGGGTCACCCACTCTCTCTCTCGATTAGTCCACGATACCTGTAGGCGATTTTCCATGTTCAAGCGACGCAACAAAAACAAGAAGAAGGCCCCGAAGAAGGATCCTGTCTACGTCGATGGCATCCGCCCCCGGCCGATGTACGTCGATTACAAAGACCTGGAGCTTCTCGGCAAGCTGACCAACCGGCATGGCCGCATCGTTAGCCGCCGCAAGACGGGCTGCCACGCCGCGAGCCAGCACGCGATCTCCAAAGCGATCAAGCGAGCCCGATTCATGGGCCTGATGCCTTACGTGGGCGACTGATTGCAGGTGTTTCGTAACACGAACGCGGAGTGGTTGTCATCGGCTTCGGCGGGCTAGTGGGAGGGGGCGATTTGTTCCATCCCCCCCTAATCTATCCATTGCCTGCGCCGGATTCGTTAGATTCGTCCGATTCGTGGTTCCTTCTTGCCCCCATGTCGCAGCGATTCTCCACCCAACGACTTGTCGAATTCAGCGATACCGACATGGCCGGTATCATGCACTTCGCCTCCTTTTTCCATTACATGGAATCCGTCGAGCATGAATTCCTGCGGAGCCTGGGGCTAAGCGTCTACAGCAAGATCGACGGCCACGAGATTAGCTTCCCGCGGGTCGCTGCGAAGTGCGACTTTGCTTCGCCCGCCAGGTGTGAAGATCTCTTGGACGCGCATCTGGTTATCCTGCGGATTGGCACCACAAGCTGGACCTATCGGATCGACTTTGAGCGGGAAGGCCAGCCGGTGGCGTCGGGCCAGGTGACGGCTGTTTGCTGCCGCATTTTTCGCGACCGACCGCCCGAGTCGATGCCTCTCCCGCAAGAAGTTCTCGCATTGCTGGAGCCGTTTCTAGCCGCTCCTTAGCAGTAGGTCGGGCTTCCAGCCTGATGCGACTGGGGCGACGCGCCTGCCGCTGAAACGGCATCGCCGGGGATCAAGCCTCGCCAGGTGCCCCGCTTGGCGTTGGGGGCCCGGCGGCTCACAATGGCGGCATGCTCCGACTCGTCGCCCACGATTTGAGAAAAGAATACCCGACGCCGGCCGAGCCGCTGGTCGTCTTGGACCAGGTATCGCTCTCGCTCGACCAGGGAGAGAGTCTTGCGATTGTCGGGCCGAGCGGGTCGGGGAAAAGCACCCTCCTGGCGATTCTCGGAGCGCTCGACCGCCCGACCTCGGGACAAGTGACGCTCGGCGAGGTCGATCCCTTTTCGCTCTCCGAAAGCGACCTCGCTGCCTTCCGCCGCGAAAAGGTCGGGTTTGTCTTTCAAGACCACCACCTCTTGCCGCAACTATCGGTCATGGAAAACGTCCTCCTCCCCCTCCTGGCCGATCGGCGGCCTTGTCGTCGGGACCAACTCCGGGCCGAGCAGTTGATCGATCGGGTCGGCCTGGCCGATCGGCAAACCCACCGGCCGGCGGAACTCTCAGGGGGCGAGCGGCAACGGGTAGCGATCGCCCGGGCTCTGATCCGGTCGCCACGCTTGCTGCTGGCCGACGAACCGACCGGCAACCTGGATGCCGCGACCGCGACACAGGTTGGGCAAACTCTGATCGACTTACAGCAAGAGGAAGAGGAGTCGCTTTTGGTGGTGGTGACCCATAGTGAATCGCTCGCAAACAGGCTGCAACAAAAACTCCGCCTCGACAAGGCGTAGCTCGTCGGCTAGTGGCCTGGCGATGCCACTTCAGCGGCAGTGCGCCGGGCGCAACGGACTACCCACAACGGACAACCCAACAGGAGAGAACCTCGATGCATATTTCGGATATTGGGAAGCTACTCGGCAGCGACGATCTCGAAACACAACGCCAAGCGGCGGAGCGGTTAAGCCAGAACGCCGAGGCGGCCGTCGAAGTCGCCGTGGTCGTGGTCGAGCATTCGGGCGATTCCGATCGGGTGGTCGCGGAATACTGCGTGGCGACGCTCGAAGACCTCGGCCCCCCGGCGGCCAGTTCGCTCGAAAGCCTCGCGCAGCTCACGCAGTCCAACAACTCCGACGTCGCCTACTGGGCCGCCACGCTCCTGGGCCGTGCCGGGGTAACCGCTGCGGAACAGGCGGGCGCGTTGGGCCAACTGCTGGGCAGTGAGGCGGCGGAGACGGTCCGAGAGCGAGCGGCCTGGGCGCTCGGGCGGATCGGTCGGGCGGCGGAGGCGGCCCGCCCTCATCTGGAATCGGCGACGAAAGCGACGTCGAAGCGGATCGCCCTGGCCGCCACCAAAGCCCTCGACGCCCTCGGGTAGGCGGAGAGCCCTTGGCGAGGCCGCTTTAGCGGCCGTGAGCGGAGGGCGGCGGAGGGCGGCGGAGGGCGGCGGAGGGCGGCGGAGGGCGGCGGAGGGCGGCGGAGGCTATTGTTTACCGCTCCGCGCACGGCCGCTGAAGCGGCCTCGCCGTTGAAGACGCGCCGCCGCTGAAAACGCATCGCCAGGGGGGGGCGGCCCAGGTTAGAATGGGGGAGCGGCTTACCCTTTCCCTGATTCACCCGACGCCTTCCCGCGATGAAGATCTCGACGATCCCCCAGCTCTATCGCAACCTCCACCGCTGGCGGGAAATCTTGGCGGTCCTGAGTAAGTACGGACTGGCAGGCTGGGCGAGCCGGCTTGGGATTCCTTTTGGGACCCATCTGCTCCGCAATCGCCAGGGGCAACTCCTGGTGAACGCCAGCCATGAGGAACGGATCCGGCTGGCGATCGAAGAGCTCGGGCCGACGTTCATCAAACTGGGGCAGGTCCTCAGCACCCGACCCGACCAGGTCGGCTTGGCCCTGGCCGATGAGCTGAGCCTCCTGCAACAAAGCCTCCCCGCCGACGCCCCCGAAGTGGTCCTTGCCTTGGTCGAGAAGGAACTGGGCCACCCGGTCGACGAGTGCTTCCGGACCTTCGATCCCGAGCCGGTCGCCTCGGCGTCGATCGGCCAGGTCCACCGGGCGACGCTCCACGACGGGACTGTCGTCGCGGTCAAAGTCCAGCATGCGGGCATCGAGAAACGGGTCCGGGTCGACCTGGAAATCCTGTCCGGGCTGGCCCAACTCTCCGAGCGCGTTCCGGAATGGCAGCCCTACCGACTCCGTTCGACCATGGCGGAACTGCAACGGATGATGCGGCGGGAGCTTGATTTCGATCGGGAACTTCGCAACCAGGAGCAGTTTGCCCGATTGTTTGCCGACGACCCGAAGGTTGTCGTGCCGAGGACTTATCCGGAACTTTCCACCGGCCGGGTCCTCACGATGGAGTGGCTCGACGGGGAAAAGCTCTCCCACCTGACGGCCGACCAGCAGAGCGAAGAGGAGCGGGCCGGCTACGCCCGGCAGGGAGCCGCCATCTACCTCAAGATGATTTTCGAGCATGGGTTCTACCATGCCGATCCGCATCCCGGGAACCTGATGCTGCTTCCGGGCGGGGCGATCGGCCTGCTCGACTTTGGCATGGTCGGTCGGCTGGAGGATTCGCTCCGTGAGCAGGTGGAAGATTTGCTCGTAGCGATCACGTCCCACGATTCGAGGCGGTTGACGAGCGTCGTCCTGCGAATCGGCACCACCCCGCTCGGGCTCGACGACGTGGCGTTGGCGACCGACTTGGCCGCCTTCGTCGAGCAGTACGCCTACCAATCGTTGGACCGCTTCGACCTGACCGGCGCGTTCCACGAGTTCATGGAGATCGTCCGCCGGTACGGGATCCTCCTCCCGAGTTCCGTCGCGCTGCTGATCAAAGTCCTCCTGATGCTCGAGGGGACCGCACGCCTGCTGGAGCCCGACTTTTCTCTGATGGAAATGATCGAGCCCTACCGAGGAACGATCCTGCGACGCCGCCTCTCCCCCCTACGGCAAGCTCGCAAACTGCGGAATCTCGGAAGCGAACTCGAGCAACTGGCCCTGATCGCACCGCGACGCCTTCGGGAAATTCTCGAGCAGGTCCAGCGAGGGAAGTTTGATGTCCATCTCGACCACCGGGGACTCGAGCCGTCGGTCAACCGGCTGGTGCTCGGGATGCTCACCAGCGCGCTGTTCCTCGGGTCGTCGCTCCTGGTGAGCCGAGACGTCTGGCCGCTGCAGGGAGTCTCGATGCCGGGGGCGATCGGCGTGGTCCTCAGCGCTCTGCTGGGCATTCGACTACTCCGCGCGATCCGCAAGTCAGGCCGCCTCGATCGGCGAGAATGAGGGCGATCTGGCGATGCCGCTTCAGCGGCAGGCGCGGCGGCTACGGGCTTTCGGCTACGGTGGCGCGTTGTTCTAGCGCCGCTTCCACCCGATCGCTCAGCTCGGCCAACTGGTCGAGAAGCTGCAGATGGCGCGCGTTGAGATCGTCGAGCTGGACGGCATTGCCGGTCCTGTCGGTTGCGGGGGGCATCGATCGGAGGGGGGAGCAAAAAGAAGGGGGGAGGGCGGGGCAACGCACGCCCGGCGGGGGGATGCTCTTCTTCATCGGCCCAGCAGGGGGGGAGCACCCAGCACGAATCGACCCGTCCGACGCCCCGAACCGCTCGACCCGATAAGGTGTGCCGAACCTACCAACCGTAACGGCCTGGCGGCCTGGCGATGCCGCTTCAGCGGCAGGCGCGTCGCGGAGGGCGCAGGCGGCACCGTCGTTACAACCGGTCTCTCGCGCGCCTCTCCTACCAGCCACTGGGATTTCAAGCCGATTCGCCCGATTCCCTTCTCCAAACCACCTCAGTTCGCCGATCCCTCTAGCTAGACGCTCCCTGCTGCGCTATACTGCGGGGCTACCATTTGTTCCGTTGCCGATTGTCAGCGACGCCAATAGCCGACGAGCTACGCCTCGTCGGGACCCCAGTCAGCGGCCTGCATTTTTTTCACGAACGGAGAGTGACCGATGGGTACGATTCAAGCTGCGTGGGAGGATGAAGAAAACAACCGCCGGGTCGATCTGACGGTCGACTACCAGATCACCGCCGGGCAGGTGGAGCTCCAGCAGGTCACTCCCCACCAGGTCCATTTCTTCTGCCCCGAGTCGGGCGAGGCGACTCGGTCGATCGGCGTCCACACGGAGACTGGCAAACAGTTGCTTCTCGATCGGGCGCTGGCCGCCGGGGTTGCGGAGAAGGTCCGGCACCACCTTGCGGAGAGCGACATCCACGACGTCCGTCACGCTCCCGACACGATCCATGACCCGGCCGAGATGCCGACCGTGACGATCTGAGGTTGCCGAGGGCGGAGATATAGTCGACGAGCTACGCCTCGTCGAGGACGAGGCTCCGACGAGGCGTAGCTCGTCGGCTATTGGCGCAACGGACAACGGTCCGACTCTATTCCTATCTCTCCCCTACTCGTCTTCGTCGTTCGACAACCCGACGTCGCTTGGCGAGGGGAACTCGCTCTGAAGGGCGTGGTCGGCGATGGCCCGCTCTTGCTGGGCGGCGGCAAAGCTCGGCAGCAGGCTGGCCCCCATCCGATGCGGCTGGCACCCCCCTGCGACGACGCCCACGAAGGCCCCCAGCAACGGGGCTAGCACGAAGGGCCGAATCGTTCGTGAGGGAATCTTACTCATGGGGCGTCTCCGCGGTTCATTGGTCTTAGCTTCTCGTTGGAAATTTTTCACCGACGAGACGCCGAGGAAGAGAAGGAAATAGCGGACCGTTGTCCGTTGCGCCAATAGCCAACGAGCTACGCCTTGTCGGAGCCTCGTCCCCGACAAGGCGTAGCTCGTCGGCTATTCTCCGCCCTCTCTGCTCTCAGCCGTCTTTCAGCTTCTTATTCACCGCCGGGTAGGGGGCGGCTCGTTGGCCATCATTTCGACCACATCTTCGGGAGTCGATTGGTCGAGGGGGTCGGAGCCGGCAAACCAGCGCTCAAAGAAACCGGGAGCGGGGGTGCCGGCATCGGCGACTTGGAACGTGCCTCGGGAGGCACCGCCAGGCAATGCCCCTTTCATCTGGTCGATCGCCCCACTCCATGCGGAGCGGGTCTTGCCGAAGGCCTCCTTCGTGGCGGTCTTGGCGTTGCCCCAGCGGGAGGCCAACCAACCGTCGCCTGAGGCTGATTTGTCTGCCCAGGGGGAACGGAATTCGACTTTTGGCATCTTGATCTCGGGCCAGCTAACGTTGGCGAAGGGGGACGAAAACATCCCGCCTGGGGCTTTCTCCATCGCTGTAGTGGGGGTCGCTGCCATTTCGTTGGCCTCCGGCACGGCTCCGAACGCTGCGGTAGGGGCTGCCAGGAAGGCCCCGAGGAGCCAGCATCCGACCAGTAGCCGCAGGGCGGGGCAAGCGGAGAAAGAGAGGGAGGGAGAGATTCGCATCGCTCGGTTCCTTGGGAGGGACGGTAAGCAAAACAGGGGGCGAGTGTGGCAACCGCCGGCGACCATGTCCAGAGCAGTTGGCGCGTCTCCGTAGTTCATTGGTCTTATGCTTCCTTGTGCTTCTTATTCACCTTCACCGCCGAGGAGGGGTCGGCATGTTGGCAGGGTCTAGCCGGCGACGGTCCTTCCCAGTTCTCCCCCAACCCATCGCCTGCGGCTAGTTCGTCGGATTCGTAATATTCGTGGTTTCCCTCAATCCCTGACACCTCCCAGCCTTCGCAGTCCACCCTCCCTTCCGAGCAACCCTAGCCAATCTTGGTCGGGGGCGCGGGGACGCCAATATGCCAACCGACAACTGACAACCGATCACAAACCGGCTATCCTGTTGAATGTCCCTGAACCTTCCACCCCTCAGCCCACCCCCCCAATCCAATGACCAAGCCGCCGATGACCAAGCTGAAGTATGGTTTTATCGGTGCGGGCCGGATGGCAACCGCCTTGGCAGGGGGACTGGTCGAGTCGGAAGGGGCCTCGGGCCAGCAGATCGCCGCGAGCGACCCGGACAAGGCGATCCGCGAAGCCTTCGCCCAGGCGATCCCCGGTGCTTTGGTCACCGACGACAACGCCCAGGTTGCCAGGAACTGTTCGGTCGTCCTCCTGGCGGTGAAGCCGCAGGTCATGGAAACAGCCCTCGCCAGCCTGGCCCTCGCCAGCAGTGACGGGGCGGGCAGTGACGGGAGCAGGCCGCTGGTTGTCTCCATCGCGGCGGGAATCCCCCTCCGGTGGCTCGAATCGCACCTCCCGCCCGGCACCCGAGTCATTCGCGTCATGCCCAACACCCCCTGCCTCGTCGGCCAAGGGGCGAGTGGCTATAGCCTCGGAAGCGCGGCAACGGTAGCCGACGGCCAGTCGGTAGAGCAGATGCTGCAGGCGGTCGGCATGACGTTTAAGGTTCCCGAGCCACTCCTGGATGGGGTGACCGGGCTCTCCGGCTCTGGCCCGGCGTTTGTGTATAGTGTGATCGAAGCGCTGGCCGAGGGAGGGATCGAGGCGGGATTGCCAAAGGAGATCGCCGATTCGTTGGCGGCCCAAACGGTCGCCGGCGCGGCCAAAATGGTCTTGGAAATGGGCGACTCCCCTGCCAAACTCCGGGACGCTGTCACCAGCCCTGGTGGCACCACCCTCGCCGGGCTCCAAGCGATGGAGCAAAAAGGCCTCGGGAGTGCCCTCCGAGCCGCCGTAAGAGCCGCCACCCTGCGGGCCAGAGAATTAGGGGCCAAAGATGAGGGATGAGGGCGTCTGGCGATGCCACTTCAGCAGCAGTGAGAGCGGAGAGCAGACACTAACCAACAACCAACCAACGGCTCTGGGATATCCACCCAACATGTCCAATCTTTGCAACGTTGACGACAAGTTCATTCCCCTTTACCGCGTCATGTGGGTGGCGGCGACTCCCCACTTTTGCGGCGAGGAAGACTGCACACGAGAAGGCTACTACGAAATCCGTCTGGAGCAGGGCGAAGCGGTCTGGGCCAAGGAAAGCGAACGGGACGACATGCTCACCAAGCTCGACGCCTGGCAAGGAGGCAGCCCCCTCCCCGACGAGGAAGAAGAACGCTGGTAACCCGACGAGGCGTAGCTCGTCGGCTATTCTCCGCACTCCGCACTCCGCACTCCGCACTCATGACCGACTCGACCGAACAACTTGCCTGGCGGGAGACCTACTTTGTTCTCTTTTCCAAGGACAACCGCCCGACGATGATGCAGGTCGAGGCAGCGATCCACGAGGCAAACCCCCGCCTTCGCGTCGAGAATCTGGCCGCGGACGACGACGGCCTCTTCACCTCGGGACTCGTCCAAGCGCCCGAGGACAACGCGGCGATGGAAATCAGCTACGAGTCGGGCGACCAAGTGATCGAGCAGAGTATCGATTTGGCCAAGCAGTTGCAGGAGCAGATCGACGACGACCAACAGGCCCAACTCCTGTCGGCCGACGCCCGGCTCGACGTGATGCACTTCGAGCGGATTCGGGAGACACCCCGCGACGAGTCGGCCCCAAGTAAGTCGGCTTCAAGTGAATTCTCTGGAGATAACGACGAGGAACTCCTGACCGAGGCGCTCGATCCGGCGAGCCTCATCACCGTGGTCGAGGCACTTGCCCAACTGACGGGCGGCCTGGCGGTCGACCCCGCCGCCGGCGAGATCATGCTCTAACCTGGCGATGCCGCTTCAGCGGCAGGCCCGACAAGCTACGCCCCAATAGCCGACGAGCTACGCCTCGTCGGAAGCCGACGTCGGGCTCCCCGACGAGGCGTCGCTCGTCGGCTGTTAGGAAGAGCTTCCAACTATTAGAGTGAGCTTTTAACGGACCACCAACCACGAACCCAATACCTATGCTCGCTAAAGACCTCAAGCCGGGAACGGTTTTCAAGTACAACGACGCTCCCTACCTGCTCGAATCGATGACGGTCCAGTCGCCGTCGGCCCGAGGGGGGGCGACCATCTATAAGTTTCGCGCTCGTCATATCGTGACGAAGCAGAAAACCGACCTCTCCTGCAAAGGGACCGAGCAACTCGAAGAGGCCGACTTCGAGCGGCGGGAAGTCACGCTGATGTACTCCGATGCCGACTCGGTCCACTTCCTCGACGGGGAGGACTACAACCAGTATTCCATCTCCGCAGCCGACGTCGCGAACGAAATGCAGTACGTCACCGAGGGGCTCACCGGAATCCTCGCCCTGATCTACAACGACGAGTGCGTCGGGCTGCAACTCCCCTCGACGGTGGAACTGACCATCACCCAAACCGATCCTGGCGTCAAAGGCAACAGCGCCACAGGCCGGACCAAACCCGCCACGCTCGAAACAGGCGCCCAGGTGCAAGTCCCCGAGTACCTCAAGCAAGACGAGCGGATCAAAGTCGACACCCGAACCGGGGAATTCCTCGGCCGAGCGTAAAGGGCAGAGAATAGAGAATAGAATAGCCGACGAGCTACGCCTCGTCGGGAGCCGACGTCGCTCCAACGAGGCGTAGCTCGTCGGCTATTGATGCAACGGCCCCCTCGTCGAGTCGCCCGGCGTTCGACTACACTACCGGCACCGATTTTCCCCGCTGCCTCTGCTTCCCCTTCCACCCTTAGCCGGCGACCTTGGTGCCTATGTCTCCCTTGTTGATCACGGCCGGCGTCTTGGGCGGCTTCGTCGCGTTGATCGGTGGCGGAGAACTCCTGGTGCGAGGGGCCTCGAATCTCGCGGCGGCGGCCCGTGTTTCCCCCCTGATCATCGGGCTCACCGTCGTTGCCTTTGGCACCAGTGCCCCGGAACTGGCGGTCTCGATCAAGTCTTGCTTCGAGGGGAGCAGTGATCTGGCCGTCGGAAACAGCGTCGGGAGCAACCTCTCCAACCTGCTGCTGATCCTCGGCATCGCCGCCATCGCCGCACCGCTGGCCGTCAACGCCCGGCTCTTTCGCCTCGACATCCCCGTAATGATCGCCGCGGTCGCCACCCTCTGGTTCTTTGGGAAAGATGGGCGCCTCGACCGGACCGAAGGGATCGTTTGCTTCGTCGCCCTGATCGCCTATTTGATTTTCACCGTCGCCCAAGGTCGCCGGGAGTCTGCCGTCGCGGCGGCAGAGGCCCAGATGGCCGAGTCGGAGATCGCCGCAGGCGGTGATGCAACTACCAGCCGGGCGATCGGCAAAAACCTCCTCCTGGTCGTCGTCGGGCTCGTGCTGCTGATGCTCGGAGCGAATTGGCTCGTCACCGCCTGCGTCGCCCTGGCTGAGAGTTTTGGTCTCAGCAAACTGGTCATCGGGCTCACCGTCGTCGCGATCGGGACCTCGCTCCCCGAACTGGTCACGTCGCTCATGGCGGCCCTTCGGGGTCACCGCGACCTGGCAGTCGGCAACGTGGTCGGGAGCAATATCCTGAATATCTTGCTCGTCCTGGGGCTCTCGGCAATCGTCGCGCCGGCAGGAGTCGACGTCCATGCCCAGTCGCTGGCGTTCGACATCCCGGTGCTCCTCCTCTTCTCCCTGGCTGCTGTGCCGATCTTTTTCTCCGGTCTGGGGGTCAGCCGAACCGAGGGAGTCGTGATGGTGGTGTACTACGGGGCGTATCTCAGTTATCTTGTCTGGCATTCGATGCAGGCTCCGCCCGCCCAATCGACCCCGACCGAACTGCTGCTCTTTGTTGCCCCACTCCTGCCACTGACCTTGCTGGTGGTCTACTTCGGTTGGCGGAAGTCGGCGTCGTAGCCGCTTCACCCTTTACCCGACGAGGCGTAGCTCGTCGGCTATTGACGCGCCCCCTCACCCCTCCGCTCTCAGCCCTCCCCCCTCACCCCGACTCAGGAACTCCCTCCGATGAATAGCGTCCGCTTCCGCCTTCAGGTGATGATGTTCCTGCAGTTCTTCGTCTGGGGTGCGTGGTTTGCGACCTTGGGGCAGTGCTTGGGCGAGAACGGATTGGCTGACTTCATCGGCGGCGCCTATGGCAGTGCCCCCATCGCGGCGATGATTGCGCCGCTGTTTCTTGGGTTGGTCGCCGACCGGCTCTTTGCGTCGGAGCGGGTGATGGGGGTCCTCTTCCTGCTCGGCGGAGCGATCCTCTGCATGGCCCCTTACTATGCCGGGACCGGAAATGGAAAAGTCCTCGTCTGGATCTTTATCGCCCACATGCTTTGCTACATGCCGACCCTCGGGCTGGGCAACACGATCGCCTTTGCCAACATTGCCGACCAGAATGAGTTTCCCCGAATCCGGGTCTGGGGCACGATCGGCTGGATCGTGGCGGGCCTCCTGGTCGGGTACCTCGGCTGGTCGGCCAACTTCAATATCTTGTGGCTCGCGGCGATCGCTTCGCTCGTGCTGGGTGCCTACAGCTTTACGCTGCCTCACACGCCCCCGCCCGCCAAGGGAAAGCCGCTCGATTTGCGGTCGATCTTCATGGTCGATGCGTTCAAGATGCTCACTAATCCTCCCTTCTTTGTCTTCATCCTCTGCTCGACGCTCGTCTGCATCCCGCTCGGGTACTACTACTCCAATACCTCGGTGCTGCTAGGCCAGTTGGGGTACCAAGCGGCCGGGGCGACCATGACACTCGGCCAGATGAGCGAAATCTTTTTCATGCTCTTGATCCCCTTCTTCTTCCGGAAGCTGGGCGTCAAATGGATGATCCTGATCGGGATCGCCGCCTGGGTCGCCCGCTACTTGCTCTTTGCCTATGGTGTCCCGGCGCAGACGATGTGGATGATTCTCGCCGCCGTCGTTCTTCACGGGGTCTGCTACGACTTCTTCTTCGTCACCGGTTTCATGTATACCGACAAGAAGGCTCCGGAAGAGATCCGGGGCCAGGCCCAGAGCTTGCTCGTCTTCTTCACCCAAGGGATCGGCCTCTTCTTTGGGTTCCGGATGGCCGCCAGCCGGTTCGGGGCGACCGTCACCGACTACGCTCGGTTGAACCTCGACGTGAGCGTCGCGAAGGCCAAGACGCTGATCGCCTCGGCAGACGACGCCACCCCCACCGCCGAGCTCCAGTCCGCCATCGAGCAGGCCAGCACCGCGATCGCGAATACCGGAGAGAAAAGTGGCGACCTCCTCAAGGCGGCGACAGAGAGGCTCGGTTCCGCCGTCGGAGAAGTCGCCACCCCCGAGGCACCCAACTTCTTCGCCCAGTTTGGCCAGATCTTCTCCGCCAATCTCCCCGAGGGCCTCGACCCAACCCTCCTCGCCCAGACGATGGAGCAGTGGAAAGAGTACTGGCTCCTCCCCGCCGGCATGGCGGCCGGAGTCCTCGTCCTCTTTGCCGTCGCATTCCACGACAAAGGCGACAGCTAGTCCCCCCACGCAAGCCCCACGCGAGCCAGGTCGTCCCCGACCCCGGGAAACACGACCCCGGGAATCCCCGACAGCTTACCCAAGTGGCGTCGCATGCTAGCAGCCGCTTCGTAGAGTCGGCCGTTTCTAGAATGAATTCAAGAGAAGGGGACCTCTCTCGCCGATAACCAAGGCTAGATGCAGTCCGTGCCTGCATCGCTGGTTACCCTTGTCCACGTTCTCCATCTGGCAAAATAGCCACCCTGGGTGAAGTTGACAGGCCCTTGCTCTCTCCCGGTCACCCTCCATGCCCTTCCAATCGATCATCATTGGAACCATGCCTCCACCGCGACTGCGGCGGAAGAGGGCAGGCGCGGCCCTACGCTGGATGCTCGTCGCGAGTGTCTTGCTCAGCCCGACCGGCTGCACCTGGTATCAACCGAAGCTCGGCCAGCAGCACCCGGTCTACGGCCGGGGATTGGGTCCCCCCACACCGATCCGCCCCGTGAAGCACTTCGTCGCCGATTGCCACGTCTGTCCCTCGGCAGTCGCCGCGACCATCGAGGTCCCGACCCGCCATTTGCCGGACGCCAACGCGATCGCCGCCGTCGATCGATTCGACCGATGGCCCATGACGCTCAACGAGGCCCTCTCGATCGCGCTGGAGAATTCCGAGATCGTCCGATCGAGCGGTCTGATTGCCGCTCAGTCGTCGAATACCGATCGGATCCGGGCCGGGGCGACGGCGTACGACCAGCGAATTGCAGAATACAATCGGGACGGAAGTTGGGGGATCTTTGATCCGGTCCTGACGGCGGAGATGCAGTGGCAACGGAGCGACCTCCCGCCCGGCTTGTCGTTTGGCGGAATCGGGAACAGGCCCAACCAACTCGATCAAGCCGATTTCGACCTGTCGCTCGACCAGCTCACCCCCTCGGGGACTCGCTGGAGCGTCGACTACTCGACCGACTACTTGTTTAACCCGGCTCGACCGGCGTCGCTCAATCCCAATCCGCAGCATTTTTCCACCCTGCAATTCGGTGTGGTCCAACCGCTGCTGCAAGGCCTCGGATACGACGTCAACCTCGCGCCGATTCGCATTGCGTCGGCCCAGGCAGAGCAGACCGGCTGGGAATTCAAGCGGGAGATGCTCGCCCTGGTCCGGAGCGTCGAGACCGCCTACTGGGACATGCATGCCTTGCAGCGCGATCGGACGGTCCTCGACGAGACCATCCCGATGTTTGCCGAGATTGTCCGCGTCCGAGAGAGCCAGCATCGGAGTGATGCGATCACCGACTCCGAGGTCGCCCGGGCGGAGGTCAACCTGCTCCGATACGAGCAGCAGCGCATGGACATCCTCTCCAACATCGAAGAACAGCAGCTCGTCCTTCGCAACTTGCTGGGGCTCGACCCGAGCGATGGCCGGCAGCTCGAAGCGATGGCCCTCCCGAGGATCGTGCTGCCGATCGAGGAGCCTCAAGAGGCGGTCCGTGTGGCGCTCAACCAACGGCCCGATATCCTTCGCCAGCGCCTCGCCGTGTATGTGTCGAGTCAACAAAAGATTGTCGCCCGGGATTCGCTTCGCCCGAAGCTCGATGGGGTCGGCCTCTGGCGGATGAATGGGCTCGACAACGATGTCGGAGGCTCGCTCGGCCAACTCTTTGGCGACGACTACAACGACTGGGAACTCGGCATCCGGCTCGAAGTACCGCTCGGACGCCGCAAGGCGTGGGCCGATGTCCGAAGCTCCGACCTGGAGATTCGTCGGCAGCGGGCACTCCTGGAGCAAGTCGCCCACCAAGCCTCGTTCGAGGTCGCCGATGCCTATCGCCGCATCTATTGGCTCCACCGTGAGAACGACGTGGCCCTTCGACGAATCTCTGCCATGAAGCGGTGGCAAGTCGGTGCGAAAAAGGTGTTTGAGAATCCGCCCCCCGGCACCGACCTGACCGATGCCCTCGAATCGTACGTCGACACGCTCAAGGGTTACGTCGAGGCGTCCCATAAGCAGCACGCGGTTCAATCGAACTTCAATAGCGCCCTGGCGCGACTCGAGGAGGTCAAAGGCACGCTGCTGGCTCAGCGCGATATCGAAGTCCAGGGCGACCCGACCGACAGGATTCACGAACAGGTCGACCTCCCCTCGATCTCCCAACCCGATGCCGCGGAGCCCCCCTCCAAGGAACTGCCTCCCCAGAAGCAGCATCCGAAGCTAAAGCCAACCGAGCCGAAAGCCGTCCTTCAAGAGGCCCCCCTGCGGGAGCCCCTCTCGCCCGGTCCGTCGTTGCTGACAGAGCAGCGGGCGTTGCCAACGGATCGGTACGCGCCAGTCGCCCCTCACACGACCGAACCACCAAGCCTGCCCGAGGTAGGGGATTCCCTGGTGCAGCCCCCGATCATGGCCGATCGCGGTGGTGCAGTACCGATGACGGGGCCGTTCCTGGTGCCAACGCCCCAACAACTCGAGCCGGCGGTCCCTACCGAGGCATCGGCCCGAGACATCGCCACACCGGTCGCCATCGCGCCGAAGCTTGAGCAGCCCCCACTCGTCACGGAGCAGGGCAGGACGGAGCAGGGCAGGGGAGTCCCCCCCGCCGCCGACTACATGCGACCGCAACCTTGGATCGCCGTGGACCCAGTTGTGACAGACCCAGTTGCCCCTGCTCCGCAGGTATCAGTGGCTCCGATATCAGTGGCTCCGAAACGCCCTGAGGCGATCGCCTCGCCGAGACGCCCTGCGGGAGAGCGGGTGCCGAGCATGATGTCGATCGACTCGGTCGTGCTTCCGTCGCTCGACCAGCCGGTCTCCGTCGACCAAGCCATCCCAGCGGCGGGCGCCCCGACCGAGCCAACGCCACTCTCCAGGATCGCATTGCAGCCGTTGCAGGAATTCCCGCTGATCCCTTCGCCTGGGGCCGATTCCATCGACCAGGGGGCTCGACCAACGGTCGAAGGAGGGCTCGCACTGCCGGCGTCGCTCACCCAGGGACCCGGTATCCTGCCAGACTCTTTTTCGCCCGCTCCGAAAAGGCTTTTGCAAATCGGGCAACCCGAGTCGGTCACTGCAGGGCCGATCGAGCAACTCTCCATCGGGGAGACTCTGGAGATGCCCCGTGAAATGACCCCCGCTACCCCGCAAGCGACCTGGCCGATGGCCGATCAATTGGTCAACCCGGTCCTCTTCGAGCCGATTCGCTAGCCAACCACTCCTTTGCGCCACTAGAGCAGTGATCACTCGGATGTTCCGCTAAGGCAATCGTTTGACGCTGAAATAGCAGCGCCGTGACCGGAACAGCGTGTGCGGCTCGCACTAGCCGACGAGGCGTAGCTCGTCGGCTAGGTGACCTCTTTTCAGCCGGCGCTACTTTCGATTGCGCTACTTTCGATTGCGATAGAGCGATTTGTCGACGACCGCCGCCATCGCGTCGACATCCAGCTCCTGCCCGAGAAATTCGACAACCCGAGCGACTTCTTTCCGAGGGTCGGCCTGGACCTCGTTGTAGTTCACGTCGAGGAGCCGAATGTGGGACTGCTGGGCGGCCCACTTGTAGAAGGCGTCGAGCTCTCCGAGAAACATCGTCTTCATCTGCTCGTCGCTAATGCCATCGCCGGCACCAGTCCGGTCGAGCATCACCCGCTGCGAGGCGAGAACTTCTTCCAGCTTGCGACGCATGAAGAGGACGTGGTAGAGACGGTCGGAAGGCAAATCGTACAACAGCCGGTAGATCATCTTGACGACTTTGCCATCGCTTTCCTCCAGCCAACTCGCATCCTCTTTGGTCTTCTTCACCGGCTCAAACTCGTAATACCCTTTCGGGTTGTCGTCGTCGGCCGTACGGATGTGATCGACGATCACCGGCAGGCCCCCTTCGTCCAGCATCCGCATCATCATCGAGGTACCTGACCGTGGCAGGCCAGAAACAATGGTCAAGATCGGATCGTTGGGGGTCGTCATAGGAAAAGCGATCTCACAGGAAAAAGAACAGGGAGTGGCGGTCCGCGGAGGGCGGACCTGGAGCCAGTCTAGTTGGGGGACGTTCTCTTTTCAAATTCCGACGTTTTTTATCCGACGAGGCGTAGCTCGTCGGCTAGTGGCCTGGCGATGCCGCTTCAGCGGCAGGCGCGTCAAAGCGGAGAGTTGGAAAGCCAAGTCCGCTAAAACCCTCTCGCCGCGACGACGTCTTCCCAGCCACGTAGTTCGTACTCAATGCCGACGAAGTCGAGCACCCGGCGTAGCGATTGCAGTGCGACGCCCATGCCGTCGGGGCCGCTGAAACCTCCAAACGGCCCTCCCCCTTTGAGGTGAGGTTCGAGATCGAGAATGACGCCAGGGATGCCGCGACGCTGCAGTTTTCGTTCCAGCTTGGGCAGCATCTCTTTGAAATCGCGCAGGATGCGGGCATACCCACTGTCGCCCGCGTCGGCGGGGACGAAGTGCTTGAGGGCCTCTTCGTCGACAGGCCCCGACTGGGTGCTCTGCGGCGGGGCGAGGTAGTCCTTGATGTGCATCCATCCAAGGCTCGGCTTCATGACCTGGTACTGGCGAAAGGTTTCGTCGGTCGACATCCCTTGGCGAATCAGATTGGCCCCGTCAAAAATCGTGACCATCGCGGGATGATCGACCTGCCGATGAATCTCGGCGAGCAGGTCGCCCGACCGCCCGACCAGGTTGGCCTCGACTTCGAGACCAAGCGTCAAGTCGCTGCGGTGACACGCCTCGGCGATTTGCCCCAATTGATCGACCGCCTGAGCCACATGGTCGGCCGGGTCTTCTCCCCTAGGCGGGTAAAACGAGAAGCCGCGAATCAGCTTCGTCTCAAACGCATGGGCCAGGTCACACGCTTTGGCGACTTGCGACTGGAGGTACTTGGCAAACGGCACGAACGGCGTCTGGGTCCCATCTTCTTGGTCGACGAGCTTCACCTTGCCAATCGGCGAACCGATCGAAGCGACGTTCATCCCGTACTCGTCTTCGAGATGCCGCAGCTTGGTGATTTCGCTCTTCGTGAGGTCCATCACGTTCTTGATGCCATTCCCCACATCGATGAATCGCAGGCTGTAGTACTGCAATCCAAGGGCAGCAAACGCGGAGAACTGCTCCACCGCCGTTTTGTGAAGCGCCGCTTCGTCGGCAAAACCAGAAAGAATCACACGGGGAGTCGTCATGGCGGGTCGGCAGAGAAAAAGGAAACTGAAAAAAGGAAACTGAAAAAAGGAAACTGAAAAAAACAGCCGACGAGCTACGTCTCGTCGGAACCTTACATCGCCGAGGCAAATTGTGCCGAGACCGTCTCGGTGATCCCTCCACGCGCGTTAAACGCCGCTTCGATTTTCATCCATCGCGGGCGAACGGTGGCGACCAGGTCGTCGAGGATCGTGTTGGTCACATGCTCGTAAAAGATGCCCTCGTTGCGATAGCTTTGCAAGTACATCTTGAGGCTCTTCAGTTCGACGCAAAACTTGTCCGGGGTGTAGGAGAACGTGATCGTCGCGAAGTCGGGCTGGCCCGTCTTGGGGCAGACCGACGTGAACTCGGGCGCAACGATCTCGATCTTGTAATCGCGGTCGGGGAATTGGTTTTCAAAAGTCTCTAGCAAGTCACGGCTGTCAGGCATCGGATTCCTCTCCTTTTAAGTGGCCCCCTATTTTGGCATGATGACTCCCCAGACGATAGCCGCCCTGGCCTGGCCGCTGACGCGGCCTCGCCAAGGCCCCCCGAAAAAAACCGAGAACCGACTCTTCCATGCCATTGCCCTCCAAAAAAGCGATCGTCCTCCTTTCCGGCGGGCTCGACTCTGCGACGACCGCCGCCATCGCCAAAAGCGACGGGTACGAAGTCCACGCTTTGAGCATCGACTACGGCCAGCGGCATCGCTTCGAACTGGAAGCGGCGGACCGCGTCGCCAAAGCCCTGGGAACCCAAAGCCATATCACCCTGCCGATCGGCCTGGGGCAACTGGGGGGCAGTGCCCTGACGAGCGACATCGACGTGCCGGTCGACCGCCCCCCCGAGTCGATCGCCGAGGGGATCCCCGTCACCTACGTGCCGGCTCGCAACACGCTCTTTCTCTCCATCGCCCTCGGGCTGGCAGAGGTCACGGAGGCGGCGGACCTCTTCATCGGCGTCAATGCGGTCGACTACAGCGGCTACCCCGATTGCCGGCCAGAATACATTGCCGCCTTCGAGCGTCTGGCGAATTTGGCCACCAAAGCAGGGGTCGAGGGGACCCTCCAGTTCCGCATCCACACGCCTCTGATAGAATGGACCAAAGCCGAGATCATCACCCGAGGCACCGAACTGGGCGTCGACTACTCGCTGACCCACACCTGTTACGCCCCCAACGAGGTGGGCCTTTCCTGCGGTCGGTGCGATGCGTGCCAGTTGCGACGTAAAGGATTCGCCGAGGCGGGGATTGCGGATCCGATTGCGTATCAGGGCTAACTCCTTCAACACAGACTTGGACTGCCGGGCTTGAACTGCCGGGCTCGGGGACGAGCCGGCTCGCTATGAAAATTGCTGAAATTTACAAGTCGGTTCAGGGCGAAGGTTTGCTTACTGGCACGCCAAGCCTGTTCGTGCGCGCGAGTGGCTGCAACCTCCGGTGCTGGTTTTGCGACACCGCCTACGCCTCGTGGCAGCCGGAAGGGGTCGATCTGGCGGTCGACGAAATCGTCGCGCAGGTCGAGGAGTGGAACTGCCCGCATGTGGTCCTCACCGGGGGCGAGCCCATGCTCTTCGCCGAACTGATCCCCCTTTGCTCGCAGTTGCGGCGTGCCGGTCGGCATGTGACGATCGAAACGGCCGGCACGCTCTACCTGCCGGTCGAGTCCGATCTGATGTCGGTGAGCCCCAAGTTCGGAGGCTCCGCTCCCTCCCGGGAACAACATTCCCGCTGGCACCATCGTCACCACGAGACACGCTACCGGCCAGCCATCGTTCGGCAACTGATCGACGAACATCCTTACCAACTCAAATTCGTCCTCGACAAGCCAGCCGAGTTGGCCGAACTGCAAGCGTTTCTTCACGCCCTCGGAAACGTCGACCCCGACCACGTACTGCTCATGCCCCAAGGGATCGAACCGGAGGAATTGGCCGAGCGGGCCGAGTGGCTCGAACCGTACTGCGACTCGCACGGCTACGTCTTTTGCCCCCGCAAACAGATCGAGTGGTTCGGCGCCGCCCGAGGAACATAAGCACGCCCTGGCGATGCCGCTTCAGCGGCAGGCGCTTCCGCCGAGGAGCTACGCCCCGCCCCAAGAGCCGACGAGCTACGCCTCGTCGGAAGGTGGAGAGCGGAGGGCGGCTCTGGTGGGAGCATCCTCCGGTTTCTTTGCGGGTTTCTTTGCGGGCAGCGTGCCCTTGGGTGCGAAGACCAGCACCATTGCCGAGCCGGCGACTGCTAGGATTAATCCTGCAACGAAGGCAGGATGCAATGCGCTCATTTGCCCTTTCACCCAGGCACTAAAGAGGACGTTCACGACCGGTGCGCCGCCAAAGACCAGTGGCATGACGAAGATCGGCTTGCCCCCGAAGTGGAACGCCAGGATGATGCCGAGCGCGCCGATCGCGCCCGCCGCCCCGGCGGCCAAGCTCCACAAGATTCCTTCCCGCGTCTGCCAGGCGAACGCGCTTTGCTCTTCGACCCCCCCCAGCAGTAAGGCGTACGACCCGACGACGGCAATCGCAAAGTACGCCAGCCCGACGCAGAGGAGTGGCCGCAATCGGCTCTGCTCCATCGCCGCTTGTCCTTTGTGCAGCACGGGCCCGTACGCCCCCCAGCAGAGGAGGACCGTTGCGATCGATGCGAATTGCAGCAACCAATCAAGCCAGCCCGCCTCGCTCGCCGCCCCTCCACTCCCCGGCTTGAAAAGCAAAACCGTGACCGCCCCGAGGAGCACGATCACGAGCCCCGCGAGAAAGAGGGGCCCGACTTCGCGAATCCGTTTCGCCCAATAGACGGTCAGAAACGAATTGACGACCGGCGCACCACCGAAGACGAGCGGCATGACATAAACGGGCCTGCCCCCGAAGTTAAAGGCCATGATGATCCCGAGCGCGCCGATCGCCCCGAGCGAGCCCCCGGCAAGGCTCCAGATGATGCCGGTCAAGGTCCAGTGCCCTTTTTCTCCTCGCAAGAACAGCAGCAGGGCTGGCACGATCACCCCGATCGCAAAGTAAGCAAGCCCGACACAAACGAAGGGCCGAAGCCGAGCCAAGTGGGGTGGCGCCCCCTCGGTCGGTCCCGAGAACATCCCTTCCTGCCCCCAGTGCAAGACCGGTCCGTAGAGCCCCCAACAAAGAATCGTGATGCCCAACGACGCAAGGATCAACAGGAGACTACGCATGGCGAGGGGAGGGGGGAGAAGGAAGGGAAGAAGGTCTCCCCCTACTTTAGTTCAATCGGCAGTGGCCGACTACTCGCCGCGCAAGGCGGGCAAGATCGGCTGCCGAAGTGCGCCGCGGGTAGCGAGCCAAGTGGCGACGAGGCCGGTGGCCAGAAGAGTGGCGAGGAGCCATGCGGAAGTCTGCCACGGGAGCGATGCGGATTGTTTCCCCCACTGGGGGAGCCAAGTGAGTGCGGCAGCGACGGCACCCAGGAGCAAACCCCAGGCGAGGAGTGCCAGGCTTTCGAGCAACACCAGCAGCACAACCCGGCGGGGCCGAAAACCGACCGCTTGCAAAAGAGCCAACTCGCCGCGCCGCTCGATCACGCTGCGCAACTGCACGACCGCCACACCGATTGTTCCCAGCAACAGCCCCAGCCCGCCCAACAACTGGAACGTCGAGAGGTACGTATTTTGAACCGCGAGAAACCCTTCGAGCCTGACGACGGTCGAGGTTGCGGCGAAGCCGTAGTCGTCGAGGCGGTCTTCGAGAATCGGGCCGAGGCCTGCCGTTTTGCCGGCAGCGATTAGAAAACATCCGCTTCCCGAGTCACCTGGAAAGAGACGGCGGAAGTGGGCGTCGCTCACCACGAGGTCGCCTTGCAGCACGCTGTTTTTCATCAGGCCAACCACCTCGAGCGTTGCGTCGCGACCGGCGCCGTCGCGCACGGTGAGTCGGTCGCCGACGGAACCCGAAAGATGCAAACTATAAACGGCGGTCGCAACATCGAGCACCACAGGCACCACAGGTTGCCCCGCGGAGTTGGTTCCCAGATCGCGGTTCAGTTCAGGCCCCCCGGCCCCCCAGGCAAAACCGCCCAAGACTCGCTCGGCGTCGCGCGTGCCGAGGATACGTGGCTGGACCGTTTGGTAAAGGTTGAGACAACTAGCATCTTCACCCGGGTGGACGCGAAGCGAGTCGATGGTGCAGCGGGCCAGGCGAGCCTCGCCTTCGTCCGAGAAGCCAAACTCGAGCCGGCCTTCGGCGGTCCCCAAATCGTAGTAGAGTGGCAGGTCGCTCGTAGCGAACCAATCGTAGCCGCCAGTCCCTTCGGTTGTCGGAGCGAGACGGAAGGCGCTGATTGCCAGGAGCAAGAAACTGGCCGAGGCGACCAGCGCGATGGTCAGCGTGCTGCGACCAGGGCGTCGGGCTAGGTTGGCCTTTGCGAGCCCGGGAAGCGAGAGCGTTGAACCGTCGAGGCGGTGGGCCGAGTGCCGTTTCCAGTGGCGGTTGGTGAACCCTAACAGCCCGGTCAACACCAGCGCTCCGACGCCTAAGAACGCGCCGGCTTGGGCTTCGCCGCGAAGCGTCGTGCCCCACGCGCCGAGTGCCACGGCGGCGGCAAGGCATCCTAGCCAGATCGCACCCGTTCGCCGAAGCGAAGACGCCGAAAGGGGAAGCGAGTCGTTGATGGAGCCGGCCAGGAGCGCCTGCGGCGAGAGGGCGAGAACTTGGCGAAGGGTTTGCCAGGTGGTGAGCCACGCGACGCCAAGCCCGAGGGCGAGGCCGATCGGCAAACTCCAACGGCCGAGGTGAAGTTCCAGGAACGGCGAAGCGATGGCGGCGACCCAAATCGTGCGCAACCCGGTGATCATCAGGGCCGCATAGACGATTCCGAGAAGCAATCCGAGCAGCGCACCGACCCCGGCCACGCCAAGGGCTTCGCGCCCCAGAAGTTGCCCAGCGCGCTGGGGCGTAAAACCGATCGCAGCGAGCAGGCCCAGTTCCCCTGCGCGTTCCTCGACCGAAAGGCGAAAAAGCAACACAAGAAGTACCAGGGCCGCCGCGATGAGAAAGAGGCTGAACCCGAGGAACAACCCATCGAACGGCGTGGTGCCGCTAGCGGCGTCGAGGCCCTGTTGTTTCACCGGTTGGAAGACGAATCCCAGCTCGGCGGGCGAAAGTTCTTGGCGGAGCGCGGCAGCGACCTGTTGGGCGGAGTGGCCTTTCCCGGCAGGCAAACGGAGCAAGCTAACCGACCCCCATCGGGTCGCCCAAACCTGTCGGGCGAGTCGGTGCGACACAAACGCTTTCGGAGTCGCCTGATGGTCGTCCCAATAATCTTCGTCGTCGGGCGTGATCGGTTCGGTCAGATCGAAGGGCAGGTCCCAATCGGCGATCGAGTCTTGATCGGTCACACCAGCAAGCTGCGGGGTGAGCAACGGGTCGGCAACAGCCCCTTCGAGCGGCACGATCGCCTTGAGCTGCAACTCGAGTGGCGGCTCGCGCTCGCGGAGCTGCCCATGCGTGCTTTCGGGTTCGTAGAATCGAAGCTCCACGGTGTCGCCCACCTGGGCCTCTAACCGGTCGGCGGCCCAGCGATTCAGGATAACTTGATCGTCGGCCAGGGCGATCGGCTCCCCGTCGGCATCTCGCAACAGGCCGAGCGCCAGGGTCGAGTCGACGCCGGCGACCGTCGAGTAGGAGAGGCTGCGGTCGCCAACGCGGAGGGTGTTGGCGAGGTACGTGGTGATCGGTTGCAGGTTTTCTTTGCCAAAGGCCCGTTCCGCGGCGGCCACCACCGCCGGGGGTAAAACCAAACCTTCGGCCGAGATTTGCAGCGGGCCACTTTCCAATTCTTCGAACTGGAGCCCGTAGTCGGCGAGGGCCGGGCGGAAGTTGTCCGTGAGCCACGCCTGCGCTTCGGGACCAGTCGCCGAATCGATCTGCCTACTGGCAACGAGGAGCGTATTCGCCTTGCCTGGTTGCTTGATCGCTTGGGCCAGTTCCTCCAGGGGAAGAAAAACCGACCGGGACGGGCGGCCCGTCGGACGCAACCCGAACCGGGCGAGCCCCTGCGTTGGCAAAACACCCGCGACCCGGAACCGCCGGCCAAGGGTCGTGTCGGACTTCTCGCCAAGCAGGCTGTCGGCAGGGAGGGCCGAGGCGAGCGGCAGGCGGAGGAGCAGTTCGTCGCCGGCGCGGGCTCCCAAGTCGCGGGCCACTTCGGGGGAAATCCAAACCCCCTTGGCACGACGATTCTCGCCGCGAGGGTCGCCCTGGCCCAGCGACCAAAACTCCGCAGGGACGCCGAGGATATCGAGTTGGTTCGCTCTTCGCGTCTGGTCGTTGCGGCGCAAAGTTGCCGATCCTCGCAGGTTCCATGCAGGCGTTACCGAGTCAAAGTAGTCGTTGAAGCGGGGCAACGATTGGAGTTCCTCCGCCAGCGGGGCGCGGAAAGGCCTCGGAGCGGTCAGCGCTTGGTCGACCCGACCGAGCCGCTGGAGAGTAAGGTCCCGAAGGCTCCCGCGAACCGAGTCGCCGACCAGCAGCGCGCCGGTCAGGATGGCGGTCGCGATGGCAACCGCCGCCGCGACAGCACAGTGCATACGCCAGTGGTAACGCAGGTTGGCGGCGATGTAGGTCGTGCTATTGATCAATTTCTCCCGACCGCTGGAGCGGCCTGCGCTCCAACGTTTAGAGTCCGATCGCTTTGTCGGAGATGTCTTTGCGGCACCAAGCACCGGTCCAGCGGATGCACTTGACCGCCTTGTAGGCTTGGAGCTTGGCTTGGGCGAGGGTGTCCCCCATTGCCGTCACCCCCAGCACGCGGCCCCCTGTGGTAACGATGGTGCCATCGACCGACGCGGTGCCGGCATGAAAGACTTTGACATCGGGCAGCGCCGCCGCGTCGCCGAGACCACGAATGGAGAAGCCGGTTTCGTATTCGTTCGGATAACCTTCGCTCGCCATCACGACGCAAACGGCCGGGCGGGGGTCCCACTCGAGCGGCTCGATCTCGTCGAGTTTCCCGTCGACCGCCGCGTTGAGGAGGACCAGCAGGTCGCTCTTGAGTCGCATGAGCAGCGGTTGGCATTCGGGATCCCCAAACCTCGCATTGTATTCGAGCACCTTGTGGCCCTGCTTGGTGAGCATGAGCCCCGCGTAGAGGACACCGCGAAAGGGCCGGCGGCTTCGCTTCATGGCATGGAGGGTGGGCACGAGGACGGTCGCCTCGACTTTTTCCAAAAACTTTTCGCTCACCAAGGGGGTCGGGCAGTAAGCGCCCATGCCGCCCGTGTTGGGGCCTTTGTCGCCGTCGTAGGCAGGCTTGTGATCCTGGGCAGCGGGGAGTGTGACAAGGGTCCGCCCGTCGGTAATCGCCAGGACACTCGCCTCTTGCCCGACGAGTCGTTCTTCGATCACTAGTTGATCGCCCGCATCGCCAAACTCCTTCTGCCCGGCGATGCGCTCGACCGCTTCGAGTGCCTCGGCTCGGTCGCGGCAAACGATTACCCCTTTGCCAGCCGCGAGACCATCGGCTTTGACCACGGCCGGCCCGTCGTCTCGCTCGGTGAGATAGTGGATGGCACTCTCCGTATCGCGAAACACACGGTAGTCGGCACTCGGCACGTCGGCGTGGCGGAGCAGGTTTTTGCAGAAGACCTTGCTCCCTTCCAGTTCCGCCGCTGCCTGTGACGGGCCGAAGACGCGGAGCCCCGCTTCTTGCATCGCATCGACGAGCCCGGCGACGAGCGGCGCTTCGGGACCGACCAGGGTGAGGCCGACCTCGTTTTCCTTGGCAAAAGCAATCAGTCGCTTGGTGTCGCTTGCCGGGATGTCGACGTTCTCCGCATCGAGCGCCGTTCCCGCGTTGCCAGGCGCGACAAAGACTTTTTCGGCTTGAGGGCTCTGCGCAATTTTCCAGGCGAGCGCGTGCTCGCGGCCGCCGTTACCGACGATGAGGACATTCATAGGGACTCGCGGTCACGCGGGATTGCCGCGCGAGATTTTCTAGGAAGGGGAGCAATGAAGGGGAAGCAAGGAGTGTAGCCAAGAACGGGGAGTCTATCCAAGCCGTTGATTTTACGCATTCGGTATCGGGTTGGAAGTCACCCGCCAAGTCGTTGGCCAATTTTGGCCCATCGGCGACCGACGGGACGATTGCAAAGTCACGGCAGAGAGCAGACCCAATAGCCGACGAGCTACGCCTCGTCGGAGGTCCCTGGCGGTTCAAAAAGGACTTTGCAATCCTCCTGCGGCGACCGACGGGCGTGTGTACAGCAGCGGCGGAGGCGGGTAGGGTGGCGGGCTTGGGATTGACCAACCACCCACCACCGGCCCGCTGAAGCGGGCCCGCCATGTTTTGAATGCTCGACTTTATCGACGACCTCGTGCGGCAGCGTTCGCTGGTGTAGGGGCTGCGCTGTTGCTCATCGGGTGTGGATCGCCCTCGCCACCGGAGTTTTCGCCGAATCGACTCCTCAGCATCGGACAGGGATCGACCCGGGAACAAGAGAACGAGCTGGCCCTGACCCTCACCGATCTGTTCGGAACTCCTGACCAACCACGAGCCCCCGCCGGTACCGGGCTCGAAATGGCCCAACTCGAGATGGCGGCGGGCGCCGTGGGGTACGAGGGGAACAAGCCACAGGACGAAGCCCGACCGCGGGGGCTCTATCGGCAGCATTGTGCCCAGTGCCACGGCATCACGGGCGATGGCTACGGTCCGGCAGCGGCCATGCTCTCGCCCTACCCCCGCGATTTCCGCCGAGGGATCTATAAGTTCAAATCGACCACGCGCGACGCGATGCCGACCGACAACGATCTACGCCGGGTGATCGTCGAGGGCCTCCCCGACACGGCGATGCCCTCGTTCCAACTGCTCGATAACGACCAAATCGACGCGCTCGTGGAATACACCAGGTACCTCAGCATTCGTGGCCAAGTCGAGCGTGAGTTGGTCGCCATGCCGGCAAGTGAATGGAATCAAAAAACGGTCGAGGCCCTGGTCCAAGAGGTGGCAAAGCGCTGGGAAATGGCGGACGATCGGGTCGTCGTTCCCGATCCCGACTCCCTCCCTCGCGAAGATCGGACACCGGCAGAGATCAAAAAATCGGCCCAGTTGGGCGAGGCGATCTTTCTCTCGGCGGCGGCCAAATGCATGGAGTGCCACGGCAAAACAGGGCAACCCGACCGCCTGACCGAACTCGACGATTGGAGTCGCGAGAACTTTGACTTTCGCACCGAGACAGCCGCACGGGCTGAATCGCTCACGGCCGAACGAACGCGAGTCGAGGGCATGGCAGGGGCGCATCGCGAGCGGGCAGAGGCGAGACTCCAGGAGTTGGCTCCTCCGCTACGCGCCCGACAGCAGGTCGTTGCCACGTTGCTCGAGCCCGAATACGCCAAGCCGCGAGACTTCTCGAGCGGCATTTTTCGCGGGGGAAGCGAGTCGATCGATCTGTTTCGCCGCATCCACCAAGGCATCCCCGGCACGCCGATGCCGGCCCACGGGTCCCCCCGTCCTGGCGTGGCTGGCGTCTTGACCGACCAAGAGATTTTTCAAGTAGTCGACTACTTGAAAAATGACTCGAAGAATCGCGAATGACTCCGACCAAGCTTGGTCGGCGCTCGCTAGAAGTCAACTCCGTCCCCCCCCGCTGTGGCCATCGCTTGGTTACTCCTATACTCGACAGTTCATGGCCACGCACTCCCCTCACAAAACCGACCCCCAAGCCGCCAACGCCGCTCGCTGGACTCACCCTGTTGCGTGGACGCTCTGTGTGGTGACCTTCCTCCTCCTATGGGTCGGCGGGCTCGTGACGACTACCAAGAGTGGGATGGCGGTGCCCGACTGGCCCGGCACCTACGGCCACAACTTGTGGCTCTACCCCTGGCAAACCTGGATTTTCGGCCCGTGGGATTTATTCATCGAGCATGGCCATCGCCTCTGCGGGACACTCGCCGGTCTACTGACCATCGCTCTGTTAGTCCTGCTCTGGCGGCATGACGAGCGCCGATGGATGCAGTACGTCGGCATCGGGGCCTTGGTCGGTGTGATCGGGCAGGGGGTGCTCGGAGGGATGCGAGTGCTGCTCGGCGACCGCCTCCTGGCGATGCTGCATGGCTCCATCGGCCCGCTCTTCTTTGGGCTTACCGTGGCGATGGTGGTTTGGACTTCGCAAACCTGGCACGCGGCAACGCGAGACGATTCCACCACTTCCCTCCAGTCGCGACTCCCACTGGCATCGGTGCTCCCACTGGCGTCCATCGCGAGTCTCTTGGTCTACTTTCAATTGGTGCTCGGTGCCCTGTTGCGACATCTACCCGTCACCGCCTCGCCCGCCACCTTCAGTACTGTGGTCAAGGCGCATTTGTTTCTTGCTGCTTTCGTCACCTTGGCGGCATTAGCGATGACCTGGCGAACCTCCGTTCGCGGAATGCCTAACGCCGTTCGCCTGGCAGGGAGGGCAACCGGAGGGGTCGTCGCGGTCCAGGTGGTGCTGGGGCTGACAACTTGGCTCGCCAAGTACGGCGTACCCGATTGGGCGGAGCAACTGGTCCAAACACCCGCGACAGCCATCATCGCCGACGGATGGTGGCAAACCCACGTCGTCACGGCCCATCAAGCGACGGGTGCCCTGTTGTTTGCTGGCGTCCTCACCACCCTTCTGCTCGCCGCGAGATGGGCCCCCGACCGGGCCTCGATCGTCAGGTCGAACCGGGCCAACGTTACGTCAGGGACGAGGGCAACTACATGAGCAGTTTACCCTCAACGATGATCGCAACGGACAATGTCGTGGCGGAAAATAACGGCTCTTGGATAAGTCGATGCGCCGACTTTCTTGAACTCACCAAACCCCGAATCGTGGCGATGGAACTCATCACCATCGCCATGGGTTTTTATCTTGCGGCCGGAAACCACCGGTCGGTTGGCGTTCTTCTGGCAACCCTCCTCGGCACCGGGCTCGTCGCGGCGAGCGCGAGTACGCTGAACCAGTGGTTGGAAGCCGACCTCGATGCCAAAATGGAGCGGACCGCTAATCGCCCCCTCCCTGCCGGGCGGATCGAACCGTGGCACGCGGTCCTCTTTGGCGGCGTCTTGCTCGCTCTTGGCACGGGCCTGCTCTTGGCCGGGCCTGGCTGGCAAACACTCCTGCTCGGGATCGTCTGCTGGATGCTCTACGTGCTGGCCTACACGCCGCTAAAGACCCGCTCGACACTCAACACGGCCGTCGGAGCCGCAAGCGGCGCGATTCCCATGGTCATGGGCTACGTCGCGGCAGAGGGGACGTTGGATGCGGTCGCCCTGGGGCTCTTCGGCGTGCTTTATTTATGGCAGTACCCTCACTTCATGGCGATCGCCTGGCGCTGTCGCGACGACTACTTTGCGGCCGGCTACGTCATGTCGACCACCGTCGATCCAACCGGCCGGCGCGCCGGTCAGGAAGCGGTCGGCTATGCAATGCTACTCGCACCGGTGAGCCTGTTGCCAATGATTTTGACCGACGATCTGCTACGGGGGAGTCTCTACGTCGTCTGGACGCTCGCCCTGGCGGCCGTTTACCTCTGGGCGTCGATCTTGTTCGCCCGAGCGCCGGGCGAAACCACATCCCGAAATTTGCTCTACGTCAGTTTGCTTTACTTGCCTTGCTGGATTCTTGGATTGTTTCTTATTGCGAGTTAAGGCGATCGCATTTCCCCCTGAAGGCCCTTCGGCCCGCTAAAGCGGGCACGCCATGATGATTGAAAATACGACCCTTTCGATTCAGGACGTTCGTTATCGCTACGGCGAGAACGAAGCGGTGCGCGGTGTTTCGTTCGATGTGGCGGAAGGGGAAATCTTTGCGCTCTTGGGGCCCAATGGGAGTGGCAAGACGACACTCTTTCGGCTGATCTCGACGCTCGTCCCGTTGCAACAAGGCGAGATCACCCTGCTTGGAACAAGCGTCCGCCAGCAGCCGGCTGCCGTACGGGGCCAACTCGGCGTCGTGTTTCAATCGCCAAGCATCGATAAAAAACTCAAGGTCCTCGAAAATCTACTCCACCATGGCCGGCTCTACGGGCTTGGCGGAAGCGCGCTCCGTCGCCAAGCGATGGCCATGCTCGACCGGCTTGGACTGGCCGACAAAGCCAAGGACTACTGCGAGACCCTTTCCGGCGGGCAGCGCCGACGCGTCGAGCTCGCGCAGGCCATGCTTCATCAGCCACGAATGCTGGTGCTCGACGAACCTTCCACCGGTCTCGACCCTGGCGCGCGGAGCGATCTCTGGCGTTACTTCACGGGGCTTGCCGAGGAGGGGGTCACGATCGTTCTGACGACGCATCTCCTCGAAGAAGCCGAGCGAGCCTGTCGGATCGCCATCATGCACCAGGGCCAGGTTGCTGCGATCGACACCCCCGCCGCGCTGCAAGCCTCCCTAGGGGGCGATTCGATCCTTATCCGCACGGCAGAGCCCCAAGCGCTCGCCGAGGCGATACGCAAACAGTGGGATTGCCAACCGACCGTCGTCGATGGGGCGGTTCGGTTCGAACAACCCAACGGCCACGAATGGGTCCCTCGCATCGTCGAAGCGTTTGGCGAGCAGGTTCAAGCGATCACACTCGGGAAACCAACGCTCGAAGATGTCTTCATCGCCCGCACCGGGCACCGCTTCTTGGAAGAAACGACCACCGACGAAACGCACTCATGACGACCTCCACCATCGCAACCCGCCACGTCCCTGTCTTCCCCGCTATCGGTACGCTCGCGTGGCGAGAGTTGATTCGTTTTTTCCGCCAGCGGACCCGCGTCTTCGGGGCACTCGGCCAGCCGATTATCTTCTGGCTCTTGTTTAGCGAAGGATTCCGGTCGGTCGATCTTGGCTACGCCTACCAGTTCCCCGGCATCGTGGCGATGATCCTACTCTTCACCGCCATTTTCACTACGATCTCGGTGATCGAAGATCGCAACGAAGGTTTCTTGCAAGGCGTGCTCGTCTCACCGGTGCCCCGGTGGGCGATGGTGCTGGGCAAAGTGCTGGGCGGGGCAACCATCGCCTGGCTCCAGGCAATGCTCTTCTTCCTGCTCGGCTGGCTAACGATCCCAGAAATTCGTCCGCCGATGCTCGACGTCGTGGCGGCGATCGCGCTGATGGGGGTGATGGCCATCGCACTGACGGCCCTCGGCTTCTACCTCGCCTGGCGGACCGACTCGTCGCAGGGGTACCACGCCATGATGAGCCTGCTGCTTTTCCCGATGTGGCTCCTCTCCGGCGCGTTCTTTCCAGCCGACAAACAGAGCCTGCTTAGCTACCTGATGATGGCAAACCCTTTGACCTACGGGGTCGCCGGATTGCGACATCATCTGGCAGCGGGGGAAACGATGGGAGAAGCATGGCTACCAGGGCTCGCACTCTCGTGGGGCGTGACGCTGGCGTTCGCCCTGGTCATGCTTGCGATGGCGACCCGTGTCGTCGAGATTCGTACGAAGGGAGATTTTAAGTGATGCAACCACTTCTCATGAAGGGACTGCTTGCCGCCGGTCACCCGCTCGTCCACGTCAACGCGAGCCTTAACGGCGTAGCGACCCTCCTGCTGATTACTGGCTACCTACTGATTCGCCAGCGGAGAGAAGTGGCTCACAAGCGGGCGATGCTCGCGGCCTTTGGTGCGTCGATCGCCTTCCTCTCCTGCTACCTCTACTACCACTTCGTCATTCAATTGCAAACGCCGTTCCAGCACGAAGGGCCCCTACGGTACGTTTATTTTGCGGTTCTCCTTTCCCATGTGCTGCTGGCGATGACGGTCCCATTCCTAGCAATCCCCACGATCCTCCTCGGGATGCGCGCCCACAGTAACTGGCTCCCTGCAAGCATTCGCAAAGCGGGCGACATGGAACAGAAGCAGTTCGTTCAGAATTCTCGCGAGCGCCATCGCCGGTTAGCCAAGATCACGTTCCCGATCTGGCTCTACGTCTCGATCACCGGCGTGGTGGTCTACTTCATGCTCTACCACATGTAAAGCGGCGACGCCCGCTTCAGCGGGCGGGCTCAGCGGACGGCGTTTCACCGACGGGCCTTCAAGCTGGGGATCAGGGACTTGAACCCCGACTAAAGGAATCAGAATCCTTCGTGCTACCAATTACACCAATCCCCAAGAAAACGGTTGGCTCGAATGCTGCAACTGTAGGTTCCCAGAGGCTGCGGATCAAGCCCAGCCGATGTTTCTCGCCAACGCGTCGCCGGTCGGCGCCCCTTCAGCGTTCCTTTTCGGTGCTCGCCTAGCCCACTTTTCTGGGTGATGCCTTCCGTCGTCTGAAAACCTGGCGTAAGATAGTGCCTAGTCGATTGCGGTCGGAGTGGGGGGGGTGCCCCGATTCCATGGAATTGCCGCGTTGTCGCGAATCGGTGAGATCCCCTCATGGCCCATCTACAAATCGTCGAAGGCGTCAATCCAGGGAGGCGAATTGAACTGCCCGTCAACCGGTCGGTGATCGGCCGCAGCTCCGATTGCGATGTGGCGCTCGATGTCGCCGCCGTCAGCCGCCGGCATGCGGTGCTCCTTCATGAAAACGGCGAATACTTCGTAGAGGACCTCGGAAGCCGAAACGGGACGTTTGTCAACGACCATCGAGTGACAAGCCGAATTCCGCTGCGTCAGGGCGACCGGATTCTCATCTGCGATCAAGTCCTGCAGGTCGTGTTCCCGGAGCAGGAGCTGCTCCTCTCGGGGCTGGCCCCCAAGGAAGAGTCCTCCCTTTCTTCGCTAGTTCATGACGAGAGGGGCCTCCCTCCGGATACCGAAGATTCCGCCAGCGTTGTCGCCACGATCGATGTCTCCGGGGGACCAGCCAGCCTCAGCCTCTCCGCCAAGCCAGAGGCCAAGCTTGCGGCCTTGGTCGAGATATCGAAAAATCTGAGCAAGACGCTTTCGATGGAGGAGATCCTCCCGAAGATCCTCGATAGCTTGTTTAAGATTTTCGTGCAGGCCGATCGAGGGTTTGTCATCATGCGGCCAAGCGAAGACGCCCCCCTGGTGCCGATGGCCGACAAGCACCGCAAGCCAGGGCAAGACCTTTCGATGCGAGTCAGTCGCACCATCGTCGAAGAAGCGATGAAGGGCCGAAAGGCCATTTTATCGGCCGACGCGGCGACCGACGAACGCTTTGAGATGGCCGAAAGCATTTCTGATTTTCAGATCCGGTCCATGATGTGTGCGCCGATGTTTGACGCGGATGGCCAAGCGCTGGGGGTCATACAGGTCGACACGCTCAACCAACTGAGCCGCTTCCTGGACGAAGATCTCGAGGTACTCGCCGCCGTAGCGAGTCAAGCGGCCGTGGCGATCGACAATGCTCGAATGCACGAGCTGGCAATCGAACAACGGGCACTTCAGCGAGATCTCGACCTCGCGGCACGCATGCAGCGGGCGCTATTGCCTGCGGCACCGCCAGCGGTGAAGGGGTACCGCTTCTTCGATTTCTACGAGTCGGCTCGGCAAGTCGGGGGGGACTACTACGACTACGTTCATCTGGCCGATGGCCGATTTGCGGTGGTGGTTGGGGACGTGGCGGGTAAGGGAGTGTCGGCGGCCATCTTGATGGCTCGGCTTTCTAGCGATGTCCGGTTCTTCTTAGCCAGCGAGACGAATCCCGCCATGGCGGTGACCCGCGCCAACCATTCGTTTGCCCAGCACGATTGGGCAGACCGTTTCGTCACCATGCTCGTCGCGGTCGTCGATCCGGCAACGCATCACCTTACCCTCATCAATGCCGGGCACATGCCTCCGTTGCTTCGGCGAGCCAGCGGCGACGTCCAACCGGTCGGGGACGAGCAAGCCGGCCTGCCACTCGGTGTGGCCGACAGCTACCAGTACGACTCGTTCAAAATCGATCTCCAACAGGGTGACTCGCTTACCCTCTTTACCGACGGGTTTAGCGAAGCGATGAATCCTTCTCGGGACCTCTATGGCTTGGAACGATTGGAAAACCAAGTCCGGACCGGCACCGGCGGCGTCGAGGAACTGGGGCAACACCTGCTCGCCGATGTCCGCCGATTCGTGGGCAACTTCCCCCAAAGCGACGACATGTGCCTCGCCTGCTTCGGGCGATGCGAGTAGCAATCATGAAATAAGCACGAACCAACCTAGCCGACGAGCTACGCCTCGTCGGGTCGCTCCAACGGTTCGAGCATTTCCTGGTAATGCTCGATCGCTTCGTACGGTTCGAGATTAAATATCGCACGGCCATGGCTGGTCCATGCGTTGTTTTTCCACTCAAACAGCGCCGTGGCGCAGCGAAGATTGCCGACCGCCTCGACTTCTTCCATCTCCCCCCCGGGTGTTGCCTCGAAAGCGATTGTTACGCCGACCAAGGCGTAGAGATCCGCTGTCGCTCGATCGCGAGCGAGGACCGCCCCGTCGGAGAAGTCGCACGACTTCCAGGTGAGGCCGCGTGGACTTCCGCTCTTGGCGGCCGACTCGAAAAACTGCGCCTCGAGCGCCGAGCGGGCCGGGCCGAGACAGCGAACGGCGCGCTCGACGCGTCGTTTAGCACTCCACCGCCCGACAACTCCGCGCAGAAGCCACAGGCCGAGTAAGAGCAGCACGAGAGCCGCAATAAAAAGACGGAAAAAGTAGTAAAACACTCACGCTCCGCGACCGAGGAGTGGGCAGAAGGTGGGGAAGAGCAGAGATAGAGCAGTGATCACTCGGATGTTCCGCTAAGGCAATCGTTTGACGCTGAAATAGCAGCGCCGTGACTGGAACATGCGTGTGCGGCTCGCACTAGTGACCGTTCCTACCACTCCCCCCATTCCCCCATCCTCCCCAAGGAAGGCGAATCAGCAAGGGGTTACTCGCCACTCGTGTCCGAAGAGGAGGCAGGCTCCGGTAATTTCTCTGTGGGCGATTTCTCTGTAGGCGATGGCGGCGGCGCGAAAAGCAGCGACGGAGTGGCGACGGTTGGTTGAGGTGCAGCGGAGTGGAAAGGGATTGGACCGTACGGTCCGATCGCACGGTGGGGGTAGGCGACGGAGGGCATGGGAACGCCATGCGCCGGAACCCTCCTTTCGGGGACCGCCACGCCACAAGAGGAGTCCCAGCAACTACTTGCTGCGGGCGCGCATGGTTGGCAGCTCCCGAATTGCTCTCCGGCGAAAGGCCGACCGCAGGACAGACCGTCACCTATCGGCGCATGGTGCCCCGCACCGTAGCCACCCCCCATCACCTGGCAAAAGCTGCCTGGCACGCGCCACGGGCCTGTAGCGGCGACAGGGTCGGAGAACAGTAGAAGACCTAGGGCGAGGAGCCCGGTCGAGAGTTTCGCGCGTGTCATGTTCGGTTCATCCAACTTTTTTTGGGGGGGGCGTTGCGAGAGGGGACAGACCCGGTGCCTTTTGAACTATCGAGCCTTCCGCGCAGGTCGGCCCAGCAAAGTGGCGTGGAACGAGCCGGATCGCCTCCTTACCGCTCTGGATAGCACGGTTAGCGAATCTCCCCGGAAAATTACCGACTGAACGAACCAATTCCCGCTAGGGTGCGTAGGGGCAGGAAGCCAGGGCTTTTAGGGATCGGCAAAAGCTGTACCAATGCAACGACCTTGCTGATTACGCAAGGCAGGGCTATTATTCCTCCGGAGTCCTGCCGAACCGATGCCGATGAATGGCTCTATAGCACCACGGGTTCCCCCCTCGCGCTAAGCTGTCAGTCCTCCGATCTTCGGCGAGGCTGCTTTTATTTCACCCCGATTTTATTTCACCAAGTCCCTTCTTCCCGAATTGCCGATTTTGTGCCGTCTGAGATCGATGGAAGTGCGCAATCCACGAAGAACGAAGGAAATGAACATGAACCATGCGACCCTCCCGCGATCCTGCGCTGCCGCTTGCATTCGCCCGCTTGCCGCAACGCTTCTCTTCTGCGTTCTGGGAGGGCTCTGCTGGTCGACTCAGGCGGAAGCTCGCCCGACCAAGCCTTCGGCGACCGACCGACAGATCGCCGTGGCTGTCAGCATTCTTCTCGAGCGTCAGCATCTGACCGGTCACGACATGGACGATGAGATATCGGAACGGGGGCTCCACTCCTTGCTCAAGACCCTCGACCCTCTGAAGCTCTATTTTTATCAGCAGGATGTCGACGAGTTTTCCACCAGCAAGCATGATCTGGATGAAATGGTAAAAAGGGGGGATATTCGTTTTGCTTACGTCATCTTCGATCGGTTCCTCACCCGCGTTGGCGAGCGGATTCAGATAGCGGTGGCGGAGGTCGATGTCGAGCACGATTTTACCCTGGACGAAGAGATGATCCGCGATGGCGACTTTGCCAAGTACGCGACGACCCCCGACGAGGCGAAGGACAAGTGGCGTCGCCGCGTGAAGTTTGAGATGCTGAGCCAACTGGCCGACGATCTGACGCCCGAAGAAGCTCGCAAGAAGCTCCGCCGCCGCTACACCAGCATCGGCAAGCGCTGGGAACAGACCAGCAATGACGAATTGCTCGAGATGTACCTCACGTCGCTTACCACCGGCTTCGATCCACACACGACCTACATGTCGCCTGGAACGCTCGACAACTTCGAAATCATCATGGGGCTGAAGCTCGATGGCATTGGTGCGTCGCTTCGTAGCGAAGATGGCTACACCAAAGTCCACCAAATCATTGTCGGGGGAGCCGCCGACCAGGACGGGCGCCTCAAAGAAGGAGATGAGATCACCGGCGTCGGGCAAGGCGAGGAGGGGGAGATCGAAGACATCGTCGACATGAAACTGAACGACGTGGTGAGCAAAATTCGTGGCAAACGTGGCACCATTGTTCGCTTGGAGGTTCGCCCTGTAGAGAATCCGAAGGACCGCAAGGTACTCGTCATTACTCGGCAGGAGATCAAACTAACGGAGAGCGAAGCCCGCAGTGTTGTCATTCCTTGGGGGACCAAACCCAACGGACAGCCTTACCAGGTGGGTATCCTGGCGCTCCCTAGTTTTTACATGGACATGAAAGCGGCCCGGAACAGGGACCCGAACTACAAAAGTACGACGCGCGACGTACGGCGGCTGCTCACAGAATTCAACCAGCAGCAGGTCGACGCGGTCGTCGTCGATCTTCGCTTCAACGGCGGCGGCTCGCTTACCGAGGCGGTCAACATGACCGGGCTGTTTATCGACAAAGGACCCGTGGTCCAGGTCAAAGGCCCTGACGGAAGAAGCCAGCCCTTCGTCGACCCCGAGGCAGGCATGGTCTGGTCCGGTCCGTTGATGGTGCTGACCAACAAATTCAGCGCGAGTGCCAGCGAGATTTTCGCCGGCGCGATCAAGGACTACGACCGAGGTCTCGTGGTGGGCGACGACGCGACCCATGGGAAGGGGACCGTGCAGCAGCTCTACGACCTTGGAAACGCCATCTTCCGTATTGCCCAAAAGAAAAACCTCGGTGCCCTGAAGCTGACGATCCAACAGTTCTATCGCCCGGATGGTGCCAGTACACAAAATCGTGGTGTGACGGCGGACGTGATCATTCCGTCCCTCACCTCGCACCTCGACGTCGGCGAGTCGGACCTCGACTTCGCCTTGGCATTCGACCAGATTGCGGCACTTCGGCACGATGAATACGAGATGGTCGACGCCAACATCGTTGGCCAATTGCGGTCGGCTTCCAAAGAGCGCATCGATCGTTCCGAGAAATTCACCCGCGATTTGCGGCGCATCGCCAAGTACGAAGAGCAGAAGGACCGCCAGACCGTGACGCTCAATCAGGCCAAGTTCCTAGCCGAGCGCGAGGAGCTGGACGCCGACAAAGAACAAAAGGATGCTTTTGAGGAAGCGGCCGACACCGACCGACCTGTCTTCGACGCGGAGAACCACTACAACATCGAAGCGCTAGAGATCATGGTCGATTACCTGAAACTCCTCAAAGACAATCGAGTCGCGATTGCTAAGTAAGGGGAACGCGGAGTCCGTCGTAGGCCAACTGCATTCCCTCGGGCAATCGAGCGTTGGTCTCGTGGTGGTCGAGGTCGTGCGCCATGTGGGTAAAATAGGTCTGCCGAGCCCCCAGTTTCTTCGCCATGGCGACCGCGTCGTCGAGCGTAAAATGGGTCGCGCTCGGCGAGTGGCGCAAGGCGTCGAGAATCAGCACGTCGAGCCCTTGTAAAAGAGCTTCGGTCTCCGGGGGAATGCGATTCGTATCGGTGCAGTACGCCACGTTGCCAAAGCGAAACCCTAGCACCTCCAGCCGGGGCCCGTGGTAGAGACGTAGCGGGACAATGGACGCCCCCAAAAGTTCAAAGGGTTCGAGTCCGATCCGTTGGAACTCCAATCGCGGCACCAAGCTTTGGGCATCCCCTGCCATCGGAGGGAAGGCGTAGTCGAACGACTGGCGAATGCGCCGCTCGACGGTCAGCTCGCAGTAGAGCGGAACCGGCCCCTTGAGCTGAAACTGCATGAGTCGCAAGTCGTCCAGCCCAAAAACATGGTCTGCATGTTCGTGGGTATAGAGCACGCCATGCACGATCCCGATCCCTTCTCGGAGCAGTTGGGACCGCAGGTCGGGCGAGGTGTCGATGAGCAGGTTTCCCTCGGGAAGCCCCAACAGGGCGCTGGCCCTGGTCCGCTGGTTTCGGGGCTCGCCCCCCGTGCAGACTTCGCAGGCGCACCCAACGGCTGGCACGCCAACGCTGGTCCCTGTCCCCAGGAGGATCATTTGGCCTTGCAGGTCGTTCGTATTCGTAGGCTTCGGCACCGTCGGGCGTCTCGGGTTGAGCATTCAGTAGAGCATTCCATCGGAACGGCTAGCGACAGAGGGCGGCTCGAGGGAGCTGAGCCGGAGCCTCACGCTACACGGAATCTTCTTCGGTCGCTTGGGCCCTGACTCGCCTTGATGGCAGCCAACTTCCCCCGTAGCCCCATTTGACCGCGGTTGACCAAATTTTCCAGGGGCAATAAACTATTGGTGCGTATCATCTTACGACCACCAGGGGGCCCCTGCCAAGCGGTCCGTTGCCTGGAGGTTCGCGAGTGGCACCCCAATTGCCGCACCAAGCTGGTGCCCGACAGGGGCATCACTGGCTGCCATTTTGACATTCTCGTACTCTTTCCTCTTTCCTTTTCTTTCTCACCGCAACTCTGAACGACGGCCATGGAACTGCTTGAACGTATTTGGGAAATCCTCTCCTCCGTGATCAACACGGTGCTAGGGAAATTTGAAAGGGCCATCACGTCACTCTTTGGCTCGGCAAACGCTCGCTACCTTCGGCGTTTGCAGCCGAAGGTCGACGCGATCAATGCCCTCGAGTCACGCTACGAGGCGATGACCGACGAGCAACTCGCCGAGCAGACCGTCAAGTTTCGCCAGCGGATCGAGGCGGGCGAGACACTCGAGGACCTGCTTGTCGAGGCGTTCGCTGTTTGCCGCGAATCGGCCAAACGATTCCTCCGGATGCGGCACTACGACGTCCAACTATTGGGGGGCATGATCCTGCACGAAGGGAACATTGCCGAGATGGTGACCGGCGAAGGAAAAACGCTCGTCGCCACCCTCCCGGCTTACCTCAACGCACTGGCCGACCACGTCCACGTGATTACCGTGAACGACTACCTGGCCCGACGCGACATGGAATGGATGGGGCCCACCTTCACCAACCTGGGTCTCCAAGTCGGCGCGATCTACTCCGGCATGGAACCGAATCAGCGACAGGAGTCGTACTCCTGCGACATCACCTACGGTACCAACAACGAATTTGGCTTCGACTACCTGCGCGACAACATGCGGATGGCAGCCCGAGATGACGAACGATTCGAGAAACGGGATCAGCAGGCGCAAGGGAAGCTGGTGTTTGCGATTGTTGACGAAGTCGACAACATTCTGATCGACGAGGCCCGGACCCCCCTCATCATTTCTGGTCCGGCCGAAGACGATATTTCCAAGTACCAGCGGGCGGACAAAGTGGCCCGTGCGCTCAAGAAAAACGTCCATTTTGAGGTCAAAGAGAAAGAGCATAGTGCCAACCTGACGGACGAAGGCATTCGCGAGGCGGAGCAACTCGCTGGCGTCGAGAGCTTTTATACGGCAGGCAACATGCAGTGGCCTCACCTGATCGATAATTCGCTTAAAGCGCACCATCTTTACCAGCGAGACGTGAACTACGTCGTGCAAAACGGGGCGATTCTCATCGTCGACGAATTTACCGGCCGGCTCATGGAAGGCCGCCAGTGGAGCGATGGCCTCCATCAGGCGGTAGAGGCTAAAGAAGGGGTCGAAATCAAAAAGGAAAACCAAACGCTCGCGACGATCACTCTGCAGAATTTCTTCAAACTCTACGACAAGCTCGCCGGGATGACCGGTACCGCACTGACCGAAGCGGGAGAATTCTGGAAAATCTATCAGCTCGACGTCATCGGGGTTCCGACCAACAAGCCGATGCAGCGATTGAGTCATCCCGATGTCATCTACCGAACCGAGCAAGAGAAATACCAAGCGATCGCCGACGAGATTGAAGGGCTCATCAAATACGACCAAGTCCTGCTCAAGTCGGACGATCTGCTGCGAGGCGAAATCATCGAGCAAGACGACGACCACGTTTTGTTTCAAGCGGAAGACTCGAAGAATCGCGAGAAAATTCCTACGAGCAAAATTGCAGAAGTGCAAAAGCAGGGGCGTCCCATTCTCGTCGGCACCGTTTCAATCGAAAAGAGCGAGGCGCTTTCCAACCTGCTCAACGGCCGGGGTATCACGCATGAAGTGCTCAATGCCAAACAGCACAAGCGAGAAGCAGAGATCGTTGCTCAGGCGGGGCGCAAGGGGGCGGTCACCATCGCAACGAACATGGCAGGGCGCGGCACCGACATCGTCCTCGGGGGCAATCCCGAAACGATGGCTTGGATTCAGTTGCAAAAAACCTACGACAGCCGGCTCGACGTGCCCAAAGAAGAGTGGGACTCGCTGAGTAAAAAAATCGACGACGAATCGGACATGACCGCGCAGGGCGATGAAGTTCGCGAAATTGGTGGACTGCACATCGTCGGCACCGAACGCCACGAAGCCCGGCGCATCGACCTCCAGCTCCGCGGTCGTTGCGGCCGGCAGGGAGACCCTGGTTCCAGCCGGTTTTACCTGTCACTTGAAGACGATCTGATGCGAGTCTTCGCCGGTGAATGGGTGAAAAACGTTCTCACGCGTCTTGGGATGCAAGAGGGCGAGGCCATCGAAAGCAAGATGGTCAGCCGTCGGATCGAGGGGGCTCAGAAGAAACGAGAAGAATACAACTTCGAGATTCGCAAAAATTTGCTCGAATACGACGAAGTGATGGACGAGCAGCGGAAGCGTGTCTATAGCTTTCGCCAACAGATTCTCGATGGCGTCAACTGCCGCGACTTGATTACCGAGATGATCCGCGATCAGATTGACCAGCATCTGAACCTCTTCCTGGAGTCGAACTACGGCATCGAGTCGTTTGCGGTAGCCACCTCGAGCCTGCTTGGTTTGCCGCTCGATGCACGCGATTACCGCAACCAGTCTTACGAGGAAGCCCAACGGGAGGCACGCGACCAAGCACTCCGAATGGCGGAGTCGCAAGTCTTCGATGCCGTCGAAGAAAACCTGCCAGAAGACTTGTCCGACGAATGGAATTGGTCTGCCTTGGCCAAGTGGGGAAATACCCGATGGGGCTTGAACCTCCGGGATCGCGATCTCAAGAAGATTGGCTACGATCACATTTCCGAACACCTGATCCGATTGGCCCAGGAGGCAATCGACAAGATCGATCTGTCGCCCTGCGAGCGATTCCTTGAAACGGACTACTCGACACAAACGGCCAGCGCCTGGCTTCGGGATAAGTTTGGTGTCGAAATGACCAGTGAGGAGGCGGCCCAGATGTCGTCTGCCGAACTGATCGAGGCGGCACACCAACGGGTCACCGTAGCGTACGACGAGCGCGAAGCGGAATATCCGGTCCTTGCCGGACTCTACCGGTTCACCGGCCCGGCAGCCGGCGCGGCAGGGCTCGGCCGCGACGATTTAATCGCCTGGGCTCAGCGCCGCTTCGGCACGGACCTCTCGGCCGACGACCTCAAAAACAAGCAGCGAGGGGAAGTCCATCGACTCCTGGTTACTTACAGTCAAGCTTCCACGGCGAAGGCCAATCAAGTCGCCCAAGAAGCAAAAGATCGCGTTGAAAAATTATTTGAAGGGCAAGAAGCGGAGGCGACGACCGTCGGCGACGCGGCAGGGCTCAATGGAAAAATCGATGGCCTGACCGCTTGGCTCCAGGAGGCGTGCGACGCCGACCTTTCGGCCAGCGACTTGGCGAAGCTCGATCGGAAGGAAGCGCTGCGGCAGGTTTCTCGTGTCGTCGAAGACAAATTCCGTCCCGAGATGCGGCGAATGGAGCGAATGCTGCTGCTCCAAATCCTTGACACCGCCTGGAAAGAACATTTGCTCGCGATGGATCACCTTCGCTCCAGCGTCGGCCTGCGAGGCTACGCGCAAATCGATCCGAAGGTCGAGTACAAACGCGAGGGGATGCAGATGTTCGAGCAGATGTGGGGCTCGGTCGGCGGGTACGTGACGGATCTCGTCTTCAAAATGGAGCAACTCGACGAAAATTTCGTGAAGCGGACCTTTACCGAAACCAACGCGATCCACGAAGAAGCCCCCAACGACATGGCGGATCAGCAACGGGCTGCGATCGAAGGTTCGGGAGGGAATGCGAAGATCGAACCGATCCGCAACCGCGACGATCGCGTTGGCCGCAACGACCCCTGCCCCTGCGGAAGCGGGAAGAAGTTCAAACAATGCTGCATGCGCAAGGGGTGAGCGGCGTGAGTAGGCTAGTCATTTTATCACTATGATTGGGAGGAATAGGGCCATGTCATCTGTTGCGTTTACTTCCGCTAAGGATCGAATGATCACGATTCTCAGCAATCAACCGGACGATAGCTCCTTTGATGAGTTGCTCCAAGAGTTGGCGATGCAGAGAATGATTGATCGAGGACTGGAAGACGTTGAAGCGGGGCGAACGAAGAGCCACGAAGAGGTGGGACGGATAATTCAATCATGGCGAAGCTAATTTGGACCGACGAGGCAATCGCCTGCCTTCGGGCTATTCGCGACTACATCGCTAAGAATAGCGAGGAGGCATCGTTTCGTGTTGCCAATGGGATTTACAAGAAGTCGGAAATTTTGCAGAATTTTCCGCAGTTGGGGTACCTTCACGATACTGGCGATGAAGGCGAAATCCGCGTATTGATTTACGGTCACTACCGAATCGTGTACATCTACGACGATCAGGTGGTTCATGTGGTAGGCGTGTACCATGGGGCCATGAACGCCAACGGTAAGTATTAGCCTTGTTCATCAGGCGGGAAAGGAATTCCCCACGTGTCGCGACTCCTCTCTTGGGTGCTCAACGCAGTCTACCTGACGCTGCTGGTCGTGGCGTCGCCGCTGATCTTGTGGGCGGCGATTCGGAAGGGGAAGTACCGCGAAGGGTTCGCAGAGAAACTTTGGGGGCAAGTCCCCGACCGGCAGAGCGACCGGCCCTGCGTCTGGATTCATGCGGTCAGCGTGGGCGAAGTCCATTTGCTGGCCACGACCCTCTGCGAACTGACCCGCCGCCGGCCGGAGCTGGAGATCGTCCTCTCGACCACCACCAAGACGGGCCACGACCTCGCGCGGCGCAAGTATGGCGAGCAGCATTCGGTCTTCTACTGCCCACTCGATTTCCGTTGGGCGGTCCGCCGAGCGATGCGGCGTGTCAGGCCCAATCTGTTCGTACTGGCAGAACTCGAACTCTGGCCCAACTTGATCGCCGCAGCCAAGGAGCGTGTCGCAAAAGTCGCCATCATCAATGGGCGTCTGAGCGAAAACAGCTTTCGCGGGTACCAGCGCATTGGCTGGCTCGCACGCCGCGTGCTGCGGCAGATCGACCTGATCGCCTCCCAAGATCCCCTCACGGCGGACCGTTTCAAGAGTTTGCGTGGTCGCGACGCCCCCTTATCTGCGACGGAGAATCTGGGGCAAGCGATCGTGACGACCGGTTCGCTGAAGTACGACGGTGCCGAGACCGACCGAAATAATTCGCGAACCAAGGAACTGCGCGAGCTAGCAGGTTTCACTGATACTGACATTATTTGGCTCGCCGGCAGCACCCAAACGCCGGAAGAAGCGATGGCCCTACGCCTATTCGAGCAGCTAAGCCCGGCCCACCCCCACCTGCGCCTCGTCCTTGTCCCTCGTCACCCGGAACGCTTCGACGAAGTCGCCAAGCTCCTCGACCAAAGCCGCACTCCCTGGCAGCGACGGACCAAGCTTCCCCAAATCCCGAATCGGGAGTCCCGAATCCTTCTGGTCGACTCGATCGGCGAACTTGGCGCGTGGTGGGGGACCGCGACGATCGGCCTGGTCGGCGGCAGCTTTGGCGACCGAGGAGGGCAAAACATGATCGAACCAGCCGCCTACGGTGTCGCCACCTGCTTTGGGCCCAACACTCGAAATTTCCGCGACATCGTCGCCGCGCTGCTCGATGCCGACGGCGCGCGAGTGGTTGCCGATGAATCAGAACTCGCGGCGTTTGTCACTCGTTGTTTGGAAGATCCGGCCTACGCCCAAGAGCTGGGCGATCGCGCTCAGGCGTTCGTTGCGACGCAACTCGGCGCCACCACCCGCACGGTCGACCTGCTGGAGTCGCTGTTGCCCGCCAAAGATCACCACTCGACCGCCGCGTAACTTCCTTCGAGTCTTCCGATTTTTTCTCGATTTCGCCCCCACACCTAAGCCGCTGGCGGAACCGGTCCGTGTGATACGGGCTATTTCACTCAACGTGCTCGTGGTTACGAATATGGGCGGGGCAGTAACAGGCTTGGCCAACGCACTCGGAGCAGTAGCGAAACGAGGTCTTCGGTTCGTCGTCGCTTGTCAGGCCGCAGGTCTTGCAGGTGTGGAGCAGGCGGCCTGATTTGCTTTTTGGGGCGGCTTTCGCCTGGAAGGTCTTGCGCCGCCGGTAGTCTTGGATGTCACGATAGTGCTCGCGCCAGAAAAAGAGAAGGTAGTTCAGCACGGCGGCCAGAATGACCCAACGTGTGGAGGGGTGGCGTAAGAGCAATCCGAACGTTAGCCACTGTATCAGCGCAAGCCACTTCACTTTGACCGGCAAGATAAAGAACAACTGAAACACGAAGTTGGGAAATAGCCGGGCGAACGCGAGGAAGACCGACGAAAGGTAGAAGGCGTTCGTCGTCGGGAATTCGGGCGTCAGGAACGCGGCGGCCACGGTCGCTAAGTACCCGATGAGCAAGTACGCATTGTAACGAAACGCTCCCCAAGTCGCTTCGATCGAGGACCCCAACAGGTAAAAGACGTACCAACCAACAATCGCCCACAACAGACTGAGGCTTGTTGGGCAGAGGACAAAGGTGAAAAGCCGCCAGACTTCCCCTTCCAGGACGCGGCTTGGAATCAGCAGCATGTCATCAAGCAACGATCCCCCACCTCCCACCTGCTGTTGCGACGTCGCCACGAGAAACGCCGCCACCTGCCCGACGATGATCATCAGCGTGACATTCGGAATGGCAAAGCGTCCGAATCGTTTTTCGAGCCAGGGGAGTAGGTTCATGATTTTCGTGTCGTCGGTGAGTGTGTGCCAACGGCCTGGGGGTGCGTGCAAACGGTACTGGGAATAGCCTATTCGCTTCGCTTCTCGCACGAAAGGGCAACGCCAGCGAACCTATCGGGCTCGCAGCGGCCCGCTTATAATTGCGGGTTATGGCTTTCATCGAGATACGTGGGCTGCAAAAGTCCTATCGAGTTTATCAAAAGCAGGAAGGGCTCTTGGCTTCGCTCACCGGGCTGTTTCACCGCGAGTACCGCAATGTCCACGCAGTGCAGGGGATCGACCTGGAGGTCGAGAAGGGCGAGTTCGTTGCCTTCCTTGGCCCCAACGGTGCCGGCAAAACGACCACGCTCAAGCTCCTGTCGGGCGTCATTAGCCCGTCGGCAGGTGAGGCACGCGTGATGGGCTTTGTCCCCTGGGAACGGACCAACGAGTACCGCCGCCGGTTCGCCCTGGTGATGGGGCAAAAAAATCAGCTTTGGTGGGACCTCCCCGCCGCCGAGTCGTTTCGTCTGCATCAACAAATCTACGCCATCGCTCCCACAGACTTCGATCGGACGCTCGGCGAACTGACCGACCTGCTCGACGTCGGCAAACTACTCAACCAGCCAGTGCGGGAGCTGTCGCTCGGCGAGCGGATGAAGATGGAGTTGATCGCCGCGCTTTTGCATTCGCCCGAGGTCCTGTTCCTCGACGAACCGACGATCGGTCTCGACGTGATCGCGCAGCACAACATCCAAAAATTCCTGAAGCACTACCAAGAAGTCCGTAGGGTGACGATCCTGCTGACGAGCCACTACATGAAGGATGTCGCCGCACTCTGTCAGCGGGTGGTGGTGATTGCGGAAGGGCAAATCATGTACGATGGTTCGCTCGCCGGGGTGGTCGATCGCTTCAGTACCCACAAAGTCCTCACGCTACAATTCGCAGGCGACCAGATTCCTAGCGATTTGGATCAATATGGGGAACTGATCGAGGCGGTCGCCCCCAAAGTGAAGCTGCGCGTCGACCGAACGGAGATTCCCAAGGTGCTTGCCGCGCTGCTCGCTGGCCACACCATCGAAGATGTCAGTGTCGAAGACCCCCCGCTCGAAGAAGTCATCGCCGACCTGTTTGTCCAATCGAGTGAACAAGCGGGGAAAAAATCGAAAGAAGTGCTCGCCGTTGGACACTCCGGGCGCTAACGCTCTCGGCTCGCAGACACTCCGGGCGCTAACGCTCTCGGCTCGCCAACCCTTCACCCCTTATTCCTTCTTTGTACGCACGCGCTCAAACTTGGTGGACCATCCTGCGGATCTGCATTGAAGAGCGGCTCGTCTATCGGGGCGACTTTGCTCTCGGTACGCTCATGCGGTTCCTGCCGATCATCACGCAGATATTCCTCTGGACGTCGGTTTACGCGGCGGCGGGGCAGGGGGATATCCGTGGCTACACCCGTGACGATGTCATCGCCTACTACTTGCTCACCATGGTCGGTCGGGCATTTTCCAGTATGCCGGGATTGGCGTCGGGCATCGCAAGGCAGATTCGCGACGGGGAAATCAAAAAGTTCCTGATCCAGCCGATCGACCTGCTCGGCTTCTTGTTGCTCGCGCGAATCGCCCACAAATTGGTTTATTACGGTGTGGCGATCGGGCCCTTTGCACTGGTGTTTTTCCTGTGTGGCAACTACTTCACCAATGGCTGGCCCGAGGCGTCCGTCTTGGCGGCCTTTGTCGCGTCCCTGGTGATGGCGTTCCTCCTCGGGCTTTTTCTCGAAGCCGCCATCGGCATGATCGGGTTCTGGTTCCTGGAAGTCAGCTCCCTGTTGTTTGTCTACATGCTCTTCAACTTCTTCTTCTCGGGGCACATGTTCCCGCTCGAGTTCCTCACGGGTTACCTACCCGATTGGCTACAAACGGTCGCCCACTACCAGCCGCTGCAATTCCTGGCCTACTTCCCCGCCGCAGTTTTTCTCGGAAAAATCGAGGGGCCCGAGTTGGTGGAGGGGCTCTGTGTGCAGGCGGCGTGGGTCATGGTCTTCTTCGTCGTCTGCCGAGTCGCCATGCGGCGGGGATTTCAGCGGTACAGCGGATATGGAGGATAGGCGAGCCGTGAGCGTCAGCGACCGAAGACAACCCACACCCAACAACCATGCACAATTTCCTCCGCTATCCCCGACTCTTCTACACGTTTGCACGGAACAGTCTGATCCGCGACATGACGTTTCGTGCGAATTTCCTCATCGAGATCCTTTCCAACATCGGCTGGATGGCGATGAATCTCGGTTTTTACATTTTGGTTTTTAGCTATACGAAATCGATCGAGGGTTGGGACCAGTACGAGTTTTTTGTCTTCATCGCCACGACCATGTTCATCAACAGCCTGGTTCAAGGCCTGTTCATGCCCAATGCTCAGGAATTGAGCGAGTTGGTCCGTACCGGCGGCCTCGACTACGCACTGCTTAAGCCCATCGATACGCAATTCATGCTCTCGCTTCGTAGGATCAACTGGTCGTCGCTGGGCAACTTTTTCGTCGCGGGGATATTGCTCGCCTACGCACTCCAGCACCTCGACCAGACAGGCTTTCATCCCGTGCAGTATTTTCTCTATCCGTTTTACATCCTCTGCGGCGTGTTGATCTTGTATAGTGTGATGTTCTCGCTGGCGGCGACCAGCATCTGGCTTGGGCGGAATCAATCGCTTTACGATTTTTGGTTCTACATCACGAATTTCTCGCGCTACCCGATGGAAATTTATGGCGGCAATGCGCTTGGCAGCTCACTTCGCACCATCTTTACCTTCGTCATCCCGGTGCTGATCGTCATCAACGTCCCCGCTCGGATGATGGCGATGCCGATGAAGCCCGAGTACAACTATTTGGCCACCTTTGCCATCGTAGCAACCGTCGTATCGCTCGTGGCAAGCCGTTGGATTTTCAAAAGGGCATTGGAAAGCTACCGTAGCGCGAGCAGTTAGAGTTGCCTCCATAAATAACCTTCATCCACGATGGCCCTCCAGTTGTTTTTCATTCGTTCGTTGCTGCCTCTTCCTTTCCCTTCCCGTCACGAGGTTCCCTTCCATGAGACGCGTCTTGGCCCTTCTCCTCCTTGTTCCGACGAGTTTTTCCGTGTCCGCCGAGTTTCCCCCAACCCGTCGCGTCGACCAAGTCGACACCTACCACGGCACCCAAGTTGCCGACCCTTACCGCTGGCTGGAGGGAGACGTCCGGGAGTCGCCCGAAGTTGCGGCATGGGTGGCGGCGCAGAGCGACTATGCCCGAGCCCATCTTGATGCGATTCCCGCCCGACAGAAATTCGAACGCCGGCTGAAGCAACTCTACAACTACGAGCGTTTTTCGGCTCCGTCGAAGAAGGCGGGCCGTTATTTTTTCTATCAGAACGACGGATTGCAAGATCAGGCAGTGCTTTACGTCGCCGATTCGCCAGGCGGCGAGGGCCGGCCGCTTCTCGATCCAAACGCTTGGTCGGATGATGGCACCGTCGCGCTGGCCAATTTTTCCGTGAGCAACGATGGCCAACTCATCGCGTTCGCCAAGTCTTTGTCCGGTTCCGACTGGAAGAAGGTCTACGTGATGGAGGTCGCCTCGGGCGAGAGGCGAAGCGACCAGATCGATTGGGTCCGTTTCGGTGGCATGGAATGGGACCACCAGGGCAAAGGCTTTTACTACTCTCGTTATCCTGAGCCGAAAGAGGGAAAGCAGTTTCAGTCGGTCGCCCTCAACCAGCAGCTTTGTTACCATCGACTTGGCACCGAGCAGACCGACGACCAAGTGATCTACGACCGACCAGACCATCCGGAGTGGACCTTCTATGCGGAGGTTTCGGACGATGGCGAGCTACTCGTCCTGTCGATCTCGCGCAGTACGGATCCCCAAAACCAAGTCTGGATCCAAGACCTTACGAAAACGGATGCCGATTGGCGACCGCTGGCGGACAACTTTGATCACGAGTATGGATTCATCGCCAAGCAGGCAAACCGGCTTTTCTTTCTTACCGACGAAGCAGCGCCGCAGAAGCGAATCGTCGCGGTCGACCTAGTCGACCTGACTCGCCGAACGGAAATCATTCCGGAGACCGACGCGACGCTGGACGATGTCGACTTGGTCGGTGGGCGACTCTTCGTGCAGTACCTTCGCCACGTTCATGCGGAAGTGAAGATTCACGCACTCGATGGCAAGTCGCTCGGAACGGTAAAGCTTCCGGGGATCGGTGCGGTCGGGGGATTTCATGGCGACGCGGACGACCAGGAGACGTTTTATGCGTTCACCAATTCGGTGACGCCAACGAGTATTTATCGTTACGACCTAGCCACCGACAAGAGCCAGGTTCTTCGCAAGCCAGCGATCGAGTTCGCTTCGGACCAGTACGTTGTGGAGCAGGTCTTTTTCCCAAGCAAGGATGGGACCAAAATCCCCATGACGCTCGCCTATCGTCAAGGCCTCCAGCGCGATGGAAAGCGACCGACGCTCTTGTATGCCTATGGCGGATTCGCGATTTCGATCACCCCCCAATTTTCAGTCGACTACGCCGCATGGATGGAGCAGGGGGGCGTGCTAGCGATTGCCAACCTGCGCGGCGGTGGCGAGTATGGCGAAGCGTGGCATCAAGCGGGTAAGAAAGCGAACAAGCAAAACGTCTTTGACGACTTTATTGCCGCCGCCGAGTGGCTCATCGACAACCGGTTCACCTCGCCCGACCGGCTTGCTATCAAAGGTGGTAGCAACGGGGGCCTCTTAGTCGGCGCGGTGATGACGCAGCGGCCCGAGCTTTTTGGCGCGTGCCTGCCCGCGGTCGGCGTGCATGACATGCTCCGCTTTCACCAGTTTACGGCGGGGCAGTTTTGGCGAAGCGAATTTGGATCCTCCGAGGAGCCGGACGAATTCCCCGCGCTCTTGGCCTACTCGCCAGTCCACAACGTCACACCAGGAACTAAGTATCCCGCGACGATGGTCATCACCGCCGACACCGACGACCGCGTGGTGCCGATGCACAGCTTCAAGTTTGGCGCAGCGCTGCAGCATGCCCAAGCGGGCGACGCGCCGATCTTGCTCCGCGTCGAGATCAAGGCAGGGCACGGTGCAGGGACCCCCATCTCGAAACGAATCGCCCAAACCGCCGACGCCTGGGCTTTCCTGGCCGACGTCTTCGACATGGAGATCCAAGAAAAGCCCAGGTAACCCTCTTGCCCGTTGTCACCCTCTAGCCGACGAGCTCCGCCTCATCGGAGCCTCGTCCCTGACGAGGCGTAGCTCGTCGGCTAGGAGTCTGTCCGCTTTGAAGTCCGTGGCCGTTCCCTTAAGTCTTGGCGGCCACAGCTTTGCGTAGTTCCTTTGGAAGCGGGAACGACACGCTTTCTTCTCGCGTCGTCCGGACTTCGATCGTTGCGCTATGCTGGTCGCGCAACAGGTCGAGGCATTCTTCCACAACCACTTCCGGTGCGCTCGCACCAGCGGTGACGAGTACCGTGCCAACCCCCTCGAACCAGTCAGGTTGGATGTCGGCCGCGCCGTCAATAAGGTGGGCAGGCACGCCTTTTTCGATGGCGAGTTCCGCGAGCCGCTGGCTGTTGGAGCTGTTTTGGCTACCCAAGACCAGCACGAGATCGGCCTCGTCGCACAAAAGCGATACCGCTTCTTGCCGGTTTTGTGTGGCGTAGCAGATGTCGTCTTTCGGCGGGCTCGTGATCTGTGGGAAACGCCGACGCAGGCGGTCGATGATTCGGTTTGCATCGTCGACGCTGAGTGTTGTCTGCGTCAGGTAGGCGACCTTCGACTCGTTGGCCACTTCGAGGGCGTCGACCACTTCGGGCGATTCCACCAGCACGATTGCCTCGGGCGCTTCGCCCATCGTGCCGACAACTTCGTCGTGTCCCTCGTGCCCGATGAGAAAAATCGTGTAGCCGAGCTTCGCGTACTTGACCGCTTCGAGATGAACTTTCGTCACCAGCGGACAAGTCGCATCGATAGCGCGGAGGTCGCGGTCACGGGCCAACTGGCGGATTTCTGGCGAGACACCATGGGCCGAGAAAAGCAGCGTCGCTCCCGAAGGAACTTCTTCAAGCTGATCGACGAACTTCACGCCCTTGTCGCGAAACTGGGTCACGACGTACTTGTTGTGGACAATTTCGTGGTAGACATAGATGGGCGGCCCAAGCGCCTGGAGCGCGAGATCGAGTGAATCGATCGCCATATGGACGCCCGCACAAAACCCGCGCGGACTTGCTAGGAGAACTTTCATGCCGGGCTGATCGCTGCTGGCTGGACAGAGGGAGGGAGGAAATACCGCAGCCTCCAGCATAACGCCAGGCAGCTTTGCCGAGTAGGCACAAAGGACGAGTCGGCCCCAAGAGAATCGACGTCCAAAAACATCGACGTCCAAAAAATTCAAGTCAAACCGAGCCGTTGGGCGCTGCGCGGTTGGTGGGGCACCGGCGACCGGTCCATTCGGCCGGCGTTGCCAGGCTCCGGCGTTTGGTCGCGTGCTTGGCTTCAAGAGCGGCCAAACGGGCATCGAACGCCTGGGCCAGTTGACGATACGCCTCCAGATCGTAGTCGATTGGTTGGAGCAGGGGGCGCGCGTAGAACCGATAAGCGGATTGTATCGCGGACATGGGGGGCCTCCTCCCTGGGATCCGGGGGTTGTTGACTCTGAGTTCGTTTACCGTGGGGATTGTTTACCGTGGCAAGCGGTGGCGGGGATCGCGGCTTGCTCGTCCTTTCCCCCCGTTCTACGTTGGACCCCCTACGATTGTTTTAGGTTCACAGCGAAATAATTGGCAAAAAATGCAGGAATGGCGTTAGTCTCCCTGTTTTTTTCTGTCGGGTTGGGTAGCCAAAGCCGCGCGGTGATCCGCAATTTCATCCCGGTCGAGCAGGCCATCGTTGTTACGGTCGGCTCGGTCGAACCGCTTGGCAAGTCGGCCTTGCACTTCATCGCGGCTAATCTGGCCATCCTTGTTGGTATCGAGTCGCTTGAAAATCGCGAGCGCCTGTTTCGGACCACTCATCTGGCTTGTCACCGTTGGCTCGTCGTCAAATCGATGGGCTGCCGAACCTTGTGCCTTATCGAGTCTCCGGAGTTCTTTCGACACGTCGATCTTCGAACGCCGGACCAGACGCAACGCAAGGCGAGAAAGCTGCGGGCCAGCCCGGGCGAGTTCCCGGCGATTGACTTGGCCATCGGCGTTGCGGTCGATCTGTGAGACCATCTGCTCGAACAGAGGCCGCAGCTCGCTCGGCACTTCTTCGGCGGTAAGCAGCCCGTTTCGGTCGGTATCGATTTTCAGCAGCAAGAGACGCACGGCCTCTGCGCCGGGGAAATTGCCGGCCGTTTTTTCTTCGATCGGTTTGGGCGGTCGACGGGGGTGAAGGGCCGATCGCCATTCGGATTCGTCCAAGGCTTGGTCGTTATTTTCGTCGCCAAGCCGCAGGAGCCGCTGGAATAGCCACTGCTGGTCGGGGGCCAATTCGTTGGCCCTCACCAATCGATCGCCGTCCGTATCGAGCCGACCGAAGAGATTCGCCTCGGCAACCGGGATATCCTCGCCTGCTCCACCGGCACCTGGTGAAAAAGCAAGTTGCAGGGGGACCAGCAGACCAATCGCTAGTAGCAGGCGACTCTTGCCTGCCCCGATTTCCCTCGGGATACGCCTTGGGGAAAATTTCATCGATCCATGCTCCGAAAAACCCATGCTCTGAAACCAAGAGTCCTACCAACCCGCCATCAGGAATAAAACCCTGCATCGTGTCGCCGGTGTCGGTCGGAGACGACTTCGATGGAACGGTCTTTGCCGGTCGTCGCAGCAACACCCTGTGGTGCTTCCCCAACATGGGGCAATAAGGCCACATTTCGATCTTACCATGCCTGCTCATCGCCCGCAAAGTTCGCACATGCCGTCTCTTGCGTGCGACTAGGCGTCGGAAGTAATGGCTCGACTTGGATGCTAGCACCCGCCGATAGAGAATCTTAGCGGCAGGGCAGGACCTCGGAGACCGACAGGCTGACCTTGACCCATCACCCTCAAAGGACTACTAATTGGCCGCGAACGGACGCACCTTGGCCGACGGAAAACTCATCATGCAGATTAACGGAATTCAATCCATCCACGGAGCTCAAAGCCTCCAAGGGCCCCACTCGGCCCGACCGTCAGGCCCTGTTGCCGGCGCTCCGGCGCGATCGGCGGATCAGGTCGACATCTCCCCAGCCGCCCAAGCCGCCTCCGAAGCCTCGGAGCCGGGGGGTATCCGTGCCGAACTCGTTGCCAACCTGAAATCACAGATCGAGAGTGGCAGCTACGAAACGGCCGGCAAGCTGGAGCAGGCGGTCGATCAGCTTTTTGACGACCTCGGGTAGCGAGGGCGTTTGTTTGATCCGCTTGCCACCGCCACGGTCTTTGCCTAAAATGCCGTTATGTCCAGTGATTTTGCGCTCGAATCGATAGAAGTCTCCTCGTCGCCACGCGAACGCTTTGTCGAATACTTGCAGAGCAAGGGGAAACGCGTCACGCCGCAACGACTGCAACTGGTCGAGCACATCTTTGAAGGGCACGACCACTTCGATGCCGACGGACTGATCGACGAGGTGGCCCGATTAAAAGGCAAGCGAATCAGCCGAGCGACCATCTATCGGACACTCGACGAATTGGTCGATGCCGGGCTACTCATCGCAATGAGCCTCCGTGGTCGCCGCGTCTATGAGCACGACTACGGCTATCCCCAGCACGACCATCTTCACTGCAAACACTGCGACAAGCTCATCGAGTTTCATAGCGAAGAGTTACAAAACATTCGCGAAGCAGTCGCCCGTGAGCACGGTTTCCGTGTCACCAGCCACCGCCTCATCATTACCGGTGTCTGCACCGACTGTGGCCGCAAGCAGAATCGTCAGCAGTCGCCACTCGATTTGGTGTAACCGTTGACCAACCGGCAACCGCTGCAAGACGCTCGTGCCTGTCGCGCAGTAACCGTTCACGAAAACCAAGGCCGAAAAACCACGAATCACGCCAATCAGCGGTCCCCCCTCTAGCCGACGAGCTACGCCTCGTCGGGGGGCACAATCTAACTACGGTCCTTCGCCAACGCCCTCCATGAAGTTGGCTGCGGACTCTTTGGCTAGCCCTTCAGGATAAACGTGACGTTCATCGCGACGCGGTACTCGGTGATCTTGCCCTCTTCGACGACCACCTTCTGCTCTTTAATCCAAGCCCCTTTGATGTTATCAAGCGTCTTGTCAGCGCGCTTGATGCCTTCCTCAATCGCATCGTCAAAACTCTTTTTCGACGACGAAATGATCTCGGTAACCTTGGCAACAGCCATAACGATTCTCCATTTTCGGTGGTTTAGAAAACAGTTTAGAAAACAATAACGAAGCCGATCCTAGCACAGCGGCAACCCGACCTGGTAGCCCCGACTAAGCTTGGTCGGGGCTAGGCTCCGCTTCGTCGCGAGCAGAGTAATCGATGGCTACTCACGCACCGAATTTATTCAGCCGACCTGCGTTGGCGAGCGCCAGCGACATGAGGTACTTCGCCTCGATCTGCCCCAACCCGCCATGCAGGCATTCCGCTTCGCCAAACGACTCGCATCGGTCGGTCCGGCAGTGCTTGGCCCAGAGGAGCGTCGGGACGGGGTGCCAACTGTGGCCCGCAAGCATCGCCGGGGTCGAGTGGTCACCGGTGCAGATAAAAACATCGGGCCCCAGCTCCATGATCGCTGGGACACAAGTGTCGAGTTGCTCGGTCCGCTTGACCTTCGCATCAAAGTCGCCATCCTCGCCGGTCGAGTCGGTGTACTTGAAATGGAGAAAGAAAAAGTCGTACTTCTCCCAGTTCTCCTTGAGAACCTCCATCTGATCGCTCAAAGTCTTCGCGTCGCCCACCACGTCCATTCCCGCGAGCCTCGCAAGGCCTTTGTACATGGGATAGACCGCAATCGCGGCGGCGCGAAGCCCGTAGATTTCTTCGTACGATGGCAGCGTCGGCTTCGCCGCAATCCCGCGCAGCGTGCAGCCGTTCGCCGCCGATTCGCCCTTGAGCAACTCCGTCGCCTGCTTCACAAACTCGGCACAAAGGGTGGCCGTTTTCTCGCTTCCCGGGTCGAGGGCTTGGGGAGCCAATGGTGGCACGCCGGTCGCTTGTGGGTCGGTATCGGCAACGTTTCCTTCGAGCCCCTCTCCCCGCAACACCACGACGAAGCGGTGCTCCTTGACTGGCTCGACAAAGATCTCGATGCCAGGGATCGAAACCTGCCGAAGCTGGATCGCGAGTGGCGCGCTCTGCTCCGTCGGAATGCGCCCGGCGCGGCGGTCGGTGATGTTGCCGGCTGAATCGAGCGTGCAGAAGTTGCAGCGAATGGCGACGTCCCCTTCCCGCAACTCGAAGCCGATGCCGGTCGCCTCGAGCGCCCCGCGACCGATGAGGTACTTGACCGGATCGTAGCCAAAGAGTCCCAAGTGCCCTGGCCCGCTGCCGGGAGAGATGCCTGGAAAGACCGGGATCGTCCCCCCCAGGATGCCTTCTTTTGCCAGGGCATCCAGGTGGGGGGTGGCGGCCGCTTCGAGTTCCGTCTTCCCGCCCGGCGTTTGCGGCAGTCCTCCCAGCCCATCGCCGACGAGGAGGACGATTTTTGTGTCGTTCTTGGTATGCAGATCGCGAAGCAGTTCGTGGATTTCCATGGAGAACAGGGGGTTGGAGTTCAGGCGAGCGGGGCCCGTAAGGGGCGGGGGGATGAGCGACACCACCAATTCTACCGCTCGTCGGCACCCGCGTCAGGGGCGGACTCTTGCTCCTAAGAATGAACCACGCGACCATAGGGCTTCCGGTTGGAGTTCCCGATCCCCGAATCCGACATCCCGAATCACCAGGGCCCTCACGGGCCGCGCTCACCTCTAACCCTCCCCCCGAATGATGATCGATCTCCAATACCATCTTGATGGCACGATGCTCGCCTCTGGCGGTCTCACCGACGCCGATCTTGCGCAACTGGCTGCTCCGCTCACCCAAGCCCGCGACCAAGTCCTCGCCGACGCCAAAGTCTGGTCGACTGGCGGGCCCGCTTCAGCGGGCCGGGACGCCTCCCCGGACGAGACAGGCCCCCTCGACGCCGGCTTCCACTACCTCCCTAACCGCCTGCTCGAAGAACTGGCTGAAAAAGGCGACGCCAGCGAAGTCGCCCGCATCGGCGCCGCCGCCGACCGGCTCGCTGGCGCGGTCGACAAGGTCGTGTTGCTCGGCATTGGCGGGTCGTACATGGGGGCCCGAGCGATCCTCGAAGCTTGCTGCCATCCCTACTACAACGAAGTCGCCCCGACACTGCGTCAGGGCCGCCCGGCGATTTACTTCGAGGGGAACAACGTCGACAACGACGCCGTCCAGGGCCTGCTCGATTTGCTCGCCTCCGAAACGGGCGGCTGGGGCATTGTGGTGATTTCCAAAAGTGGCGGCACGCTCGAAACCGCCGCGTCGCTCCGCATTTTCCTGCGCGAGCTGGCGGAATCGGTCACCGATCCAAGCGAGCTTGGCCAGTTCGTCCTCCCTGTCACGGGTGCGAGCGGCAAACTGTTTGACCTGGCTCACGCCCTCGGCTGCCCCGATGTTTTTTCCGTTCCCGACGGGGTAGGGGGGAGGTTCTCAATTCTCTCGGCAGTTGGTTTACTCCCTGCTGCGATGATGGGACTCGACATCCAAAAGCTGCTCGAAGGAGCCGCCGCGATGAACGAGCATTTCAAGACCGCGAGCTTCGAGGAGAACATCGTGCTCCGCTACGTCGCCGCCGGCCATGCGATGGAAGAGAAGCAGGGCGCCGACATCCGCATCCTCTCGACCTGGGGTAAGCGACTCGAAGCGGTCGGGCTTTGGTACGACCAGCTCCTCGCCGAAAGCATCGGAAAGCAAGAAAAGGGGGCGATGCCACTCACCATCGTCAACACCCGCGACCTCCATTCGCGAGGCCAGCAACACCAAGAAGGCAAACGCGATAAGTACATTACCAATCTGATCGTCGAGTCGAGCGATCGCGAACCTTTGGCAATCGGCGAGAGCGAAAACAACCAGGATCAGTTAAACGAACTGGCCGAGAAAACCCTTCCTGAAATCCTCTCTGCCGCCCTTGCCGGAACCAACCAGGCCTACCGCGACGACCAGCGCCCCACCGCCGATTTGGTGCTGCCCAAGCTCGACGAAGGCCGACTCGGCCAACTCCTGCAAATGCTGATGCTCGCCACCGTGACCGAAGGCCGCCTGCTCGGAATCAACCCATACGGGCAACCTGGCGTCGAGGCTTACAAACAGAACATGAACGCGATTTTGCGGGGGTAAGGTTTCAGCGAACCGTTCACGGCTGGAAAAAGGAACACGAACATTCGTAGGATTCGTGGTTTTTCCTGCCTTGGATTCCGTGAACGGTGACGTTTTTTGGAATGCCGAGGGAAGGTTGGCTAGTCCTATTGTCCTTTCGCAGGAGCTTGCATCTTGGATTTCGTCAGCCGGCTCGTTGCGTGGCATCGCCTGATCTTGATAGTCGCGGGACTTTTGGCGATGGCGAGCGTCGTGGCGATTTGGAAGCCGGGGCTCTCGGACGATTTCTCCTTGCGGACTCTTGCGGGTAGCAACGGGGAGCAATTCCAGCGGCTCGAAAAGTTTATCGATCGGTTCGCAGGCGTCGAGCTGACCCTCCTCGTCGTGCAGTCCGATGCGATCCTCGCCACGGAGACCCAGGCCTGCCTGTCGCAAATCGTGGAGCGAGCGGGGCAACTTCCGGCCGTCAGCGGCGTTGCTTGTATCTCGCAAGCCCCTCCTTTCGTCCGGGCGATCATGGCACGTAGTCGCATCGTCCGAGGGCTCTTGGTCAGTGACGATGGCAAGGCGGCTGCCGTCATGCTCCAGATGCGAGACGACTCCGAAGTTCCGGAGACACCTCGCAGTGAAACGGTCGCTGCGCTAAAGCAAATCGTTGCCGACGCTATCGAATCGTACTCGGACCATCGCATCGTTCTCACGGGCCCCTATGTCGTGAGTTATGAAATGACGCGCCTCGTTTGGGCCGATTTGGTGACGTTTGGGCTGCTCGGTGCGTTAGCGGCACTAGGAATTCTTAGCCTCTCTTTCGGTTCGACTCAGCTCGCGTTCTATCCACTCTTGGTCGGTCTGGCGACCGTCGCGATGGTACTTGGGCTCTCGGTCGCCCTGGGCATCAATACCGCGCTCCATTTGCCCATGCTCGTTCTGCTGTCGGCCGTGCTAACGATGGCCAACTCCATCCACTTGGCGGTTGGGCATGAGGAAGAAAGGGGGAGAGGGAGTGCCGCGACAGCCGTTCGCCGGCTTCTGCGGCCCTGCTGCGGTGTGGTCGGAACGACCATCGTTGGGTTTGCGGCGGTCGGCGTCTCCGCACTTCAACCCGTTCGATCGTTTTCGCTACTCATGGGACTGGGGCTCGCCATCGGCTTGCTGCTCGCCCTGGCCGCCGCCTGCGGCACCCTGAAGGGATCTCGCACTCGATCGATGCTGTCGACGCCTGTCTCCTGGCTGCTTCGATTCGCCATTCATTGGGTGCGGCGATTTCCTCACGCCATTGTCGCGACGTTCATTGCTTTCGGACTGGCGGCCGGGTGCCTGATTGCCAACCTCGAGTTCAATCTCCGATTCCTCGACAACTTTCGCCCCGACGATGAGATTCGCGTGAACTATGAGTTCGTTCAAGAATCGCTCGCCCCGATGCAGTCGCTAGAAATCCTGGTAAGTCGCGTCGATGGCCAAAACCCACTGACGCCTGAGGCGGTGCGGGCCATCGGTGAGCTATCCAGCCGTCACGACAAGAGGTTTCCCATTGCCCGCGCGGTGTCGATCGTCGACTTCCTCACGTTTGCCGGCGCGAAGCTACCCTCGTCATCGATTGCCCTCGACCGAAGAGTCGACTTCCTTCAGGCGTCGCTTCGGATGGCGCTCGGTGAAGACCCTCTGTCGCTGTTCATCGACCAAGAGACCTCCACGCTCCGCGTGAGTTTTCTCGCCTACGAAGGCCCCACCGCTGCGGAGAAGATTGCGCTGGGGGACCAACTTCGCGGCGAAGCCGAAGAACTCCTGGGTGATGATTACGAAGTCCAAGTGACCGGACTCTACTACTTCTACGCCCACGTCGCCCGAACCCTTCTTCGGGACCAGATGATTTCACTTGGTCTAAGCGTCGTCGGTGTGTTCCTGACGATGGCCCTGGTGTTTCGTTCCTGGAAGTTCGCCGCGATCGGGATGGCCCCCCCCCTTTTTGCCGGGGCGACTTGCGTCGGACTCATGGCGCTCTTTCATGTGCCATTCAATACCGTCACGTCGATGATGCTTGCCGTAGCGCTTGGCATCGCGGTCGACGACACGATTCACTACCTCTGGCGTTACAAGGTCAAGCGACGCGCCGGCCACCCGGCCCATCGAGCGATTGTCTCCACTCAGCTCACCGTCGGCAAAGCCTGCACGCTTACCAGCCTGGTCATCGCAGCTGGATTCGCGGTGATGGGGTTTTCACGATTCCTTCCGATTGCCTACTTCGGCTGTGTCATCAGCGCGGTCATGGTCATCGCCTTGGCGGCAAATATTGTGTTTCTTCCGGCGCTAGTGCTGGTGGTCGATCAGCTCTTGGCCAGGAACCATGACAGAGAGCGGCCATGAATCGACTTGCCCCCGACCAAGCTTAGCCCCGGGCTACGGGCAGGAGTCTTGACCTACCTTTGTCCTGCCGGGAAGGTTCCTCGGTTGACAGAAGCGTCC
>QIKP01000006.1 GCA_003233055.1 Planctomycetaceae bacterium
TACGAATCCAACGAATCTTGATCGCTTGCGATTATTCGTGTCGATTCGTCCGATTCGTGGTTTTCCCTGCCTCGGATTCCGCGGGTGGTTATGGAAATAGAAATACTGCGAGAGAACCTCGCTTACGGTTGCAGCAGGCTCTCTTCACTCGAACCGTCGTCGGCGACCACTTCGCAGCCGACCGCTCGTTCGAGTTGTGCAATCGCGCCAGCAAGCGCCGCCTTGGTGCGGGCGATTTGCAGATCGAACATGAGCACTTCGGTAAAGCCATCGGCGACTTCGCCAAAGTCAACCAATTGGCCCCGGTAGTCCGCCGCCGCGAGTTGGAGGGCACGCTTCGCACGAGGGAGGATGCGCTCGGTGTAAAGCTTGAGTTGCTCGTCGGCCGCCATCGCTTCTTCACTCAGGCGACGGATTTGGCGGAAAGTATCGTCACGCGTGTCGTCAAACTCCCGAGCGGAGGCGACTACCTCGTTCGAGGCTTCGCGGATGCCGGCGTTGATTTTTCCTCGCCAGATCGGCAGCGTTACACCAATCATGACGTTGAGGTTATCGTTCCCATTGGCGACGCCCGACACGGCTTGGCTCTCGGAGATCGTCTGCCAGCCCCCCCCCAGGACAAAGTCGGGTCGCGACTGGAGGCAGGCAAGCTTCTTTTTTTTGCGATCGCGCGAGACGGCCCAGCGGCGTTCGCGAAGTCGCGGGCTGCAAGCTTCAGCCGAAGTAAAAAGGAAGTCGAGTCGATCGGAGACTTGCCCGATTTCGATTTCTTCCGTCGGCTCGATTCCAAGAAGGCCAGGCTGCTGAACGAGTGCAGCCAGGTCGGCCTGGGCGAGTGCTTTCTGGCGGCGAAGGCCGATGAGACGGTCGTCGAGTGAGTCGAGCTGCAACTCGGCTCGCAGCACATCTTGCTGGCTTCCCCCCGCCGAGTTGCGTGCTTCGGCCAGCTTCACCAGTTCCACCCCGATTTGCCGATTTTTCTCGGTGATTTGGGTCGCTTGATCGGCAAACCAGAGTTCGTAGTAGGCGAGTCGAACGAGTTCTTTGATTTCTAGTTCCACTTGTGCCAAACGGGCCAACGCCATTTGTGTTTCTCGATCGGCGATGGCTCCCTTCGTCCACCGTTTTTCTGGCCAGGGATATTTTTGAGAGAGAGCCATCGTATTACCGGCTCGGCCGGAGGCCGTTTGCAACGCATGGTCCGCGATCGGATAGAAGCTGTTCGTGAGCAAAGGGTCGTCGAGGCTGCGAGCCTGGGGAGCACGCTGCGACGCGGCGGCGACTCGCGCCCGAGCCGCGCGCATTCGCGGATGGGAGGTGGTCGCCAGTTGCAGGAAGTGGTCGATCGATTGCGATGCCGCCACAGGTAGGGCAGGGGGCGGCGCAGCTAAAACGACCTCGTCAGATACCTCGTCAGATACCTCGTCAGACGCCGAAGAGGGATCGTTCTGGTAATCGACCAGCGAAATTTCCTTGCTACCAGAACCAACTGTCAAGGAGCTTGGCTCCTCAATGGCGACAGGCGATACGGGAGTGGCAACCACCAATCTACCACTTCCTGGCGGGGTGGAACGACAGCCCGGCAGGCTCAGAAGCAGGACCATCCCGAGAGACAGCCCAACGATCGAAAAACAGCGGCCCATGATAGCCTCGGAACCGTGGGGGGGGAAATTGCTCTACCCACACGGACGTCGCGTGGGGTATAATGACGTGGCGGTCGCACTGAATCGCAATCACAAAGAATCGCACCAATGCGACCAAGACGCACCTTCCGTCTGTTTGGATCGACCCTCCCCGTGCATAAGTTCCGTTTAAGTCGTTCAGCCGTTAGCCTTTGCCTAACCACGGCAATGCTGCTGCCTAGTGCGCTACTTCCGTCGGGAAGAGCTGCCGGGTGCGATGCAGCCGCTGTTGGTCCGGTAAAATGTGCCGGTTGCAATCACTGTGAGGTGGCGACGGAAAAGGACTACTGCGGATGCTGTGCGGCCAACGGAAAGAAGCCCGACCTGGGAGCCAAAAAACATTCCTGCTGCGGCGGGGACGAGCAGCAAACTGCAGAGGTCGACGTCTCTTCTTTAGCAGACGGTTGCCGGTGCGCACGAGCGGAGCGTTCCGAAACACCAGCCGAGCATCGTCTCCCGGTTGAACAACCCACCCGTCTCTCGCAGATTTCTGCGGACAAGCCCCTCCCCTCCTCGCTGCCACCGAAACTGGCGACTTGCCGCGCGTTCTGTGACCTCCCGGGTCTGCACGCGTCGCGAGGTGCTCAGCGATGGCTAGGTGTCTGGCTCCTCTGAGGCCCAGGGCTAGAGATGTGCGCCGCCCCGAAGGTCGGTAGTTTCTCTGGCTCCTTCTTCCCGTTTTCCGCGTGCCAAGGATTGCCATCCGGCGCGCCGTTCGTTCGCCCCTCCCTGTTTCCCGCCGCACCTTGCGCGTGAAGTCTGCCTGAAGTACGAGACTGCCATGAAAGATTCTCCTCCTTCACCACACCGGTCGCCCGCATCGACCCCTGCTGCTGCCCAACTGGCTGGATGGGGCTGGCTGTTGCGGACCTTGATGCAGGGTGGCATCTTCCTGGCGATCGTCGCCCTTTCGCTGCTGATGATTGGTACCGCCCAGCGATTCGGCTGGATCCGGGTGGCCGATGGCAGTGCTGTGGCCGGCACCGAGGAAGAGGCCAATTCCGAGGTCACTTACACCTGTCCAATGCACCCTGATATTCGCCAAGAGGAGCCAGGGAAATGTCCGATCTGCGGGATGACTCTCGTATCGGTCAGCCAGCCAAAGAAGTCTGAAACCGTAGAACCGGTCTCGAAGGACCGCTACATCTGCCCCATGATGTGTACCGACGGCCAACACGAGCCAGGAAAATGTCCGGTCTGCGCGATGGACTTGGTCAAGGCAGGCGGTAGTGGCGGGGGGGGCGAGCGGTCGGTGATGATCGACACGGCGACTCGGACGATCTTGGGGATTCGCACCGCCAAGGCAACGTCAGGAAAAGTCTATCGAACGCTCCGATCGATCGGCAAGCTGGACTACAACGAAGAGCAAGTCGCCACGATTTCGGCTTACGTCGACGGACGCCTCGAAGAGCTCTTTGCCGAGTACGTCGGGGTGAAGGTCGCCAAAGGAGACGATCTTGCTTTGCTCTACAGTCCGCAGCTTTACTCGGCACAGGTCGAATACCTTTCGAGCCTCCAAACCCCCGCGCTCGATGCACTCGTGGGTAGCAGTGGTCGCCTCAGCCAGGTGGCTCGCGACAATCTGTCCGAGCTTGGCATGACGCAGTCGCAAATCGCAGCGCTTCGTTCGTCCGGCAAGGCGGAAAAACGTCTGCCGATCGCCTCGCCCATCGGCGGCACCGTGATCACCAAGCATAAAGTCGAAGGGGAATACGTCAAAAAAGGAGACCCCATTTATCGGGTGGTCGACCTGTCGACCGTTTGGCTCTTGCTCGACCTCTACCCTATCGATGCCGCCGCCATCCGATACGGGCAACCGGTCGAAGCGATGCCCCAATCGCTGCCAGGCGAAATCTACACCGGTCGGGTGGCGTTCGTCGATCCGATGGTCAACAAAAAAACGCGAACCGTCTCGGTGCGTGTCGAGATGACCAACTTCGACGGCCGGCTAAGACCGGGCGATTACGCGACCGCGACCGTTCGCCTCCCAGCGATCGCGCGCGACGAGGTTTACGATCCGGCCCTAGCCGGGAAATGGATGAGTCCCATGCATCCCCAGATCATTCGCAGCCAACCAGGGACCTGTCCGATTTGCGGGCTGGGACTTGTCCCGACACGGAGCCTCGGTTACGCCGATGCACCACTAACGGACCAGTTCACGGTTTCCATACCGAGAAGCGCGGTGCTCATGGCGGGAGAACACTCGGTGGTCTACGTCGAATCCCCCACCGAGCCTGGTCTCTTTGAAATTCGAGAAGTGACGCTCGGACCACTAACCGACGTCGACGCGGTCGTTTTGCAAGGAATCGAAGTGGGCGAAACCGTCGCCACGGATGGCAACTTCCTCATCGATTCACAAATGCAACTCGAAGGAAAACCTTCGCTGATGGACCCTGGGAAATCCAGAGGCAAAAAATCGACGCAGCCACAAGGAGCCAATCATGCTCACTAGCCTTGTCCGATTCTGCGTCAAAGAAGCGACGCTGGTCATTCTAATAACGCTCGGAATGCTCGTCTTCGGTTGGTACAGTTACCAAACCGTGCCGATCGATGCGATTCCCGACGTCGGTGAAAACCAGGTCATCGTCCTGGCCCCTTGGCCTGGGCGTTCCCCCAAGGACATCGAGGATCAAGTCACTTACCCTCTCAGTGCGTCGCTGCTGGCGGTGCCGGGAGCGAAAAGTGTTCGTGGCAAAAGCATGTTCGGGTACTCGTTTGTCCAAGTGACGTTCAAGGACAGCGTCGACTTCTACTGGGCGCGTAGCCGCGTCAGCGAGCAGCTGGGCATTGCCACGTCCCAGCTTCCGGAGGGCGTCACCCCTCAACTGGGACCCGATGCCACCGGACTGGGCCAAGTCTTTTACTACGTGCTCGTTCCACCGAAAGAAGGAAAAAACCTCGGAGAACTACGATCGCTGCAAGATTTCGTCGTGAAGTTCGAATTGCAAGCCGTCGAAGGCGTTAGCGAAGTCGCTTCCATTGGGGGATACGTCCGCCAGTACCAGATCGAAGTCGACCCCGACAAGCTGCGATTCCACAACGTGTCGCTCGATCGCGCCATGGCGGCAATTCGAGCCTCCAACCTGGAAGTCGGTGCCAAGACGATCGAATCGACCGGGATGGAGTTTATCGTTCGCGGCAAGGGATTCCTCGGCACGGATGGCTCGACGGAAAAGGCGGTTCGCGACATTGAAGAAACCGTTATCCAGCAGCGTGAGGGGATACCACTGCGGATCCAGGACATCGCCAGAGTCCAACTCGGACCGGAATTTCGCCGCGGCGCGCTCGACTACAATGGCGCGGAAGCGGTCGGTGGCATCGTGGTCATGCGCTACGGTGAAAATCCTCGGGCGGTGATCGACCGCGTGAAAAAGCGAATCCACGAAATCGAACCGTCGCTCGAGGGTGTCACCATCCAAGCGGTCTACGATCGGTCGGGGCTGATCGACGAAACCGTTGGCACGCTGACCAAAGCATTAAAAGAAGAAATCCTCATCACTGGGGCGGTGATTCTTCTCTTTTTGCTCCACATTCGCAGCAGTCTGATCGTCGCGTCAACGCTTCCGGCCGCCGTGCTGCTCTCGTTCGTCGCCATGAAGACCTTTGGCGTCGATGCCAACATCATGTCGCTCGCCGGCATTGCGATCGCCATCGGCACCATGGTCGATATGGGGATTATTGTTTCAGAAAATATCTACCAGCACTTGGCGGAATGGGAATCGGAGAACGAAAAGAAGGAAGAAACCGCAAGTGATGCCTCTCCTTCTCCTCTCCTTTCGATGACGCGTGGCGAGGTGATCACGCGCGCCGCGGCCGAGGTGGCCCCGGCGGTCGTCACCGCCGTGACGACGACGATCGTTAGCTTCCTTCCGGTATTTTTTCTCACCGGGCGCGACTACAAGCTTTTTAGTCCCCTCGCTTGGACCAAAACATTTGCCATCGCCTCGGCGCTGGTGGTGGCGGTGACCCTGGTGCCCGCTCTTTGCCGATTAATGCTTCGAACTCCCCACTGGCCCCGAAAGGTGAGCTTCGCTTCGGCGATTCTCAGTGGGGGAATTTTTGCGCTAGCCGCCTTCGTCATTTGGTCCGAGGCGATTGAGCTGCACTTCGGAATACCTCCGGTAGTCACCCTCCTCATTGCCGCGGCGTTGGGGGCCTGGGCGGGGTGGCTGATAACGCGGGAACGCGTGCGTCCTATCGAGGAAAGTTTCGTGAGCCGAACGATCGTTGGTGCCTATGTCCCAACGCTTCGCCTCTTCCTACGCCACAAAATCATCTTCCTGTTCGCACCCGCTTTAGTCATCGTCGTCGGCCTGGGGGGATGGTTCGGACTCCCCGCGGTCCTTCAGCCGGCCGAGCAAGTGGCGAAAATGTTCGGCGTTCGGCCCAATGAGCTTCCGGGCTACGTTGCCCTGAAGCACCGATTCACCGGGCTCCAAAGCGACGACTGGATCGCGCTGGACGAAGGAAGCTGGTTCTACATGCCTTCGCTCTATCCTGCGGCCAGCTTCAGTCAAGCGATGCAAATTCTTCAAGCACAAGATGCGCTGATCAAGCAGATTCCCGAAGTGGAAGACGTGCTCGGAAAAATTGGACGCGCCGAGTCGGCGCTCGATCCAGCACCCGCAGCCATGGTCGAGACTTATGTGATGCTCAAGCCGCAAGACCAATGGCGCGAAGGCGTCACCTCCGGCGACATTTGGGACGAAATCAACCGTGTCGCCACGTTGCCAGGCGTCACTCCGGCGAGCGCGCTCCAGCCGATCGAGGGTCGCGTTGTCATGCTGCAAAGCGGCATCAAGGCGCCGATGGCCATTCGCATTTACGGCGACAAACTGGAGGATCTTGCGACCGCCGCCCTGTCGGTGGCCGCGCACCTCAAGGAGTCGCCTTACGTCAAACCGAGCACCGTCAACCCTGATATTGTCCTAGGAAAACCGTACGCCGAGTTTACGGTCGACCGCGAGGCGGCCGCCCGCTACGACATGTCGGTGCAAAAGGTGAACGAAGTGGTCGAGACCGCGCTCGGCGGTAAGAATCTCATCCAGACGGTTGAAGGGCGCGAACGATACGCCGTGCAACTCCGCTACCAAAGAAATTCTAGAGAACATATCGACCAGCTTGTCAACATTCCGGTGGTTACCCCTTCGGGCCAAGTCGTGCCGCTCGGCCAGCTCGCCACTCTCGAGACGACTTGGGGCCCCGGCGCGATCCAAAGCGAGAATGCTCGACTGGTCGCGCACGTCGCCTTTTCAACCAACGGGCGATCGGGAGATTTGGAATCGGTCGCTGCTATAGAAAAAGGGCTCCGAGCCGCACAAGCGCTACCCGAAACCGACTCCAACCACCTCGCCCTGCCGGCCGGATACTCGCTCGAAGCGGTGGGAAGTTTTCGGAATCAGATCGAAGCCAACCGCCGGCTCCTTTGGCTCGTACCGCTTGTCATCCTCATCAATTTCCTCATCATCTACCTCCAATTTCGGAATGTCCCCCTCACGCTGGCCGTCTTTGCGGGAATCCCGGTCGCGTTTGGAGGGGGGATGATTTTGCTTGCCATCTATCAAGTCGAGATGAACACCGCCGTCTGGATTGGATTCATCGCACTCTTTGGAATCGCGGTGGACGACGGAGTGGTGATCGCCACCTACTTGAGTCAAGTCTTTACGCGATGGAAGCTCGAAACCGTCGAGGACATCCGCGCCGCTACGATCGAAGCAGGCAAGCGGCGGATTCGGCCTTGTCTGATGACCACCGCAACCACCGTTCTGGCATTGCTGCCTGTCTTGATATCCACCGGTCGCGGCGCGGATATTGCAAAGGCCATGGCGATTCCCGTGTTTGGCGGCATGGCGTGCGAACTCCTCACCCTCTTCGTCGTACCGGTCGTGTTCTGTGGTTACAAGGAATTCAAAATGAAGATGGGGATCGATGACCCTCATTGGTCCGGAGTCGTGTCAGCGGGAAACCAATCCGTTTAGGTTTTGGCGGTGCAGTGTTGCACGGCCGATCGTTAGTCGTTTCTTTTTTTTGCAAGGGAGTGAGAGATGGGCATTCGACAATGGATAGCAGCAGGGATGGCCTGTGCCGCCTTGGCTGGCGGAGCCAACGCTCAAAGCGGTACCGGGCACGACCATGCCGGGCCTAACCACGCGGCACACGCGGCGAACCCTGCGCCAGGCACTGGTCCGCACGGGGGACAATTGCAGCAAGTCGGCAAGACACAAATCGAGACGCTCGTCCACCTGGGGGGTCTTCGGCTGTTTGTTTACGACAACCAAGGGCAGCCGATGGATCTACGCTCGGCACGAGGACTCGCGATGCTTCAGGTCAAAAACGTCAGTAAACGGTACCGATACGACCTGTTTGCCGAAGTCGGCGAAAACCAGTCGGCCGAGTCGCTCGCCGTGGCGATCGATCTTTCCAGGATCGCCGGTGCCGAGGTGCAACTCGACGTCCAATTGGTCGGGATCGCCGGGTTTGATCGAGGAGAGGCAAAGTTTTCCGTCAGCGCGACAATTCCCATGACCGATAAGCAGCGCGTGGCGGCTGCCGTCGCCGCCCAAAAGGTCTGCCCCGTCAGCGGCCAGTCTCTTGAATCGATGGGAGGCGCGATTCCGGTAACCGTCGGCGGCAAGACGGTCTACGTCTGCTGCGCGGGCTGCATCGATGCCGTGAAGGACAATCCATCCAAATACTTCGCAACGAAAGCAACGCTCACCGTCGCGCCGGCAACCAATGCCGATGCAGCGGCGATCGCCTTGCAAAAGGTTTGTCCCGTCATGGGAGGTCCCTTGGGTGATATGGGCGGAGCGATCAAAGTGACCGGCCTCGAACGGGATGTCTATATTTGCTGCAAGGGGTGCCTCCGACGGTTGGAGGCAAATCCCCAAAAATACCTGGCTCTGCTACCACCGCAGCCCAAGTCAGACCGATCGCCGATCGTCAAAGCAACCGGAGTGGACGCTCCCTTCGTCGCCGCTCAAAAGATCTGCCCCGTGATGGGTGGGCCGCTCGATGGCATGGGCGGACCCTACCGGACGGTTCTCAACGGGCGCGTCGTTTACCTCTGCTGCCCCGGCTGCGGGGGGAAGCTTTTTGCCGATCCGGAGAAGTACCTCGCCCTCCTTCGGCAACAAGGGGTCTCGCCACCCATGGCCCAGTAGCATGGCGTAGTAGTCGCAGGTGGAATCGATCGTAGACCGGTTCACGGAAGGCAGGGCGGTTGGTTGTCCGTACACCCCTAGCCGACGAGCTATGCCTCGTCGGCCAGGGGTTCCACGCATTCCTTCGCGCTGCTTGGCTTCCGTGAACGGTTACGCTCTTCGTTCGGTTGCGACAAATCGCTGCAGCAGGTCGGTCACCGGGGCCGCGTCGAGTGCCCCGATGTCGAAGAACCAGTCGAGCAGACCCTGCACCCGCTCTTCTGGAAATCGTGTTCGGGCATTGGCCACAAATTTATCACGCAGCGCGGGGATCGCCTCCTCCTGCCGCCTCGGATGCCCGAGCGGGTACTCCACTTCCACGCGATCGGTTGCCGACCCATCGGCGAAGAAAACTTGTACCGAATTGGCGATCGATCGTTTCTCCGCGTCGAGGTAATCTCGGGAGTAACGAGCGACTTCCACGACTTCCATCTTAGCTCGCAGTTGGTCGATGCGCGGATCGTCGGCTACGGAGCCTTCGTAGTGATCGGCCGTTAAGTCGCCATGGAGCATCGCGACTGCCGTGATGTATTGCAAACAATGGTCACGGTCGGCCCGGTTGTGGAGCGGGCCCGTCTTGTGAATGATCCGCATCGCTGGCTCTTGCGTCTCGATGCGGACGCGCTCGATGGCATCAAACCGGCCCACCACTTCTGGATGCAGCGCGATCGCCGCCTCCGCGGCCGTTTGTGCGTGAAACTCGGCCGGGTAAGTGACCTTGAAGAGGACATGCTCCATGACGTAGCTCTTGAAGGGGCGGTTGACGACCAACGATTTCCCGCCCAGTACGACGTCACCAAATCCCCATTGCGGTGCCGTTAGCGCGCTGGCGTAGCCCTGCTCGCCTGCCATCGTCCAAAGCGCGAGTTGCACTCCTCGTCGCGTTGCGTCACCGGCGGCCCAGCTCTTTCGAGAGCCGGTGTTGGGGGCATGGCGATAAGTTCGCAGGCAGCCCCCATCGATCCAGGCGTTACTCAACGCGGCACAGATTTGATCGATCGAACCCCCAAGCATCCGGGTCACCACAGCGGTCGTCGCGATTCGCACCAAGAGGACGTGGTCGAGGCCGATGCGATTCAGCGAATTCTCCAGCGCCAGCACGCCTTGAATCTCGTGGGCTTGGATCGACGCGGTGAGAATATCCCGAATCGTGAAAGTCCGAATCGTGGAAGCCTGTGGGAGATCGTCTCGGCGGCTCAAATAGTCGGCTACCGCCAAGATGCCCCCGAGGTTGTCGGAGGGATGCCCCCACTCCGCCGCAAGCCAAGTGTCGTTGAAGTCGAGCCAGCGGATCATCGCGCCAAGGTTAAACGCTGCGGTCACGGGGTCGAGCTCATGCAGCGTCCCAGGCACCCGCGCGCCACCCGGCATGTTGGCACCTGGAACCACAGGGCCCAGCACTTGAGTGCATTCCGGGTAGTTGAGTGCCCTCAGCGCACAGCCAAGGCTGTCCATCAGGCAGAGCCTCGCATTGGCGTAAGCCTTGTCGCAGAAATTCGGTTCGCCCGCCACGTACTCCGCGATGTCGACTAGCAGCGGATCGTAGGCGTGGCTCATGAAGTTCCCTCATCGGACGGCGGGCCCTGTCGTGCGTGTCGTGCGACAAGCGGCGGCCTACGCACCACCTTTATTTCCCAAAAGATCCCCCAAGCCAGGGAGCCCCATTCCGCCCGTCAGTTCGAGCATGGCTTGCTGATGCATTTCCTCGGCTTTCGCCTTGGCAGCATTGAACGCGGCCGGGAGCAAATCCTCCAGCATCTCGCGATCGTTCAGTTGGGGATCGATTCGCACCGTCAGCACGTCCCCCGCGCCATTCACCTCGACCTCCACCATCCCGCCACCTGCCATGCCGGTCGCCCGCTTGGTCTTCAGGTTGTCGGTGAGCGATTTCATTTTCCCGCTCATCTCCTGGGCCTGCTTCATGAGATTTCCCACGTTGCCCAGCGCACCAAGTCCTTTGAGCATGTCATTCCTTTCCTTATTGGGGTATCCAACGCCCCCGGCCAGCCCCATCACGGAGGCCGTCCAAGAGACCTATATTTCTTTTAATGGACTCTTTCCGAGAAAGGGATTCACCACGAATCCAACAAATCCTCTCAACAGAAACGGGATACCGATCAGACGCAAGCCAATAGAAAAATGTCTTCGCTGTCGCCCCGTAGGCTCGACCAAGATTGGTCAGGGCTATTCCGTGACTGTTCACCATCGAAAGAAGGAACCACTCGTCCGATTCGTAATTCTTCTTGCCTCGAATGGTGGGAACGGCTATCTTTTTTCACCTACCGATGACTCGCTCAGTATTACGCGGTTTACGCCGGATTGCAATGGCGACGCCGTTGCTCCGAACGATCGTTAGTCGGTTTATCGGCCGGTAGGTCGGCCATCTTGGCCGACACCAAAGTTGCCTGTTTTCAATCCGCGCCCCCGCGTGGGGGCGATGCGGCGAGAATGCGGCAATGGGGGGAGCACGCCAGTTTCAATCCGCGCCCCCGCGTGGGGGCGATGGCAAGGTGATATGGATCATCACCGAGGCCGACCGTTTCAATCCGCGCCCCCGCGTGGGGGCGATGACTATCGAGATGGGATCCGGGACGTTTCCAAGCTTGTTTCAATCCGCGCCCCCGCGTGGGGGCGATTCGACTACGATGCGGCAGAGGCCGATGCACTGGGTCGTTTCAATCCGCGCCCCCGCGTGGGGGCGATGCCGGGAAGGAGCCAAAGATGAGAGCGACAGACAGTTTCAATCCGCGCCCCCGCGTGGGGGCGATGGCAGTCGAAAAAGCAACAAGATGATCGCCAAGAGTTTCAATCCGCGCCCCCGCGTGGGGGCGATGTTAGGTACCGCCCGCTTCCTTGTGGCGAGTCTGTTTCAATCCGCGCCCCCGCGTGGGGGCGATTCGGTGCAGCGTTCGTCGGTGCGATGCTCTTCCTGTTTCAATCCGCGCCCCCGCGTGGGGGCGATGCGCGGCAATAGAGCCGCTGGATTAGCTGGCCTCAGTTTCAATCCGCGCCCCCGCGTGGGGGCGATCTGCATGTCAGACGCGCCAGCAAATTTCAGCGTATGTTTCAATCCGCGCCCCCGCGTGGGGGCGATGTGATATGCAGGTCGTGCGTCGCGATGTCGTCGATGTTTCAATCCGCGCCCCCGCGTGGGGGCGATCGTCGGTGACGAAAGCGACGACGGCTATCAGGCTGTTTCAATCCGCGCCCCCGCGTGGGGGCGATTCGCGCAAGCGATTGCGTCCTGCCGGTACACGCCGTTTCAATCCGCGCCCCCGCGTGGGGGCGATGGTGTAGACTGATGCCGCCGCAGAAATGTCTTTGTTTCAATCCGCGCCCCCGCGTGGGGGCGATGGCGTCGAGGAGTGTCGCGGGAGTCCGTTCAGCGTTTCAATCCGCGCCCCCGCGTGGGGGCGATCCCCACAATATCGGCGCAGCCATGATGTCCGGCGGTTTCAATCCGCGCCCCCGCGTGGGGGCGATTTCGCAGCCATCCCCTTTCCGGAATGGTAATCGAGTTTCAATCCGCGCCCCCGCGTGGGGGCGATGCTGATGCCGCCGCGACCGCCCGCCTCGAAAGTGTTTCAATCCGCGCCCCCGCGTGGGGGCGATGCCAAAGCAGATGGTCGCCGTCCACTACCGACTGTTTCAATCCGCGCCCCCGCGTGGGGTCGCCGTCCACTACCGACTGTTTCAATCCGCGCCCCCGCGTGGGGGCGATGATTTCCCGAACGAATCCTCGCCTTGACCGATTTTGTTTCAATCCGCGCCCCCGCGTGGGGGCGATCTGAGGATTGAGGTCCGCCCCACCAGCTCGACGGTTTCAATCCGCGCCCCCGCGTGGGGGCGATCGGCCTGACGGGCCAACTCGACGTCGGCTACGGAGTCGCGTTTCAATCCGCGCCCCCGCGTGGGGGCGATAATTATCCGACATTGCTATTGACGTGGAGGGGTGTTTCAATCCGCGCCCCCGCGTGGGGGCGATGTCGGTGACAAAAGCGACGCGGACTATCAGGCTGTTTCAATCCGCGCCCCCGCGTGGGGGCGATAAGAAAAACGAAACAACAGGATGCACCGAAGTTGTTTCAATCCGCGCCCCCGCGTGGGGGCGATGTGATTAGGTTCTTGCCGCCCAGGCCCTGCGAAAGGTTTCAATCCGCGCCCCCGCGTGGGGGCGATGTGCTGCTATCAGTCGCGCCGGAGCATCGCGTAAAATGTTTCAATCCGCGCCCCCGCGTGGGGGCGATCTGCCGGCGTGCCGGGTGCCGTCGCGACCGCGCTGGTTTCAATCCGCGCCCCCGCGTGGGGGCGATTCGACCGACCATTTCTCTTTTTGCGCCTCCATGATGTTTCAATCCGCGCCCCCGCGTGGGGGCGATCTCGCTGGCCGCCCTCGTCGCGAAGTCCAGACTGTTTCAATCCGCGCCCCCGCGTGGGGGCGATGATAAACTACTGTCTAAATAGTGATGTCTCCGAAGTTTCAATCCGCGCCCCCGCGTGGGGGCGATCGGCTAAATCAGCGAGCAACAGCTCGCTAAAGAGGTTTCAATCCGCGCCCCCGCGTGGGGGCGATATTCGCAGCCATCCCCTTTCCGGGATGGTAATCGAGTTTCAATCCGCGCCCCCGCGTGGGGGCGATCCGACGTGACCATTAGCTGGCCCGTGATATTCAGGTTTCAATCCGCGCCCCCGCGTGGGGGCGATGAGTTCCTTGTCGCCTGTACCTACGTCCAACGTGTTTCAATCCGCGCCCCCGCGTGGGGGCGATGCCGGTGGTCGAGTCGGTCCGAATCGCGGAATAGTTTCAATCCGCGCCCCCGCGTGGGGGCGATCGGCATCATCCCCGATACGCTTGTGATTGAGTGGGTTTCAATCCGCGCCCCCGCGTGGGGGCGATCTTTGTCCGAGCGACTCCAGTTCACTGGGCGGCGGTTTCAATCCGCGCCCCCGCGTGGGGGCGATGCCCGACCATTCCGCCCGCACCCGCGCCCTAAATGGTTTCAATCCGCGCCCCCGCGTGGGGGCGATTCGGCACGGCCCGGCACTCGCGACCGGCACTCGCGTTTCAATCCGCGCCCCCGCGTGGGGGCGATTCTTGACGGCACGAATCAATCACCTCCTCGGCGAAAAAAGTTTCAATCCGCGCCCCCGCGTGGGGGCGATAGCGCCGCCCGCATGTATCGCCCGTACCTCGGGTTTCAATCCGCGCCCCCGCGTGGGGGCGATCTCTGTCATCTCGCGTAATATCGCGTGAGTGGCGGTTTCAATCCGCGCCCCCGCGTGGGGGCGATCACAACTCGCCGGTAAATAATTGCAAAGTCCATCGTTTCAATCCGCGCCCCCGCGTGGGGGCGATGGCGGTCGGTCAGGTCATTGCGGTCGATCGAGCGTTTCAATCCGCGCCCCCGCGTGGGGGCGATGTTTGGTTCGCCAAGTTGTTGCTCCGCACGGGGGTTTCAATCCGCGCCCCCGCGTGGGGGCGATGAGGAGGACATCACAACCACCGTCGACCTGCATGTTTCAATCCGCGCCCCCGCGTGGGGGCGATTCCCAGCCACTCCCGATCCCCGCAGGGTGGGACAATTGTTTCAATCCGCGCCCCCGCGTGGGGGCGATTCTCCATGGTCTCCAGTTCCAATGTCTCACTTTGGTTTCAATCCGCGCCCCCGCGTGGGGGCGATGGCAGACCGTAACGTCTGAGAACATCGCAATTGGTTTCAATCCGCGCCCCCGCGTGGGGGCGATCGGTTGGTGAACAGGGCGTCCAGGTGTTTTTCCGTTTCAATCCGCGCCCCCGCGTGGGGGCGATCCCTATCCTGAGCCTGTAGCAGCATTCGATCATTGTTTCAATCCGCGCCCCCGCGTGGGGGCGATATTTCCCCTAACGGAGATAACACGATGAGTAGTGTTTCAATCCGCGCCCCCGCGTGGGGGCGATCATTCGCCGAGCAAACGACCTTGTCTGCAATCCTGTTTCAATCCGCGCCCCCGCGTGGGGGCGATATTTCGTCTTAGCGGCGGGCTCCGCGCCGACACTGGTTTCAATCCGCGCCCCCGCGTGGGGGCGATCTCTTCCCATTTATCTCTTGCCATATCGAGGTCGGGTTTCAATCCGCGCCCCCGCGTGGGGGCGATGACGACGATGATGATGACGAAAAAAGAGCAGATAGTTTCAATCCGCGCCCCCGCGTGGGGGCGATGACACTCCACACGCTTGATTCCTTGATCGAGCAGTTTCAATCCGCGCCCCCGCGTGGGGGCGATTCGCGGCGGGTGGCGATGAGTCCTACATTTACGAGCGAGCAGTTTCAATCCGCGCCCCCGCGTGGGGGCGATTGCAGGTCGTGCGTCGCGATGCCGTCGCTGAAAAGTTTCAATCCGCGCCCCCGCGTGGGGGCGATGTGGAGCAGTGAGCGAAAAACGACGCGTGAAAAAGTTTCAATCCGCGCCCCCGCGTGGGGGCGATAGCTGCCATCCATGACCGCCCCCCCCCAATTGAAAGTTTCAATCCGCGCCCCCGCGTGGGGGCGATTTCGACGATCTGTCTCCCGACAACCCCTGCCAAGTTTCAATCCGCGCCCCCGCGTGGGGGCGATTGGATTTCGCGTGCCTCTCGACCGTTTGCCCCACCGGTTTCAATCCGCGCCCCCGCGTGGGGGCGATGTGCGGCTCGCCAATGGGGGCACCGGAATCCTCACGTTTCAATCCGCGCCCCCGCGTGGGGGCGATTTTTGTTCCAGCATCGCCCGATCGGCGACTCATGGTTTCAATCCGCGCCCCCGCGTGGGGGCGATCAGCGCACGCCGGCAGCTTTCGCCAGCGCGACGCGGTTTCAATCCGCGCCCCCGCGTGGGGGCGATAGGCCGAGTGCCAGATACAATGAGTCGGTAAGCTTGTTTCAATCCGCGCCCCCGCGTGGGGGCGATGCGCTGAGGTTGTTGCTGCCGCAATTCCGGTAATCGTTTCAATCCGCGCCCCCGCGTGGGGGCGATACGAAGGAGTAATTGCGTCGCTGCGCGGCGAACTGTTTCAATCCGCGCCCCCGCGTGGGGGCGATCGCAACCAATTCGGCACGTACGTCATAGATTCAGTTTCAATCCGCGCCCCCGCGTGGGGGCGATCCAGGCTGTTGAGTCGTTCGATTTTGTAAATGTGTTTCAATCCGCGCCCCCGCGTGGGGGCGATCCTCCGCTGCCGGCTCGAACCTCCCCCCATCCACGTTTCAATCCGCGCCCCCGCGTGGGGGCGATTCCGTGGCCATAACGTCAATTATAGCCATGGGTTGCAAGGCAGTGATCGCGAACCTGTCTCCCAATCGGGAAGCCACGCTCACGAGAAGGGCCTCTCGCCGTCCAAGTCCTTTCTCTGCACCAAGTTCTAACGATCGCGAACCTCCGGGTGGTTCTGCGTGCGCTTCGGGTTCGCACACCCTGATTTCACCGCGACGCTTCCATTATGACTTCTGTTGGGCTAGACGATAAGAGGGCCTTCCACATCGTAGCCAGAGTTCGTCCCGTGGTGTTCAACGCGTCGATGCCAATTGGAACCCAGATAGTAGAAACGAAGGCTATCGGTATTCGGATCGATGGTCCCCAGTAGTCGATTTTTGCATTCGGTCCACTGGGCTGGGTCGACTTTCATCTCGAAGACGGAATTTTGCACACGCTGTCCGTAGTCGAGGCACGTTTTGGCAGCGCGACGCAGGCGGCGTTTTCCTTCGGACGTTGTCGTGGCCACGTCATAAGTTACGAGAACATACATCGGGTCACTTCCAAAAGTAGGGGGGGTAAGCATCCATATCACCACGTAGTCGCCGAGCCATAATCCGAGCTTGCAGGTGAACGAGTAGGCCAACGGTCGTTTTCTCATCCAAAAACGAGTGAGTGATTGTCTCTTGCTTTCTCTTTTGCCAAGCAACGAGCACGACCTTTCGACTATCGGGCTTCAATGTGACGGCTCCGTTCTCGAGTACGACAAAATCATTGGCCACCAATTGCCGGCGATTGATAAGAGAAAGGACAAGCCGGTCTGCCAGAAAAGGGCGAAACTCTTCCATCAAATCGAGTGCTAGGCCAGGGCGACCGGGACGATCGCGATGCAGGAAACCGACAGCCGCATCAAGACCCACCGATTCGCAAGCCGAACGAACATCGCACAGCAAGAGTGTATAGACAAACGAGAGAAGAGAATTGATGCGATCGAGTGGCGGGCGACGTGACCGGCGAGTGAATTGAAAATCGTCGTTATTCGTGAGAATCATGGCATTCAACGCCGGAAAATAGTGCGTGGCCGCCTCTCCTTCGATGCCGCGAAGCGTGTCGGTCGACTTGGCTGCTTGAGCTTCGACGAGGCTCGCCGACATTCGATTGGCTGCTTTTTTAAGTCGATTGGACCGTTCGCTATCGGACGTGTCGCGCCGCGCACGATGGAGTACCGATCGGCAGTTGGCCAGTTTACCGATCACAAAAGACCGAGCGAATTCGCAAGTCGCCTCTTCGTTGTCGGCGTCCCGATACTGTTGTCGACGCAAGAGGACGTTGCCCGGCGTGTAACCCACAACGCTCGCAAGGAACCTCCCATGCATCGAGAGTAAGGAGAGCGAGACGCCTGCCTCGGCGCATGCTGCCATGATCGCCGGGCTGCAACCAACTCGACCGAAGCAAACAATGGCATCAAGGTTGTGCAGCGGGACGCGAAGCCGCGTCTCTTTGTCAATCCGAACCGCCACCGCTTGGCCCTCCTTCGCCAGATAGGCCCCTTCGGTGGTAACAAACAGCGTGTTGAGATATTGCTTCATCGGGAATGGAATCTTTCTACATGTCTTGGGAGACGTCCTTGGCCCTTCTGGAGGAAAGCTCTTGGTGAATGAACGCAATCGCCGATTTCCGCTCCATCGACTGAGGCAGGCAAATCTCCACCAGGGAGCAGGTGTCGCATTTTTTTTCATGTCGAGCGGTCGGCGTCACGCCAAGTTCCATCATCTGGTGAAAGCGCCTCGCCGCATCGCGGGTCGTCGCACGAATCGCCTCCTCCAAGGGAACTTCGGTCCGACGGCGATCTTTTCCATAGAAAATCTGTCCGCTGGGGATGACAATGTTGTGCATTTCTTCCAGGCAGATTGCCTGGGCGCATAGCTGCACCTTATCGCAATCATTCTTCTTTGGTTTCCCTCGCTTGTACTCGACCGGTGTGACCGACCAACCAGCCAGCGAGGGAGCCAGCCGAATCGCCTCGGCTAACGTCCGCCCCTTGAGCGGCTGGCCAGGCGGGGGCCGCCAGAGCACGATGTCGGCAATCCCTGTCAGTCCGAGCGTCAACGACCGGAGCGGCAGCCCCCGCGTGATCCTCTCGCCATCGCGAGTCTCTGGCTTGCCCTCATGCGCTTTGGCATGCAGGCTGTTCCCTTCCGCCGTATAAAGGTTGTCGGCCCAAGCCCTTTCGAGGTGGATCAGCGCGCATTGCCGCTCGCAGAACAGCAAATGCTGCAACGCGCTGATCGGGAGAAGTTGGTCTTCGGCGAAAGACATGGCACCTGCTTTAGATGTGATGATGCACTGTTATCCCATTCGGCAAATTTGTCTCGTTCACTTCCACGCTGAAGTCTTCAAACGTTCGAGCAGGCTTCCATTCGCCGTTTTTCGGCTCGGTCCGTTTAACCTTCACCCGCTCAAAAAGCTTATTCGCAGGGGCGTTTCCGAGCGGATCTTTATGCTCAAACATGATCAGTGCCTGTGGAGCCATTTCGCCTCGTGCGGCAGAGCGATCGGCCTCGAACATTTGAGCGAGCGACGTCCAAAGAAGATCAAGGTCTTCTCCGTTTTCATCAAACCCTGTTTTCTCGGCAAGGTGCGGGTTAATAAATCCATGGACGCGGTAGAGGCCATAAGGAACGGTGAACTTGCGGCCCATCGTGCGGTTGTCGCCCGATTGGTCCTTCGCTTCCTTCTCCGTCGTTACGGCGCAACGTGTAAGGGCATGTTCTTGAGACACGATTGGCTCGATGCTGCGGGCAATCCCAAACTGGATCGGTCCACGAACCTGCCCACAGTTCACATCCGTCGACATTACCGCGCCAAATGCCCTGATATCGAAGAAGTTGCCGCACATCCAAGCGGTTACCTTCTTGGCGTCTTCTTCCTCTTTCGGAAGTTTTCGTTTCTCCGGCTTCAGCTTGTATTCGCTATAGGCTCGCGCATGCTGAAGATTGAGCACCGCTTTTTCTTTGACATAGATTTCGTAAGGAGGCTGCTCGTTGTGGACGAGTCCCACGTAGTTGCGTATTTTCCGTTTGAGACAAACATCCGTCACCAATCCCTGGCCGGTCTCGGGGTCGATCCGAGGCAGGTTGCCTGTATCAGGATCGCCGTTGGGGTTGCCATCTTTGACATCGAACAGGTAAACAAAATCGTAACGAGAGATCATGATGGGTTACTCCTTTTCTTGGGTTTTCTCGGAAGCCTTGTCCGACTTTTTAGTGAAAATATCTTGCCGTTGGTGGTAGTAGCCAATAGCAAACAGTCCTTGGTCACGCAGGCTCAGGTGCGTATCGAAGCTGTCGAGTCCGCTGGCGATCTCCTGAATCCGCTTTTCGTGATAGGTGCGAGTCCCCTTTTCGAGCTTACCAAGATGATGCTGGCTAAGCCGAATTATGCGGGGAAACACGCTGCCAGGCGTTGCCGAGGCAGCCCCAAAGTATCGGTCCTTGATCGTATCGTTGATGCCTGGCATGGCGTCTTCTTGGGTCTTTTCAAGTTCAGCAAACAGTCGGCCCAGACGATACGCAGGTTCTGGCCGATCGGGATCAAGTGCCATAGCAATCTCCTTTTCTAACGGTTCAATTCCAAGACGGGTATTACGATTAAGACAGGCTTTGAGCACCGCGGCTCGGAGGTAACGGACCTCGCGGTCGGCACGGATGCGGCGCACCACAGAAGAAAACAACATGTTAGGGTAGGGAGTTCCGGTCAGCACCGAACGCATCACAGCACCGCTCAGAAGCGGGGGGATATCTTTTGAATCGCGGACCGTTTCACGAAGCAATTGCCAAACGGCGGGGAACTCGATATCGCGGTCCGAACGTGCTATTTTCAGGTCTGCAAAGTGCAGGTGCAGGTTTTCAACCAGTTTGCCGAGAGTACTTGGCCACCAAAATCGCACCGAAATCCTCGCCGCGTTGGGTGACAATCCTAACACGTAGAACGGCGTGTTGGGTTCGCCAAGCTCCCCAGGGTAGCCACCTACAGCGATTTGTTGGAGTATTTTTTCGACAGCATTTTTCTGCGAGTCGTCCTTGGCTTCCTTCGAGGGCTCGAAGACCCAGGGCAAGAAATTTTCTGCCTCGGAGGGTTTCTCTGTCCAAAAGACGGTCGAGGCATCGCCAATTTGAATCCGTTGTTTGCTCCCCTTCGCGAGCAGTCGGTTGAGCGCTGTGCAGTACTGAAAAGCGGCTTGCTCGCTCACTGGAGCGTTATAGCCCGCTCTTTTGCGTTCGCGCCCATAAGACTCATAAGCAGAGTCATTGAAGGAGACGAGCAGCGCCCCTGCGGATTGCGCTCCCCATACCCCCTTAATTTTGGGCTCATGCAAACGAGCCAGCGGTCCGGATTCGCCGGAAACCAGACACTGGCCGAGAACGTCGGTATCGTTTTCCTCCATCGACGCAAGCTGCTGTCGCCACCAAGCCTGAACAGCGTCGCGCTCATGGACAAACTGCTTTTCGCCACGAATACGAAAGATGCCAAATCCGGTTGAAATATCGACGAGCGTCTCATGATTGGCTGCCTGTGAGGGCTCCCACTTTTCCAGGAAACGGCAGACTGCCACGAAAGCTACGTCGTCAATTGCCGGTTCTGCCTCAAGGTGTCGCGCTCGACAGGCTTCAAACGACTCTTGAGTTCGCTCGGGCTTTTTGTCATCCGCTTTGTAGCCAAGCAGGTAGGCGGGATTGTCCCATAGAAAACAAGGATTGATTCCCGCCCCTGACGGCTTGGCATTGCCTAGCACAACCAATGGCTTGGGAACATGCTTGTTGCCATCCTGCGTCCGTATGTCCTCAATTTCATGGAGCGAACCCTCTTTGTTCAGCGTCACGCAAAATGCGATCTTCTGCCGGCTGAACCCAAGCGGAGCAATATCGACATCCGGATCGGCTTCCAGACGTTCGTAGTAGGCGTTGAGTGATTGCAGGATCATCGCATCACCTCTTGAGAACGAAGATCGGGCACATCGATGATGCCGTTTTTCATGGTCGGCCGGAAAAAACGTGGATTGGCGAGCAGTTTCGCGCCGCTGTGGCTGCTGATCGTATCAAACTCTTTTCCGTCGGTTGGCGAAAAATCGATGTCATGCAGCATGAAACCGAGGTCGCTTTCGCCCGTTAATTCTGACTCGGGAATCGGCCCATCAATCCATTCGAAATCGCAAGGGAACTCGCGAGTGCCGAGATAGGGGTGATGAAAATACTGCCCCTTCTCTGCGCGCCGCTTAAACATGTTGTAATGCTTGGCAACCGGGTCGCTGCTGTCGAGCAGCTCGAATCGGGCCTCGATCACGTAGGCGATGTCGCGCAGGATCGTCGCCGCCCGTTGCTGGCGGTCGTCTTCGATGACCAACTCCAACGGTCTGCCTAGCGTCCCTTTCATCGCTTTCTTGGCATTCGCAGCCGAAGCTTTGGAAGAAACCTCGTTGCGACGGAGATTCGTAAAGCGAATGGGCTTGAGCACATGCAGCCGCTCGACAATCCAGCGGATTTGCGGCTTCCAGTAGATCGCTTCGAGGATTCCCCGGGCAGCCGAGGGCGTGAGGACATCGTAGCTGACCCGCTCGACCTTCATCTCGGGACGAGTAAAACAGGCATAGTCGCCCCAGATTTTGAGGCAGATAGGGGATTTGCCTTCGACGCTACGGTTGCGTATCATTGTAAAGTTCCATATATGTGAAATAAAAACATTCCCCTGTCCATGACTTTACTCGTTTCGATTCGTGTGTCAAGGAGATTCTGGCGATGAAAAAGAAGTTTGATGGAAATGAACGCTTAGTTGTGGTTGAATTGTATTCCCAAGTAGACTCGGCCGTTGATCAGCTACCGTATACCGATGAGTTTGACTGGCTACACGATGAATTCTGCAAAGAGACTGAAAAGCAGATTCCGAAGTCACAATTCTTTCGCTGGCTAACGAATCTTCGAAAGACAAAAGGAGGTTTACCTCGCAAGCCACGATAAAAACATAAGTATCGCTCCTCACACGGGGAGCGCGGATTGAAACCATATTCGTGATATAAAGAGCACGACTTCGGTCGTGCTCTTGTTTTTTTACTGCATCAAACTTTCCGGATCCTGATATCCAAGCCGGTCGACTCGCAGACCTAGCTGTTCATCATAAATATCGCGGTTAATCAACACCGCGTAACCATCAGGGAGTTCTTCAACATCGCTGCCGACCATCTGGTTGTAGATTTGTTCGTAGACACCGACCGTGTATCGTTGAAGCCGCCGCAGTAGCCATCGCGAGGGGCCCTCTGTGCGGAGTTGCTCGGTCAGCTTTTCGCCCTCCTTACCGTAAGGGATGAATACCGGCTTGGTGGCATCCTCGATCATGCGGAATCGGTCGGCAGCGGTTCGGAAGTCGAATGCCAATCTCTGGACCGGCGTCGGGAAACAGTCCATGACACGAGGGTCATCCCACCGGTTGTCGCCCGTTTGCTTCCAGTAGTGCAACTCGAAGTAACGCTGCACAGCTGCCGGGTTGAGCAAGTCGTCGAAGTCGGGCATTAACTCCCGAGCCGATGCGGCAACCGATGCCAAATGCCCTCGGAGCTTCACCTCGGTCGGTTCAAATACCCACACAGTCGCCGATTTTTGTTTTCCCTCGCGGTTACAGCGGCCTGCCGCTTGGGCAATCGAGTCGATGCCCGTCATCGCCCGATAGACTACGGGAAAATCGATATCGACACCCGCCTCAATCAATTGCGTACTGACAACTCGGCAAGACTTTCCTTCCTTCAGGCGTTGCTTGATAGTTTCGATTCGCTCCGCACGATGTTTGCCACACAGGTACGTGCTTAGATGAAAGAGCCCTTCCGCTTCTTCGAGATTTTCCTGGAGCAATTTAAACAAGCGAGCCGCGTGTCGTTTCGTATTGACGATGGCTAAGAACGAAGGCTCCTCAGCAAGCCGTTCGACTAGCTCGTCGTCGGATACTCGACCAAGGGATTTCACCTCAACCCGTTTCATCTGCTGATAAAGATTTTCCGGCTCGGGCATAATCTCTCGCACGTCGGTGAGCCCGATGGGAAAATCGTCGCGGCAACCGAAGGTAGGCTGTGTCGCAGTGCAAAGAACGATCGAGCAGCGATAGTCGGCTGCTAGCTCTCGCAGCACGGCCAAACAAGGCCGTAAGAGTTCGACCGGGAGCGACTGGGCCTCGTCAAGAATAATGACGCTTCCGACCAGGTTGTGGAGTTTCCGGCAACGCGACGTTCGAGAGGCAAAAAGAGATTCGAAGAATTGCACATTGGTGGTTACCACGAGCGGCGCATCCCAGTTTTCCGCTGCAAGGCGAGAACGGGCCGTTTCGTGTTTTGCGTCTGGATCGACATTCGAGTGATGCTCGACGACCAGATCGCTCCCCAACGTGTCAAAAACGCTTCGAAATTCGTCCGCCGTTTGTTCGATGATGCTGGTGAACGGGATCGCGTAGATGATGCGTTCCATCCCATGCTGCAACGCATGCCGCAAGGCAAAGGCTAGCGAAGCAAGCGTTTTCCCCCCGCCAGTTGGTACCGTTAGTGTAAAAAGGCCCGGTTTTTCTTTCGCTGCTGCACGACACGCTGCGACGACGTCTTGCCGCCGTCGGTTGACTTCGTTGTCTACTGCTTGGCTGGCTAGTTTTTCGTATTTGGAATCCAAAGCAGCTTGCATTGCCGGAAGCTGGCTCCCGCCCAATGGTCGTTGTGCCGTTTTTTCCGGGGACATGAACGCCTCGGTTGCCAGAAAGTCGGCATCGACGAGACAAGAGAAGATCATTCGAGTGAAAAGTGCAAGCTGGAACACGGCTCGCTTTTTATCCGCTTTGTCGATCGATAATGCAGGCTCGCCAAGATCGACAAAGTTGCCAAGCACTTCGGCCGGCGCAGCATCGATCGACTCCACTTGTTTTTGCAATCGCTCGTCGAGACTTGATTGCCCACCCGTCGCGTCGGCCAACCCTGCATGATGGCCAGCAATAACATACGCAAGCATTCGACCCCAGGGATGGACTTTTTCGCTAGCCAGCTTTGCCCCGGCCGTCGAATGGTCAACACGCCCTTTGTACTGCTCAAGATGCGTCTGGAAACCGTTTTCTTTGTGCAGATAAGCTTGGAACGCGGTGGAGTATTTCCCCAAATCGTGCCATCGGCCGACGAGCGAGCCCCACTCGGCAGCGCCAAACTTGGCGGCAAAGATTTCGGCGTACTGGGCAACGGCCTGGAGGTGGTCTTCGAGTGGCTCCCATTCGGCGACGGGGCGACCCTCTAACGAATGGGCATAAGGCCTATCGGGCATAGGAACTCCTAGGCGGGGTACTCTCTTGTCGAAAAGAAAAGGTGTGGGCTCTCGCCCAATTGCCGCGAGCTGGAGGATTTTTCGCGACACCAACAGTGACACGGTCCAATCAATCGACGGCACCCACTTCGCCAAACAGCCCCGTTGCGACAAACAACGCAGTATCCCCGGCTGGATTCGAACCAGCAACCTTCGGCTTCGGAGGCCGACACTCTATCCAGTTGAGCTACGGGGACAAAGGAAATCCATCGGACGAAAACCGGGAGCCTCTGCGGCGCGGTTCCAGGTCCAGCGACCTCATAAATATAGCGACTGGGGCCCGTTTTGGTAACTCCATGCTCTAGCCGGACCGCCACGCGGTCCGCGACGAAAGGCTCCCCGACGAGGCCCTCCTCCAGCGCGCATCATCCGCTCGTCGGCTAGACGTTCATTTTGCCGCTATTTGCGTGATTTGTGGTTCCTTACGTTCGGCTGGGAACGGTTACAAAATAGCCGACGAGCCACGCCTCGTCGGGGGGCTACAGGGTTAACCTCTACCGCAGCGACCGACTGATCGACTGACGTAGGTCCGATTCGTGGCTCCCTCTCTTTCGACTCGTAAACGGTACCGAAAAAGGGTACGGGGAGACAAAATGCTGCCCCCACTGACGGCCCCTGGAAAACAAGTCGGAAAGGGGAGACGATGGCATTTACAGTCCACCAGTTTTGGACTTCCAAACTGGGCCCCGTTGGAGCAGGCAGAACGTAGACAAAAGGAAGGGAAGGCCGAGCTTCCTAACCGTAGCCCATTTGTTCTTGGAAGACGCGGGATCGTAACGAGTAAAAGAACAACAGAGAATTCACGGTCCCGTTTTTTTTTGAAAAGAAGGTAAACCATGCAAATCACTTGGCTTGGACACAACTGTTGGCAAATCGAAACGGGCGATCAGAAGCTATTGCTCGATCCGTTCCTCGACGACTCTCCCACTGCGCCGGTAAAAGCGAGTGAGGTCGAAGCGGACTTCGTGCTGATCTCGCATGGACACTTTGATCATGTGGGAGACGTACTGGCGATTGCGGAGCGAACGGGGGCGGTGGTGATCGCGAATTATGAAATTACTAAATGGCTCCAAGCGCAAGGCGTCGCCGAAGAAAAGGTGATGGCGATGAACCTTGGGGGAGGAATCCAACTGCCGGTCGGACGGGTCGAGATGACGATCGCCCACCATAGTTCGATGCTACCTGATGGGTCGAATGGAGGGAGCCCCGCCGGGTTTCTGATGTATCTGGAAGGCAAGGCCATCTACTTCGCTTGCGATACGGGGCTATTTCTTGACATGAAGGTGATCGGGGTCGCTGGCCTGGAACTGGCCGTGCTGCCGATCGGCGATCGATTCACCATGGGCCCCGCCGAAAGCCTCGAAGCGATCAAGCTACTCGCGCCCAAGCAGGTCGTACCGTGCCACTACAGCACTTGGCCACTGATTGAGCAGGATGTGGAGGCTTGGGCCAAGTGCGTACAAGAGCAAACGGCGGCAGAGCCGGTCCTCCTCGCGCCGGGCGAATCCATTTCCTTGTAAGTAGGGGACCGACATGCCACGACAACTCTCTTGGCTCTCGCGAACGACGGTCGCCATCGCCTGTGGCATGGCGATCGGCATGGCTCCGCTGATCGCTCAAGAACCGATCGCATGGAAGTTCGTCGAGGGGAAAGCGTTTCGATACGAGATGGTCCAGCGGACGCGGGTCGATGTCGACGCGGGCGATGCGGGTAGTTTTACGACGATCGCGGAGCAGACCACAGAGGTTCTTTGGAGCATTGGCAAGGTCAACGAAGAAGGTTCGGCGGAAGGCCTGCTGACCATCGAGAAAATTCAAGTTGCCATGTCGATGCCCGACGGCCTGGAGATGGTTTACGATTCACAAAGCGATGAACGACCCGCCGGTGTGGCGGCGATGCTCTCGCCTCTTTACGCAGCGCTGCTCGATGCGAAAATACCGATGACCGTGAGCAAACGTGGCGAGCTACTGAGATTCGAGCCAAGCGAGGAGACCCTCCAGCGTCTCACCGGGGTCCCGGCAACACGAGCGATGAGCGATCTGGTCGCCGGGGCTGGTTTGCGGCAGATGGCGGAACAGATAACGTTTTCTCGATTGCCCCAACCGCGGGAGATCGAAAATCGTGTCCTGGGAACGATCCGGGGCGAATTGCTCTGGAACCGCAAGGAACCGTCGACGAAAGACGACACCTCGGGGGATCGTTTCGAGCCACAGATGGCACTCACGATCGAACCCGCCCCGTCGCCGACCGACGACTCGCTGTTTGGGTCGAAACCGTTGACATCGCCTAAGATCGAAAAGCAGTCGGTTGACGGCAAAGCGTTCTTTGACATCGAAGGCCATCTCGATCGATCGACGTTTCACATCGTCTTAGAAATATCGGGCCAAGTGGCTGGCGTTTCGGTGACGAGCAAGATGGATCAGACCGTCGACATTCAGCAATTAAAATAGCCGCGTATCAGCTTGGGTGTGGTTCGCCCAGACGGACTTGAATTTCATCACCTTCGACACGAACGTCATAGACATCGGTGCGGAGCGTTGGATTGTCTCGCCAAGCACCATCGCGAACGTCGAACCGCCACGCGTGCCAGGGACAAGTCACCGCGCCTTCCTCATCCAGGCAACCCGCGCCGAGCGAGGCTCCCATGTGGGGGCAAAGGTCGTTGATGGCGAAATACTCCCCTTCATGGAGAAACACCGCGACCATCTGCTCGCCTATGAGGAACGACTCCCCCTCGCCTTCGACAATCGAACCGACTTTGGCGACAGGTACAAAATCAAGCATCGGGAAACCCTTGTTGAGATGGAAAAAAATGAGTTTGCGGAAGGCTGTGCGGCGTTGGAAGCCTACCATCACCCGCGAGCCAATGCGTCGGATTGATCGACGAAGTCGTCCCCATCCCAATCGGCGTCGGCCTGGATCATCTTTTTCTTATCGTGCTCTGCTTTTTTTGCCGCACGGGCTTCGGCTTGCTTGACCACCAAGTCGGCGTGCGTCGTGAAGTACTGCAATGAATGGCCTTTGAAATCCTCGAGGGTTTCAAACTGATGCTGTGCCATGAACTCCAACAATTGCTCCTTCATCGGCTGCACGCAGCGGTACCCCCTTTTCATCACGCCGGTACAGACTTGCACCGTGTCACACCCAAGAAGAAGGAACTGGGCCGCATCGCGTCCGGTCTCGATGCCGCCAATGCCCGAGAGCGTTCGGCCGGGGAATTCGTCGCGAATCACTATGGCGATTTCCATGCACATCCGCAGTGCGATCGGCATGACCGCCTGACAGGAGTAGCCTCCCGGCGTGGTGTAGCCTTCGACGGTTGGCTCGGGGCGGAGTGTTTCGAGGTCGACCCCCAGCACGCTTCGGATCGTATTGATTGCCGCGATGCCATTGCAGCCCGCACGAAGGCTAGCACGGGTCGGGTCTTCGATATGCGTGACGTTCGGAGTCATCTTTACCCAGACAGGGAGCTTTGCCACCTCCATCACCCAGCCGCAAACCTCCTCGAGTATTGCAGGATTTTCTCCCATCGCCGCCCCCATTTGGCGTTCCGGCAAACCATGGGGACAACTCATGTTCAGCTCCAACGCATCGACGCCGGCCTCTTCGCATCGACCAACGATCTCTTGCCAGGCGTCCTTGTTGAATTCTTCCATGATCGACGCGATCAGCACGCCGTCGGGATACTTGTCCTTCACTTGCTTAAACTCATCGAGCCAAGTCTCGAACGGGCGGTCGCTAATCAACTCGATATTTTCCCAACCATAAATTTCGTTACTCTCTCGGCTCCTCAATCGCGCGTAGCGCGGCTGGACGTTGGTGACCTTCGAGGCATCCAGGCTGACCGTTTTGCAGATCACCGCCCCCCAACCTTCGTCAAACGCCTTCCCGATCACATTGGCATTCGTCCCAGGCGGGCCCGAAGCAATGACAAACGGATTCGGAAGTTGGAGGCCGTTGACCGTGGTGGCAAGTGTGGACATGGTAATTATCTTCCGTAAATTCCGTGGATCCTGTCTAGTTTCCCTTGATCACGTCGAGGCTTTCATCCAGCATTGCCACAAGGTACTCGGCGTCGTCTTGGGTGATGCACATGGGAGGTTTGATGCGGAGGGTGTTGCCGAAGAGGCCTCCTTTGCCGAGGATCACCCCGCGATGTTTCATCGCTTCGAGGAGGTCGGCCGCTTCGCTGGTGGCGGGCTCTTTGGTCTTGCGGTCTCGGACCAATTCTACTCCCAGCATAAGCCCCATGCCACGTACCTCGCCGACGAGCGGATGCTTTTCTTGCAGTTCACGGAGCTGATCGATCAAGTAATCACCCACCTCCAGGCAGTTCTGTTGCAGGCCTTCTTCCTCGATCACTTCCAGCGTGGCCAGGCCTTGGGTCATGCTGATCGGGTTGCCTCCGTAGGTGTTGAAGTGAATGCGATTGGTCATCGCGTTAGAGATCGCTTCGGTTGTGGTCCACGCCCCGAGCGGGATGCCGTTGCCGATCCCCTTGGCCATGGTCACCCCGTCGGGGACGACGTCCCAATTTTGATGCGACCAAAAATGCTTGCCCGTCCTTCCAAATCCGCCCTGCACTTCGTCGGCAATGCAAAGCCCGCCATGTTGCCGGACAATGTCGTAAACGATCGAGAAGAACTCCTTGGGGGGCACGACGGCACCCCCAACGCCTTGAATCGGTTCGCCGATAAAGCAAGCGATCTCGCCCGGTGTCTCGTACTGGATCACTTCCTTGATGTCATGAGCACACTTCAGATCGCACGAAGGATACTCCAGCCCGTAGGGGCAGCGGTAGCAATAGCCGGCGTGCGAATGATGGATGCCTGGCGCGGAATTCGATTTGAACTTCCAACTACCATGGGCGGTGAGGCCCATGGCGGTGGCGGTGCCGCCATGGTAGCCGTTGCGCAGGGCAATCACCTCGGTGTTGCCTGTCTTCTCGCGGCAGGAGAGGATCGCAATCTCGTTCGCCTCGCTTCCAGAGTTCGTAAAGTAGGTCCGCGAAAGTCCCTCCGGCATTTTATCGGCAAGTTTCTCAGCAAACTGGGCGATCGTCGGGTGCAAGTAGAGGGTGGTAGCATGTTGCAAGCAACCCGTCTGCTGACGCACCTTCTCGATCACCTTGGGATGGCAATGGCCGACACTTACCGTCACGATCCCGGCAAAGGCGTCGAGGTAACGTTTGCCCGTCTCATCCCACAAATACTGCATGTGGCCCTCGACGACCATGAGTGGTTCGCGGTAGTAGGTGAGCACGCCAGGCGAGACGTATTCTTTGCGGAGGGCAATCACCTCGTCACGCGACGGGCCGGCGTAGGGCTGCGGCTGGTGATCGATGATCGGGAGTTGGTAATTCGTTTTCGCGGCCATGGGGATTTCCTTGCGGTTCTGGGGCATTGCTTACCTTTCCCGCTCGACGTCGACACTCTTCGGGAACTCGCGAGTGAAAACCTCTTCGACGATTCAAGACGATTCAAGACGATTCAAGACGATTCAACATGATGTAATAGCCGGACCGCCACGCGGGCCGTGAATCGCGGCCCGGGTATTGGATTTCTTTCGACTCGCTGCCCAATACTCCCAATCATGGTACAATAACCTCATGGGACCTCAAACCTCACAAACAACCGTCGTCGGATTTGGCGAAGACTTGCTCGAAAGGATGGTGCGGGCTGTGGAAAAGGTACGCGAACGCTTACGCCGATCGACCGCCGCATTAGAAGCCGCCGGTTTGCCGTACGCCGTGATTGGTGGCAACGCTGTTGCAGCATGGGTTTCAACGGTTGATCCCGGTGCTGCACGAAACACGGCTGATGTTGATCTGATGGTCAACCGCAGCGACTTCGAGGCCGTAAAATCGGCACTAACCGGAGTCGGATTCGTTCATCACGAACTAATGGGCATGGAGATGTTTCTCGATGCCCCCAATGGAAGCCCTCGCGATGCGGTGCATCTGCTATTTGCCGGCGAGAAGGTACGCCACGATTACCACGCCGCCGCGCCACATTTGTCCGCGAGCGTGGGGCATGAGGCATTTCAACTGCTCGAATTGAAATCGCTCGTTATCATGAAGCTGACGTCGTTTCGCGATAAGGACCGCACCCACCTGCGCGACATGATCGAAGTCCGATTGCTAGACGAGTCGTGGCCTGCCAATTTCCATCCAGAATTAGGCAAGCGGCTTCAAGAGTTGCTGGACGATCCGGACGGGTAAAGCGGTTGCTCTTACGGTTCCACGATCGCACCGTACGTCTCGGGTCGGCGGTCGCGGAAGAACTGCCAGGTGTTGCGGACTTCCCGAATCATGTCGAAATCCATGTCGGCGATGACAATGTCGTCTTCGGTTCGCTTCTCGCTTTGGGCGACAAACTGCCCTCGCGGGTCGACGAAGTAGCTCTGGCCATAGAACTCGCCCATGCGCCAAGGCTCTTCCCAGCCAGGGCGGTTGATCGCGCCGACGAAATACTGATTCGCCACCGCGTGGGCCGGCTGCTCCAGTTTCCAAAGGTACTCGCTCAGACCGGCGACCGTCGCGGAAGGATTGAAAACAATCTCCGCGCCAGCAAGTCCAAGGCATCGTGCGCCCTCGGGGAAATGCCGATCGTAACAGATGTAGACCCCCACTTTGCCGATCTTGGTGTCGAAGACGGGGTAACCAAGGTTGCCTGGCTTGAAGTAGAATTTTTCCCAGAAGCCTGGATGGCATTGGGGAATGTGAATTTTTCGGAACTTGCCAAGGTACTTGCCGTCGGCATCGATCACCGCGGCCGTGTTGTAATAAACGCCCGAGATATCTTCTTCGTACATCGGAACGACAAGCACCATCTGGTGCTTCTTTGCGAGTCCCTGCATCAGCTTGGTCGTCGGACCGTCGGGGATTCGCTCGGTCGTGTCGTACCACTTCGTCTCTTGCTCGCAACAGAAGTAGGGTCCATAAAAAATTTCCTGCAAACAGCAGACCTGCGCCCCTTGGTCCGCTGCCTGGGCAATCATCTCGACATGCTTCTCGATCATCGCCTGCTTAATCTTTGCCACAGGCGAAGAGCCTGATTCACAGAGAGTCGCCTGAATCAAAGCACCGCGAACGATACGAGACATGGTAGATTCCTGGAAAGAGAGTGGCGGGATAGTTGGCGTCGCAATTCGTTGGCGTTTTCTTGGTCAGCGGCGTGGTAACCCCATGCGCGGGCCAACCGCTTGCGTCGGTCGGTCTTCCACCAACCGTGCGGCCGCATCAACATGCTTGGTGGCAGCGGAACGATCCGTTATGCTAGCGGAATTGCCACCCGCCTCCAACTCCGTCCGCCGAGATTCCCATGAGTTCCGCTGTTACCCCAGCCAACATCGTCCCCCAGCTTTGCGGGGATCGTTGGCAAACGATGGAATCGGACCGGTGGACCGAGGTTTACAATCCGTCCAACGGACAAGTGATCGCCCGCACTCCGCTCGCAACCGCCGACGAGACCGCCACGGTCGTCGAAGCGGCCGCCGCAGCGTTTCCCGCGTGGCGAGAGACGCCCGTTATCGACCGGGCCAGGGTGATGTTTCGCTACCGAGCCCTCCTGGACGAACACTTCGAGGAACTTGCCGCGATCGTGACCCGCGAGCATGGCAAAACACTTGCCGAATCCCGGGCGGAGGTGAATCGTGGTATCGAGATGGTAGAATTCGCCGCCGGCATTCCGAGTTTGATGATGGGCGAATCGCTTCCGAACATCGCGCGCGGCGTCGATGCCGAGACGGCGAGGCATCCCGTAGGTGTTTGCGTTGGAATCACGCCGTACAATTTCCCCAACATGGTGCCTCTCTGGATGTTTCCGGTCGCCATCGTTTGCGGCAACACGTTCGTGCTCAAGCCATCCGAAAAGGTGCCACTCTCTGCGGTCCGCATGATCGAGCTACTTCTCGAAGCCGGTTTACCGCCAGGTGTGATGAACCTGGTGCATGGCGACAAGGAATGCGTCGACGCGCTGCTCGCGCATCCCGAGGTGGCGGCGATCTCTTTCGTTGGTTCGACGCCGATCGCCAAATCCATTTACGAGGCGGGCACCGCAAATGGCAAGCGAGTTCAATCGGCCGGTGGTGCAAAGAATCACCTGATCATCATGCCTGACGCCGACATGGATTCGACCGTCCAAGCGCTCGCAGCCAGTGCTTACGGTTGCGCTGGTCAAAGGTGCATGGCGGGGAGTTTGGCGGTGGCGGTCGGCGGGGCAGGGGACCCCGTGGTAGAAAGCTTGATCGAGTTTGCAACCAACCTGCGCGTCGGCCCCAGCGATGGCGACGAACAGATCGACATGGGCCCGGTAATTCGCGACGACCACCGGCAGCGCGTCGCTCAGTACATCGACATCGCTGCGGAGGAAGGAGCAACCATCGCGCTCGATGGCCGCCGCGAATTTGCCGGCGACGGTTTCCTCGTCGGGCCAAGCGTTGTCGATCATGTGACGCCGGAGATGCGCGTTGTCAAAGAGGAGATATTCGGCCCAGTCCTTTCGGTCGCGCGTGTCGATTCGCTCGACGATGCGTTGGCGATCGGCGATGGCTGTGAGTACGGGAACGGAGCGGTGATTTTCACTCGCAGTGGTCACGCGGCTAGGCATTTTAAGCAGCACTTCAACGCCGGCATGATTGGCATCAACGTCGGCGTGCCCGCGCCAATGGCTTGGTTCCCCTTTACCGGATGGAACCACTCGTTCTTCGGCGACCTCCACATGCAAGGGACCGAGGGGATTCACTTTTACACCCGGCAGAAAGTCACGCTGACGCGCTGGCCCCAAGAAGGCGAGTCGCATCTCGATCCGGTCTGGAAAAGCGGGAAGTAATCCGTACCGTTCCTCTTCAAGTCTTCCGTGAAACAGATGTAGTGAATCGATAAAAGCAAGAGGACCCCGAATAGCCGACGAGCTACGCCTCATCGGGGGCCGCGTCTCCCCGACGAGGCGTAGCTTGTCGGCTAGGTGGGGCTCCGCATTTCCAATCCGAACGACCGATTCATTCCGTGAACGGTTACGATTTTTGATTGACGCTCCATGCCGTCGCTGGTACCTTGACCCTCCTTGAGCAAAGCCGCCAAGAGGTTCCTGGAGGTCCTGCCCGCCGCCAACAACATCTCGGCCCGATGAAATCTCCACCCGACTGAAATCTTCAACCGACTTGGGCCCCTTTCCTTCGGGCGATGGACTCCTTCTCTTCCACGAGCGACAGTCATGAATACGAAGACCGACCGAACCGATCAGCATGGGCTGCAAATTGCGAACAGTTTTTTTGACTTTATCACGGTCGAAGTCCTTCCTGGCACCCAAGTCACGCCGGACGCTTTTTGGAAAACGCTCGCCCGCACGGTTGCGGAGCTGGGCTCGCGGAATCGCTCGCTACTCGCCAAGCGGGATTTCTTGCAAGCAAAAATCGATGCGTGGCACGATGCGCACCCCGGCGTGCCGATCGATCGCCAGGAATACCGTGAATTCCTTCTCGAAATCGGTTACCTCGTGCCCGAGCAGGGAGAGGTCGAGGTCACCACGACGAATGTCGACCCGGAAATCGCGGAGGTGGCCGGGCCGCAGTTGGTGGTGCCGGTGATGAACGCACGGTTCGCCCTCAACGCCGCCAATGCTCGATGGGGGAGCCTGTTCGACGCCCTTTATGGGACCAACGCCATCGCCAATGTTGACTCGACTGCTACGGGCTACGACTCCAAGCGGGGCGAGCAAGTCATCGCCTACGCCTGCAATTTCCTCGACTCGGCAGTTCCTCTACAAGACGCACTCCACTCCGACGTCGCTCGCTACGTTTTCGAAAGGGGTGGGCTCGAAAGAGGGAGCCAGGGATTGGGGGCATTGATGACCGATGGTCGCGTTGCCAGGCTCATGCGTCCGGAGCAGTTCGTCGGTTTTGTTGGCGACGACTCGTTGGCCTCCCTGCTTCTACGGAACCATGGGCTCCATATCGAACTTCAGATCGATGCCTCGCACCTCATCGGCAAGGACTCGCCAGGAAATCTCAAGGATGTCGTCCTCGAATCGGCCCTCACCACGATTCAGGATTGCGAAGACTCGGTCGCGGCAGTCGATGCGGAAGACAAGGTCGTCGCCTATCGCAATTGGCTTGGACTGATGAAAGGGAATCTGGAGGCAACGCTGGAAAAAAAGGGAAAGAAATTTACTCGCCGATTGAACCCCGATCGGGAGTATTCGACGCCAGAGGGAGGCAAGCTAACCTTGTCGGGGCGGAGTCTGCTGCTCGTACGTAACGTCGGGCACCTGATGACAACCGATGCCGTCTTGGATTCTGAGGGGCAGGAAATTCCTGAAGGATTTCTCGACGCGCTCGTCACTAGCGCCTGCGCCATCCACGACTTCCGTAAGCAGGGCGTCTCCGCCAATAGCCGGACTGGCAGCGTTTACATCGTCAAACCAAAGATGCACGGTCCCGAAGAGGCACAGCTTACCAATGATCTGTTTCGCTGCGTGGAAAAGGGGCTTGGGCTTGCCTTCGGCACGATCAAAGTCGGGGTGATGGACGAGGAGCGTCGGACCACCCTGAACCTCAAAGAGTGCATCCGGGCGGTTCGCGAGCGATTGGTCTTTATCAACACTGGCTTCCTCGACCGAACGGGCGACGAGATCCATACCAGTCGAAACGCCGGACCGTTTCTTCCCAAGGAAGCGATCAAGCAGCAGCCTTGGATCCAGGCCTACGAAGACTGGAACGTCGACATCGGGTTGGAATGCCAATTGCGGGGCAAGGCTCAGATCGGCAAGGGGATGTGGCCCAAACCGGACGAGATGCGGCAAATGCTGGCCACCAAGCAGGCGCATCCCGAGGCGGGTGCCAACACTGCCTGGGTCCCTTCGCCGACCGCCGCAGTGCTTCACGCCATGCACTACCATGCGGTCGACGTGAGCGCCCGACAGGCAACCCTTGCGTCGCGCCAGCGCGCGAGCCTGGACGACCTCCTCACCCTCCCGCTGCTCGGCGACACACCGCTCACTTCCGAACAGATTCAATCGGAACTCGACAACAACACGCAAGGCATTCTTGGGTACGTGGTCCGCTGGATCGATCAAGGCATCGGATGCTCGAAGGTCCCTGACATCGACGACGTTGCTTTGATGGAAGACCGCGCGACGCTTCGCATTTCAAGCCAGCACATCGCCAACTGGCTCCAGCACGGGATTTGTAGCCAAGAGCAAGTACACGAAACGATGCGGCGGATGGCCCAAGTGGTGGATGGCCAAAATAGTGGCGACGTTGCTTACCAAAACATGGCGCCCGACTTCGACCAAAGCATCGCCTTTCAGGCGGCGTGCGACTTAGTCTTCCAAGGCGTCCTCCAAGGCGTCCTCCAAGGCATCGTCCAACCGAACGGCTACACGGAACCGATTCTCCACGCCCGCCGTCGCGAAGCGAAAGCAAAGCAGCGGCTCGGAGTAGAAATCTGAGTTACCGTTCGCAGTCCGAAGAAGGAACCACGAGCAAGCGGAGCGCAACCCCGACCAGGATTGCACGGCCCCGACCAAGCTTGGTCGAGGCTAGGGGGCCCTCCTCTGTGGCTATTCGCTCACAACAACCCAAGGATCTCACGATGCTTCAATTCAACCGACTTTCCATCGACGATGCCCAACGTCTTATCGACGGAGCGCGCGATAAGGCGAACGAGATGGGGGTGCCGATGTGTATTGCCATCGTCGACGAATCAGGGAATTTGATCGCCTTCGAGCGGATGGACGGGGGCAAGACTTCCAGTGTCATCGTGGCCCAAGACAAGGCTTACACTGCCGCAGCCGCGCGGAAGGCGACCCACGAGTACAACAAGGTAGCCCAGCCGGGAAGCCTTGCGTTTGGTATCCATACGGAAGTTGGCGGGCGGCTCTCGATTGTCGGGGGCGGACTTCCGGTCATCGTCGAGGGCCAAGTCGTCGGCGGCATTGGCCTCAGCTCGGGAACGCCCCAGCAAGACATGGAATGCGGGCAAGCCGGAATCGATCATTTTCTTGCGATCCAGTAGCGCCCCGAAACGGCCCCCACCTGGTCGACGAAAAAAAACTTTCCCTCCCGAGGGGGAACTTTTCTTTGAAGAGAAGCGTCCAAATTTCCCTGCGTTCGCTCCGATTTCTGGGATACGATGCAGTCCCTATCAAGTCACTTTCCCCCAAGGGATAGAAAAAATGCTCCGCTACGATCGATGCCTCCGATGCCTCTTTCAGGCGAGCCTGGCCGCCAGCCTTTGGATGGCGGGAACCCCCCTCTCTGCCGAATCGTCCAAGTCGGCTCCCCTTTTCGCCGCCAAGTCGGCCATGCAGGAGGCTCAGTTTGAGGAGGCGATCGAAGCGCTCGATCAAATCCCTGCGGCCGACAAACAGGTCGGGGCGGAGGCGATGTATTTGAAGGGGCTCGCGCAGTTCTATCTCCAAAAGTACCAAGCGACGGTCGACACCCTGGATGCCCAACTGGCGGCCCATCCCGATTCCGATTGGTTCCACAAGGCAAGGTTTCTCAAAGCCCGGGCGCTTGTTGCCCTTCGGCAGTTCCAAGCGGCAGAGGTGATTTACGAACAGGAGGCGAATCGGCTCCTTTCGACCGCTCGCAAGCAGGAAATTGCTGGCGTGATTCTTTCGTTCGCGGATGCCTTGGCGACGAAGCCTGACCCGAGCGATATTGGTGCGTTGCCACCCGACTATAGCAAAGCGTACAAGCTGTATGGTAAGGCACTCGAAATGGAAATGGGCCGCGACCTGCGAGACGACGTGATGTTTCGACGGTCGATCGCCATCCTCCGAGCAGGCAACCATGGCCAAGCGATCCACAACTTTCGTGCCTACCTGGCGGAGTGGGACCCGGAGTGGACCGGTGCGGTCGGCACGCCAACACGCAAGGCAGGCCGAAAGCGTGAGAACCCCGAGCCAGCCGGCAAGCACGTTCTCGCGTCACGATACCATCTTGCCGAAGCCCAGCTTCTCGCGGGTCAGCACGCAAAGGGGCGCGTCAACGTCGAAGACCTGCTCGCAAGGCTGACTCGCACGACACCCGAAAAGCAGGCGGCGGCGTCTCTCGATTTGGCCTCCGATACGGCCTGGCTTTTGGTGAAGTCGTACAAGATGCCAACGCCGGCGGCCAAGGAACTCGACAAAGCGGTGCAAGTGACCCGCGAATTTCTCCAGAACCAGACGAGCCACCCCCGCGCGGTGCAGGCGGCATGGTTTCTTCCCGAGGCGTTTCGGTACCATGGGCGTTCCGACCAAGCGATCACGGAGTACGAGCTCTTGATTGCTGGCAAGGGTTTCTCGCTTCCCCCAGGCGATGCCGCGACCGACAAGCTCGACGACCTTGGCAAATCGCCTGCGGAGCTCAAGGAGGCCTATCAGAAGAAGGCGCTCTTCCAAGTGGGACAAATCCAAATCGGGCAGCACGACTACGCAGCGGCGATCCAAACTTGGACGCGCTACATTACCCAGTTCCCTAACGGACCGAACTGGGCCGATTGCCAGCGAGGGATCGTCGATGCCGAGTACCAAGCGGCCCTCGGTGCGGTCGCAGAAAATGCCCCTCCACAAGCTCGCAAGTTGTTGGAGTCCTTCCTAGCGAAACATCCGCTCGATCGGCGCGCGGCGCAAATCCTCTACCTCTTTGGCCAGATCGACTACGTCGCCGCCAAGAATCTCGAAGAAGAAAAGGCTCCCCGAAAGCAGGTCATCGCGGCTTATCAAAAGGCGATTGACCGATGGGCTCGTGTCGTGAGCAAGTACCCCGACACCGAGCCCGCATCGCTAGCCCTTTACCAGACCGGCATGATTTACGAAGAGAAGCGGGGCGACCTAGAGCAGGCGCTCGCCACCTACCGTCGCTTGACTTCCGGTTCATGGGCCAGCCATGCGCGGTCGCGGCTCGCGACGATGACGCAGAAACACCTTACCGTGACGACCGAGCGGAAATTTCGCACCAACGAGCAAGTCACCCTCCGGGTCAACACCCGCAACATCCAGAAGCTTACCTTCAAGCAGTACTTCCTCGATCTCGAAGCTTACTTCCGCAAGACGCACGAAGTTGGCCGGGTGGAGGATCTCGACATCGACCTGATTCAGCCCGACAAGACCTGGGAAGTCGAGGTGGCTGGCTACGCCAAGTACCTGCCGATCGAGCAACAAGTCGAGATTCCGTTCGACGAAAATCGGGCGGGCGTTTGCATCGTGAAGGTTTCGGGCGCGGACTTCGAAGCCACAACGTTGGTCGTTCGCAGTAACCTCGACTTGATCGTCAAGAGTTCCCGCCGCGAGCTCTTGGTCTTCGTACAAGACATGCTCTCCGGTAAGCCAGCGGAGGGGGTGAAGCTGCTGGTGTCGAATGGGAAGAAGGTGCTGGCGATCGGCAAAACAGGTCCGGATGGGGTCTTCCTCGAAAAATACGACGAACTCCGGAAGACAGACCAAGTCCGCATCTTTGCGATGGCCGAGGGCTCCGTAGCGTCGAATCGGCTCGACCTTTCAGGATTGAAGTTCAGCCAAGGATTGTCGGCCAAGGGCTATCTCACCACCGACCGCCCCGCCTACCAGCCTGGACAGGTCGTGAGATTTCGGGGCATCCTTCGCGACGTGCGTGACGGTTCGTACGTCGCGCCGGCGGGAGAAAAGTACGAAGTGGCCATCACCGACGCGGCGGGGCGATTGCTCTGGGAGGAGCCGGTGACGCTCAGCGAGTTCGGCACGTTCCATTCCGAATTTCAGCTCGATGCAAGCGCGCCGGTCGGGGGGTACCAACTGGTCGCTCGGAAGCCGAAAGGGGCAACCTACTCGGCCACCTTCCAGGTCGAGCCGTTCCAACTCGAAAAACTAAGGCTTACGCTCGATACCGATCGCCAGGTTTACTTCCGGGGCGAAGAGGTCAAGCTGACGATCGGGGCCGCTTACTACTGGGGTCAGCCGGCGTCGGAAAAACTCGTTCGCTACCGATTGCCCAACGGGCGTCAACAGGTCGAAACGACCGACGCCGAGGGGAAGCTGGTCGTCCTGTTCGACACGACCGGGATGCAGCCTGGGTCGCCGCTCCAGTTTACCGCGTCGATCGAGGGCGAGAATGTCACTTCGAGCCATGCCGCCATGCTGGCGGTGCAAGGCTTCCAGATTGCGGTCCAGCCGAGCCGACCGCTGGTTCTCTCGGGCGAACCGATCGAAGTCGAAGTCCGAACCACGACACCCGATGGCGAGCCGATTGGCAAAGAGGTAACGCTGCGGGTCCTGCGCCGCGAGGCAAAAAAACCGAACCCGGTGCTGAGCGGGGTTCCATGGATGCAAGTCACGGCGCAACCTGCTTTGGAAGTGACACTCCTCGAAAAAAAGATCGCCACCGACCCCGAGACCGGCATCGCCAAGCTGCAACTAGGGGGGGGAGACGAGGCGTTCCAGGCAGGGGGGGAGTACCAGCTCCGGGTGAGTGGCCAGGACCGATTCGAACAGGTCGTCACGGGGCAAGCAAGTTTCCAAGTCTCCGACGATGACGACGCGACCAAGCTACGGCTCTTTGCGAAGTCCGACAGCCTCGAAGTTGGCAGTCGGGCCCGAGTGCGGCTGCATTCGCGAGTTGATGCGAAGCTTGCGCTCGTGACCTTCGAGGGCGAGACGATCCTTAGCTACCGAATCGTGCCACTCAAGAAAGGCTTCCACCCGATCGACCTGGAAGTCGGCCACGAGCATTTTCCCAACTTCCGGCTGACGGTTTCGCTCATGGATGGCCGCGAGCTGCGGTCGGTCTCCAAGCCGTTCACCGCGAGCCGGAAGCTGAACGTCACGGTCGAGCCACTCGCCGAGGCTTACGCCCCTGGGGCGCCGGGCAAGGTCGAGCTGACGGTGACCGACCAACGGGGTCGACCGGTGCGGGGGGAGCTTTCGCTTTCGCTGGTCGACGAGGCGCTCTACGCGATTTTCCCCGATCAGAGACCCGATATCCTGCACTACTTCCAACGCGATGCCTACCGCCATGCCGAGTTCCGTGAGACGAGCACCTGTGGTTTCCATTACGAAGCGACGACCCGAGCGGTCCTCGAAGCTTACGAGAACGAACAAGACCGCCTCGTTCGCCTCCGAACCGCTAATGAAGAGAACATGGCGTTCGGCGTTCGAGTGGACGACCTGCAGAAATCGATGACGTTGGGGGATGGAAACAGCCGCTTTGGATGGGCCGGAGGCGGAGGCTTTGGTGGAGGCGGAGGTAGGAGAGCGGGCGGTAGCTTTGGGGAAAAAATGGAGGAGAAGAACCTCCACGTCTTCACCGAACACGCCTTCACCGAAGAATCGCTTGCAAAGAAACCGTCACGAGATCGGCAGGCCCCACTGCGCGAGGAACTCCCCGACGCGGGTTGGTGGTCGGGAAAGATCCTTACCGGGGAGGATGGCAAGGCGATTGTCGAAATCCCGATGCCCGAGACAACCACCGAGTGGCGGCTCACGGCGCGCGGCGTGACGGTCGATACGCTCGTCGGGCAAGCAACGGCCAACGTCCTGACTCGCAAGGACTTCTTCGTCACGGTCAAAGTCCCTCGGAAGCTCCGAGAGGGCGACTCGGTGCGGGTCATTGCTCGGGTCCACAACCTGACCGACTACTCGGGCAACGTGCGCCTCGATCTCACGGTCCTTGGTGGCGAAGCGTTGACCGCCCGACTTGCCAAGCGGACGCTCACGACCCTAATCGACCCACAAGGCGTCGCGGAAGTTGTCTTCGACGCGATCCAGACTCCGCAAGCGCTGGCCGAAGGGACCTCGCAGCTTCGGTTCCAGATCGACGCGACGGCGGACGCTCTGTCTGACTCCCTGGTCCGGAGGGTACCGGTGCAGCCGTGGGGCCTTGAGTTTGCCGACCACGCAGGAGGTGTCGCGAACACCGACACGACGGCCCATGTCGAACTCCCGAAGGGGAGGGAGTACCCGACCACGTGGATGACCCTTTCCGTCGGCCCGCGCCTCGAAGAAACTCTCCTCGCGATGGCCTTAACCGGATCGCCAGGTGGTCCGGCAGCCCTGGAGGCAGGTCTCCCTCCGGCTAAAGGTTGCCTTTGCCCGCCACCCCGTTGGGGTGGGCACGCGGGGAGCGACTTGCTCGCGGTGACGAGCGCTCTCAGCTACGCCAAAAAGTATGCCCAGGGTGCAACCGTACCGCAAGAAGAGATCGAACGTCTCACCCGTCGCGCTCGTTCGCTCGTTAGCGCGTTGGTCGTTTCGCAGCGCGACGAGGGTGGCTGGAGTTGGCGTGGTAGACGAGTCGACTCCGATTGGGGAGCCAGTTCGAGGAGTTTCTGGGCGCTCAGCGAAGCTCGGCGGTTCGGCATCTCGGTCGATGACGCCACGTACAAGAAGGCCCAGACCTACCTGCAAAACCGCTTCACGTCGCTAAGGCAAAGCGACAACGACGCCAAAGCGGTCGTGCTCCACGCCCTCTCCACCAATCAGGCCGCCGACTTCGCGCCTCTCCACCGACTCCATCGCGAACGCCACAGGCTCAGCGCCCCAGCGCTCGCGTACACCGCGATGGCGCTGGCCAACCTGGACCGCAACGACCACGCGGGCGAGCTGCTCGACGTGCTGGAAAAGAAAGCAAAGCGAAGCGGGAAGGGGATCTCTTGGGAGGGAGCGTCCGACCCGCCCTCCCTGGGCGATCAGGTCGAGACGACGGCCCTCGCGGCGTTTGCCCTGCTGCGGGTCCGTCCGACTTCGACGAAGGCTGCCGAGGCGATTGCTTGGCTGCTCGACCGCAAAGGGGTCGAGGGCTTCGCGTCGACCAAGGCCAACGGCCCCGCCATGGCTGCCCTCACGACGTTCTACAGCAAAGGCAAACATTCGACCGACGACTACAGGCTGAAGCTCTTGGTCAATGGCAAGCTCTTCAAGACCCTCAAGAGCCAAGACTTCCAACAGACGCTCCTGCTCGCCGTGCCAAAGGAGCTGCTGAAAACGGGGGAAAACCAAGTCGATTTCCAAATCGAAGGCCGGGGCGAATTTGCTTACGCCGTCTCGCTGCGGGGGTTCTCCCGCCAAATGAACGACCCCAGCAGTGACCCCAATCGGGGGAAGTACCCGTTTGTCCGAAGCCGGACCTACCAACACGCACCGCTAGAGTACCGGGGCCGGCTCATTGGTCCGAGCAGTTCCTCTCCCGTCCAGAAGATCGAAGTCGGTCAGCGCGTGAAGGTCCATGTCAGGCTCCACCATTCGTACGTGCAGAAGGCGTACGTCGTCGTCGAAGAGCCGCTGCCGGCGGGGCTGATGCTAGTCGACGGATCGCTCACAGGCTCCTTCGATCACCATCGGATCGAGGGCGACCGGATCGTCCTGTTCTACCAACCTGACAGCAGGGTGCAAGATTTCCACTACGAACTGATTGGCTATGCCTCCGGAACCTACCGGGCGATGCCGACGGTGGTTCGCAACGCGATCCATCCCGAGCGGATGCGTCTCGGCAAACCGGCGGAGCTGGTCGTGCTGGCCCCCGGCGAGAAGTCCGACGACCCTTACCAAATGAACAGCGCCGAGCGATTTGCCCTCGGCAAGCTCACCTTTGACGATGGCTTGTACAAGGAATCGCTCCCCTACTTGGCTCACTTGTTCCAACAGAACCGGCGATACAACGAGCAAGAGGTCGCCCGAAGGCTGCTTTGGATCTACACCACCGCCGAGTTCTACGACGCCCCACAAATCGTCCAGGTCTTCGAGGTCCTACGCGAGCGGTTCCCGACGCTGGAGATTCCGTACGACAAGATTCTCTCGGTCGGGCAGGCGTATCGTGACATGGGCGAGTTCGAGCGGGCGTATCAAGTCTATCGGGCGACGGTCGACGCGAGCTTTATCAACGATAGCAACGTCTCGGCAGTGCTCGAAGACGAAGGGGATTTTCTCGGGTCGATCGACTACCAAGAAAATCTCTGGCGAGACTACCCCGACACGGCTCCGATCGTCACGGCCTACTTTGCCATCTCGCAGTCGCTCTACCAGAAGGCACCGGAGGCCCATTTGCTCGCCAAGGAATCGAGGCGGATCGGTCGGGCAAGAGTCGGCGAGAGACCCGACAAGAGCCCGACTAAAGTCGGCCTGCTGGAGGAGACGATTCGGCTGCTATCGGACTTTCTCACGCTCTACCCGACCGACCCGCTCGCCGACGATGCGGCCTTTAGCAGGGCCAACGCCCTCTTGGACCTCAAGCAGTACGAGCTGGTCGTCGAGGCGTGTGATAGCTACACCGAGCGATTTGCCGACAGCGACTTCCGTAGTGGGTTTCAGTACATGATCGCGCTGGGGCACTTCTGGCAGCGGCAGCATGACGACGCCCTCGCGGCGGCCCAGGTCGTCGCCAACGGCAAGAGCAAAGACCGTGACTTGGCCCGCTACATCCTGGGGCAAATTCACCATGCCGAGAACGACCCGGCAAGTGCGATCGAGTGGTACCGCCAAGTCGCCTTGCTCTACTCCGACGCCCAGCAGGCGATCGACTATTTCGAGGCCAAGCATGTGGCGATGGACGAAGTGAACGTCTTCAAGCCGGGCGAGAAGGTGGAGATCGATCTGCGGTACCGCAACATCGTGGAGGCTCGGTGCCAGGTCTACCGCGTCGACCTGATGCGGCTCTATTTGCGTGAAAAAAATCTCGCGAACGTGACGAAAGTCCATCTCGCCGGAATCGCTCCGCTGGTCGAGACAACCCTCCAATTAGGCGACGGAAAGGACTACGCCAACAAGGAGCGGACCTTGTCGCTCGACCTCGACGAAGAGGGAGCCTACCTCGTTATTTGCCGAGGCGACGACCTCTTTGCGAGTGCCCTCGTGCTGGTCACGCCGCTTGAAATCGTGGTGCAGGAGGACGCGACGAGTGGGCGCGTTCGGGCAAATGTTATCCATACGGCCGACAAGCGGTACGTCCCGGAGGTCCACGTCAAAGCGATTGGCTCGGCTGACTCGGAGTTTCGCTCGGGCGAAACCGACTTACGGGGCCTCTTTATTGCCGATGGCGTGCGTGGCACCGCGACGGTGATCGCTCGCGAGGGGGAGTCGCGGTACGCGTTCTATCGCGGCGAAACATGGCTCGGAGCGGCGGAACAAGTCGGGGCCAATCAGCAGGCCGCTCCTCCGCAAAAGAAATCCGAGACCGACTATAAGCAAAACCTGTTCCGCCACAACACCCGCATGCAGAAAAGCAACTTCGAGTGCTACGACCAAATGCGCCGTGGCAAAAACAAAGGCGTCGAAGTGCAGCAGGCGCAGTAGCCATTTCTAAAAAAACCTCCGGTCGCTTACGCTCCCGGCTCGTCATGCGCCTGCCGCTGAAGCGGCATCGCCAGGGGTCATATCGTCTCGGAATCGAACACCGGTTCGTTGCCGTTCATGTTGGCGAGGGCGTTGGCGGCGGCCTTTTGCTCGGCTTCCTTCTTGCTCTTCCCCCAGGCGGGGGCGAAGCGGCGATCGCCGATCTCTGCGGCGATGTGGAAGCACTTGCTATGGTCGGGGCCCGTTTGGTCGAGAAGCCGATAGTTGGGGGTCACGCCATGCTCCCGCTGGGCGAGCTGCTGGAGCTGTGATTTGTAGTTCATCCCCATTTCGCCGGCAGCGGCTAGCTCGATCTCGGGGTCCATGCAGCGGAGGATAAACGCCTTCGCTGCGTCGGCGCCACCATCCAGAAACACCGCCGCGATAAGCGACTCGAGCACCGCAGCGAGCACCGAGGGCGGGATCGTCGGGTGAGTCGTCATTCCTTTGCCGAGAATCAAAAACTCGTCGAAGGCCATCGCCCCGCTTACTTTGGCACAAGTCTCGCGACTGACGACAATCGACTTGAGTCGCGTGAGCTCCCCTTCGAGAAATTCGGGAAACATTCGATAGAGTCGCTCGCAGACAACCGCCCCCAGGATCGCATCCCCGAGGAACTCCATCCGCTCGTTCGACGCGAGCCGGTGCTCCGCACCCGAGGCATGGGTGAGGGCTGACTCTAAGAAAGCTCGGTCGTTAAAAACATAACCGATCCGCTCCTCGCACCGATCGAGGCGATCCTGCCGATCGCTCGCAACTCCAGAACTATCCATGCGCCATCGCTACCTGCCGGAGCAACGGTCGCGAAGCTGTGCTAAGATACGGCAGCAGCGGCGGGACTAGAACTCCGAACAAAAAAATGTCCAGTGAACTCGTAAACGGAACCTGCTCTAGCGTAATTCGTGGCTCTCCCCCTGTCAACTTGTTGGCCGGGAGGATCAGGAGAACTGCAAAGTCGCAGCGGAGAGCGGCCCCCCTAGCCGACGAGCTACGCCTCGTCGGCTATTCCATGAACAACAACGGGTCCATGAACAACAACGGGGGCGGCTTTGACAACACGCATCCCGATTTTCAGTCATGACAAAACCTAGCATGCTCTCTCTCCCTGTCCTTCGCGAGTTACCGGCCGGCTCGACGCCCGTCGATGCCTTTGGTGCGCTCCGGTCGCTTCCCCATGTCGTTTTTTTTGACAGCGCGATGCCTCATGCGAAACTGGGTCGGTATTCGTTTGTCGCCGCCGATCCGTTCGCTTGGATCGAACGGCCCGCCGATGGGTGCGATGCGTTGGGAAGCTTGGCGAAGCGGCTTGCTCCCTTTCGCACGGAGCGGGTCGCCGGGCTGCCTCCGTTCCAGGGAGGAGCGGCCGGGCTCCTCGCGTACGAGCTGTGCCACAGCCTCGAGCGATTGCCGCGACCGGCGTTCGACGAGTTTTCTCTGCCCGCACTCGCCATCGGATTGTACGACGTGGTGGTCGCGTTCGACCACGTCGAGCAAAAGGGATGGATCGTCTCGCAAGGTTTTCCCGAAACCGAACCGACGGCAAGGCTCGCTCGGGCCGAATCGCGAGCCGACGACTTTGCCAAGCAACTGGCGACCCGACCGACCGACTGCTCCACGCCTTCGCCTCCCCCCTCGCTTGTCCAACCTGGTTCCTTAGCGCCGCATTCCTTAGCGCCGCATTCCTTGGCGCCGCAGTTTCCTTGCGAAGGGGCCCCCGGTGTGACAAGCGACTTTTCCAAGGAAGCCTACTTGCAGGCGGTGGCAAAGGCGATCGACTCGATCCACGAGGGCGATCTCTTTCAGGTAAATCTCTCGCAGCGGCTTCTCCATCCGGCAGAAGGTTCCTCCGCCGACCTCTACCTCCGGCTTCGTCAGCGCAACCCGGCTCCGTTCGCAGGCTACTTCGACTTGGGGAACCACCAAGTCGTCAGTGCGTCGCCCGAGCGGTTCTTGCGTGTCGTGGAGGGGGGGGTCGAAACGCGGCCGATCAAGGGGACCAGGCCAAAGACCGCCAGGCCGGAGGCGGACCTTTTTGCGGGAGACGAATTGGTCGCCAGCGCTAAGGATCGGGCAGAAAACGTGATGATTGTCGACCTCATGCGGAACGACCTCTCGCGAGTTTGCGAGCCCGACAGCGTGCGGGTGACGCAGCTTTGTGGGCTGGAGTCGTATGCCCATGTCCAGCATCTGGTCTCGGTCGTCGAAGGCCAGCTTCGCCAAGGGGAGTCGCCTCTCGACCTGTTGCGGGCCGCGTTCCCCGGGGGGTCGATCACCGGCGCGCCGAAGGTGCGGGCGATGGAAATCATTGCGGAGCTCGAACCAACCGCCCGGGGCGCGTACTGTGGATCGCTGGCCTACCTCGGCTTTGATGGTACGATGGACAGTAGCTTGCTCATCCGCACGATCACTGCCGGTCGGGGTTGGTGGCAGTTCCCGGTCGGTGGCGGCATTGTCGCCGACTCGAATCCACAAAGTGAATACGAAGAAACCTGGCACAAAGCGGCCGGAATGCTCAAGGCCCTTCTCCCGTAAAGGAACCGACGAGACGTAGCTCGTCGGCTAGGACGCTCTCTGCCCTCCGCTCTCCACTCTCCTATGATTCTCCTCGTCGACAACTACGACAGCTTCGTCCATAACCTGGCTCGTTACTTCGAGCGGCTGGGGGTGGAGACACGGGTTGTCCGGAACGATGCGATGACCGCCGGCGACGTGACGCAGCTCGAGCCACAGGCGATCGTTCTTTCGCCGGGACCGGGACGACCCGACGAGGCGGGCTGCTCGCTGGAATTGGTTCGGGAGTTCTGCGAGACGGTCCCGTTGCTCGGCGTCTGCCTCGGTCATCAAGTCATCGCGCAGGCCCTGGGGGGGCAAGTCGTTCGCGGGTCGCGGCCCTGGCATGGTCGTGCGTCGCGGCTGACGCACACCGGCGACGGACTTTTCCAGGGACTCCCGGCGTCGCTGGAGGTTGGGCGGTATCATTCGCTTGTCGTCGATGCCGAGAGCCTGCCCGAGTGCCTCGAAGCGACCGCCTGGACGGAGGATGGCGTGCTCATGGCACTGGCCCACCGCCGGCGGCCTCTCTTTGGTGTACAATTCCATCCCGAATCGATCCTTACCGAGCAGGGATATCCGATGCTCGCGAACTTCCTTCGGCTGGCGGGGATTGAAACGGAAGTCGACGGAACGGACCGGATGGCTCAGGAGAAGCCGCCCGAGAGGGCCCCCGCAAGACTCCCTGACCGACCGGTGACGTTTTAAGGAAACCGACGAATAGCCGACGAGCTACGCCTCGTCGGGAACGAGGCTCCGACGAGGCGTAGCTCGTCGGCTATGAACGCAACCAACCCTGGCGATGCCGCGTCAGTGGCAGGCGCTTCAGCGGCAATCGCGTCAATCACCAACTACCAACGGACTAATTTCCCCCCACTTATTTATGTTGACGGTTGACGACTTTCACGGGCTTCCTTTGATCGAAGGGATCGTCACCACCTCCGGCGCGGGGGGCGCGACCAACATTGCGCCGATGGGGCCGCGTGTCGATTGGCCCACAACGAAGCTCCTGCTGCGGCCGTACCAATCGTCGACGACGTACGAGAACCTCCGCCGGTCGGGCCGCGGGATCTTTCACGTGACGGACGACGTGCTGCTGATCGCCCGGGCGGCCATCGATCGCCTGCCGGCGGGGACCCCCTTAGCCGCTGGTCCCGAGGGGTACGGAGAGCGGCTGGCTGATGCGGTTCGGTGGTATGCGTTCGACGTGGTCTCGATCGACGACTCGCAAGACCGCACCGAGATCGTCTGCCAAGTCGCTCACCAGGGGCATGTGCGCGACTTCTTTGGATTCCACCGGGCTCGCCATGCGGTCCTCGAGGCGGCGATCCTCGCGACGCGGCTCCACTTGCTCCCGATCGAGTCGGTGCTCGACCAGTACGCCGACTATGCTGAGATCATCGACAAGACCGCGGGCCCCGACGAGCGAATCGCCTTTGCCGAGTTGCAACAGTTTATCTCGAACCAACTGGGTGAAGCTGAAACCAAAACCGTGGCGGGCCGATAGACCATGTCGTGCGATTCTCAACCAACGATCACGCTACGGACCGGCAGCCGGCTTCACTTCGGGCTCTGGGCGTGGGGCGACACGCACGCACGGCAATTTGGCGGCGTCGGGATGATGATCGACCAGCCCGAGGTGGTCGTGCAGTTCTCGTCTGCGGCCTCCTTCGAGGTGGAAGGCCCCGCTGCCGGTCGCCTTCGACAGGTGGTGGAGCGATGCGTCCAACATTGGGGCCTGACGACGCTGCCCCGCTGCCGCATCGAAACGGTTCGTCTCCCCCGCCCCCACACGGGCCTTGGCGTCGGGACGCAGTGGAGCCTCGCGGTGGCAAAAGGACTGGCGCATTGGCTCGGCAAAGGCGACCTCCCCCTGGCGCCGCTCGCCGGCGCGGCAGGTCGCGGACTCCGGTCGGCGGTTGGGACCCACGGGTTTGCCCGCGGCGGACTGATCGTCGATACGGGGAAAAGCCCCGACGACTCGCTTGGCGAGCTGGAACTCCATGTCCCGTTTCCTGAAGCATGGCGGGTCGTTCTGGTAACGCCGCGCACCGCCGAAGGGATGGCGGGCGAGCCGGAGCGGCAAGCCTTTGCCCAGATGCCTCCGATTCCTGGCGCAACGACCCGGCAGTTGCAAAACCTGGCCCGAGAAGAACTGGCCCCCGCCGCGCGTGCCGCTGACTTCAATCGATTTTCGGAGGCGATCTTCGACTACGGGCACCAAGCGGGACTCTGCTTCGCTTCGTTGCAGGGGGGGGCGTATTCTAGCGAGGCGATCTGCCGGCTCATCGCGACGCTCCGCGATATGGGCGTGGTGGGTGTCGGGCAATCGTCGTGGGGGCCGACGGTTTTTTCGATGGTCCCCGATGCAATCGCCGCCGAAGAACTCGTCACGAGACTTTCCTCCAAGATCGACACCGAGAGGCACGACATCGTCATCACGGCCCCGAAAAACGACGGGGCCTCGATAGGGCGTAACAGCGAAATGGCGTAACGGCGCGATACGCCGCGCCTGCCGCTGAAGCGGCATCGCCAAGCCCTTCGCGATCAAGGAGCTGCTACAGCAATCCGTAAACGACGAGTGTTGAGCGGAGCGATGCCAGTTCGGACTTGTCGAGAGGCGTCATCGGGAGCCGGAGCTCGCCCGTGTCGCGGCCGACGAGTTGCATGGCCGCCTTGACCGGGATCGGGTTGGTCGAGAGACCCAGCATGTCGCGGCAGAGAGGGAAGAGCCGGTGGTGCCACTCGCGTGCCCCGACCGAGTCGCCCGATTCAAACGCGGCGACCATCGCGAGCATGTCTTGGGGGACCAAGTTCCCGACGACCGACACGACCCCCCGGGCACCGATGGCGAGCAGCGGCAACGTGAGGCTGTCGTCGCCGCTTAGCACGGTAAGATTGGTGGTGTTGATGATCTGCGACGCTTGGTCGAGCGACCCGGTCGCCTCCTTCACCATGGTGATGTTTTCTAATTCCGCGAGTCGGGCAATCGTCTCCGGTTCAATATTTTTTCCGGTACGGCCAGGGATGTTGTAGATGCACTGCGGCAGGCCGGTCTCTTCGGCGAGGATCTTGAAGTGTTCGTAGAAACCTTGCTGCGTTGGCTTGTTGTAGTAGGGGGCGACTTGTAGTGCCGCATCGGCACCGGCTCGCTCGGCATTCTTGGTAAGCCGGAGCGCCTCGGCCGTGCTGTTCGACCCGGTGCCTGGCATCACTTTGATCCGGCCGGCCGCTTTCTCCACGACGAACGCGATCACTCGATCATGCTCGTCGTGCGTGAGCGTGGGCGACTCGCCCGTGGTGCCGACGGGGCAGAGGCAATGCGTTCCCGCAGCGACTTGAAATTCGATCTGCTCGCCAAATCGCTCGTAGTCGACTTCGCCATTCTTTAGCGGCGTGGTAATCGCTACCGACACCCCGGCAAAGGCTTCACCCTTGGTACTCATAGATTTCGCTTCTTTCTTGCACAAACGATAAACCGTAAGGACTGGCGATGCCGCTTCAGCGGCAGGCGAGCAACAGCCGACGAGCTACGCCTCGTCGGTCGACGTCGGGGACGAGGCTCCCGACGAGGCGTAGCTCGTCGGCTATTGGCACAATGGCCAATCTTTTATCAAGGCTCGCCCTTCATCAACTGCTTCATGTCGCGGACCGCTCGTTCGATCCCGACCAAGACCGACCGGGCGATGATGCTGTGGCCGATGTTTAATTCGTGCAGTCCGTCGATGGCCGCGACGGGGCCAACGTTGCGGTAGGTCAGCCCATGCCCGGCCGCGAGCGTGAGCCCGGCATCGCAGATCTGACGGGCCGACTCCTGGAGCTTCCGGAGTGGGGTGTCGTGATCGGCGGCACGGTGACTGGCAACAGGGTGACTGGCGGTAGCGAGGGCATAAGGGCCGGTGTGGAGCTCGATCGCGTCGACGCCTGCCTGCATGCCCGCCTCGATCTGACGCGGGTCAGCATCGAGAAACAAGCTTACCAGGATGCCCGCGTCGTGCAACTGGTGAACCGCGTCGGCGATCGACTGGGGGTGCCCCGCGACATCCAGCCCTCCTTCGGTCGTCACTTCCTCACGCCGTTCGGGGACGATCGTGGCGAGGGTCGGCTTCACTTCACACGCGATCGCGAGCACCTCGTCACAGGCGGCCAGCTCCAGGTTCGTACGGACGGAGACGGTCTCCATGAGCAGCCGCACGTCGCGGTCTTGGATATGGCGACGGTCTTCGCGAAGGTGGAGCGTGATCCCATCCGCCCCGCCAAGTTCCGCGAGCGTCGCGGCCCAAACAGGATCGGGCTCGTTGGTCTTTCGCGCCTCGCGGACGGTGGCGACGTGGTCGATATTGACGCTGAGCGTGGGCATGCTGGCGATGCCGCTTCAGCGGCAGTGAGGGCAGGGCGGAGGGCTAAACTTCTCCTCGACAATTCTCCCCGACGAACCGAGCAATAGCAAGGTTGGCAGTTGGTGGGCGACGCGCCTGCCGCTGAAGCGGCATCGCCAAGGGTTGGGCTCAGTGAAGGGGGACGCGAAAATAAATGTCGTGAGCGGTTCGGGCACTCCCGTCCGGTTATGGGGGCTAGGTTGGTCGGAGGAGTGCCGACGAGGCGAGATTGCACCACAGGGTCGCCAAAGGGCGGCATCCGGGGTGGCCAGCGTCGCCCCTCCGCGACACGGGGTTCCGCACCTTGTGGTTCTTTTTCACCCGGTCCGTTGCTCAGCCGAGGACTTGGCCCAAGGTGGCTCGCCAGGGCCAAAAGGTGAGCTACGTTTGGGGACCTGCTTCGTTTGCGTCTCCCTTTTGCCCCCTTTCTGAACACCGAGATTGCTCCCTTGAATACGCTCCTAGAACCTGAGGTGGATAGCATGACCTGCCAGGACCTTGCCCGTCAGATCGAACAACTCCAGCCCGAGGCAACGCCCCAAGATGTGGCCCGTCTTTGCTTGTTGCTTTCCAACGAGTACATGGAACTCGACAAGCTGGTCGACCCGAGCCAGTTGCAGACCGCTTGGAAGGAAACCGGGCTCCGGCTGCAGCTGGCGACCGACCAGCATGCGGCAATGACCCAAGAGCTCGAAGAGCTCGCCGAGAGCGACCCGAAGTCGTTTAGCCACGAACAAATCTGGATCCTGATCCGGGCGATCAAGGTACAGAGCCAAGTCTTGCAGATGTATGTCGGTCACCCGCTGCTGGATGTTTGAGCGAGGGGGCTCCGTCTTCCGACGAGGCGTAGCTCCGACGCGTCTGCCGCTGAAGCGGCATCGCCAGCCTAGAGCCGTTCGAGCATCGCTACGGCGACATTCATGTAGATAACGATGCCGGCGATGTCGATGATGCCGGCAACAAAAGGGCTGCTCATCAGGGCGGGGTCGAGCCCGAGTCGGCGGAAGAGCATTGGCAAGATCCCGCCGCAGAGGGTGCCACAGATGACCACCATCACCAGCGTGATTGGTAGCACGAGCGCCTCGATCGGCGTCGCGTCATCGAGCATCCAGAACGCACAGAAGTACCCCGCCGTCGCAAGCCCTCCCCCCAGGCAGAGCCCCATCAGCAGCTCTCGTTTGACGACGCGCCACCAGTCGGCGAGGGCCACATCGCCCAGCGTCATGGCGGTAATGACGAGCGTGGCCGACTGGCTTCCTGAGTTCCCTCCGCTGGAGATCACCAACGGAATGAACAGGACCAGCCAAGGGACTTTCTGAAAGTCCGACTCGTAGTTGTTCAGCGCGACCGCCGTGAGCATCGCGGCCACGAACAGGATCGAGAGCCACAGCCCCCGCTTCCAGACAAGCGTGAACCAATGCGTTTCGAGGTAGCCCTGGTCGAGCGGATCGACCGCACCCGCCATGTGGGCATCCTCGGTCGCTTCTTCTCGAAAGACGTCGATCACGTCGTCATGGGTAATGATCCCGAGGAGATGTTGCTGGTCGTCGACCACGGGGATCGCAATGAAGTCGAAGTCGGCCACTTTGGCCGCGACCGTTTCTTGGTCGTCGCTGGCGTGGACCGTCACCACGTCCCGCTGCATCAGGTCCGCAATCGGCGTCTCGGGCTTCCCGTAGTGGGTCACCAGTTGGCGGGCTGAGATCAGTCCCTGAAGGTGGTTGTTTTCATCGACGATGTAGTTGTAGTAGATCGTCTCGAGGTCTTCGGCCTGACGTCCGACCGACTCCATCGCCTCGCGAACGGTCAGCCGCTCGGAGAGTCGGGCGACTTCGGTCGTCATCACGGAGCCGGCGGTCCCTTCGGGAAATTGGCGAAGCCGAAGGGTCTCGCGTCGTTCTGCCAGGGGCAGCAGCGGCAGTAAGGTCTCGGCGACCGAGCGATCGATTTCCTTCAGGAGGTCGACGCGATCGTCGGCCGGGAGGTCGGCAACGAGCGCCGCGATCTGCTTCGGCTCGACCAATTCCACGATTTCGACTTGCAGCGGCTCGTCGAAGAAGTCAAAAATCTCGACCTGCTTGGCCAAGTCCGACGCCTGGAGCACTGCCCAGGCCTCGCTCGCCGAGAGCCCCTCCATGAACTCCGCCGCCCTGGCCGGATGAAGCGCCGAGGCAAATTCCCGTAGCGCCGCCTGGTCGTCCGTGGCGAGCATCTCGCGAAGTTCCGGCAAGAGAAGCGTGTTGATCATCGGAGCACTGCCGAAACGGGGAGTAGGGGCCCAGTAGTGTAGTACCCCGATGCCCAAAAGGGCAGAGGGCTGGCGATCCCGCGTCCGCAGCAGGGCGGAGGCGAGAACCCCTGCCAACATGCCAACCAATCAGCTGCGGCTATTCGTCGGATTCGTAAGATCCGGGTTCTTACAGATCCATGGCATTGCCCAGCCTCCGTAGAACGCCCCCCGAGTAGCCCCGACCAAGCTTGCTCGGGGGTAGCCACTGAAGAGCCGGCTCCGCTATGCTGGTGACACAAAATGTCGGGCCGTGGCGCAGACTGGTAGCGCGTTTGACTGGGGGTCAAAAGGTCGCAGGTTCGAATCCTGTCGGCCCGACTTTTATTGGTTCGTTCTCTGCGGTTCGGTCCACCACAAGGTTCCGCTCTCCTGCCGAACATCGACGGCTGTCCGCAGTCCACTCCTCTGCATCCCTTTGCGTCTATTCGGTGGCTAGCTCTGTGATTCTCCGCATCCACCCGCGGCAGGCAATGCGAAGAATGGGAAAATCTGGGGGAATCTAGGCGGAGAGCGGAGATATAGCCGACGAGCTACGCCTCATCGGAGCCTCGTTCCCGACGAGGCGGAGCTCGTCGGCTATCGGCGCAACGGACAACGGTTCGACTATTTCCTTCCCTTCCTCAGCGTCTCGGCGGTGAAACAAGGTCTCGGCGGTGAAACAAGAAGCTAAAGACCAATGAACCGCGGAGACGGAGAGACGGTTGGGAACGCCCCCTGAGCGGCCCCGAGCAAGCTTGGTCGGGGCTGCTTGCCAACATGCCAACCAACGCCCTGCCAACAAATCAAGTTCCCAACGGACAACCAACCCCTTTCGGCCCTCGCTATGCCTTCTTCCCGATCGACGTTGCCTGCCTTTCGTTCCGACCTGCTTGCGGGCCAGACGGCGATGGTGACGGGTAGTTCGAGTGGCATCGGTCGGGCGATCGGCGTTGCGTTGGCGGAGGCGGGGGCCGTGGTTCATCTCCATGCCCGTTCCAACGCGACGGGCGTGGCGGAAGTTCGATCGGTGATCGGCCCCGCAGGGCGAGATTTTCTGGCCGACCTGCGCGACCCGGACGCTTGCCGGCGATGGGCGGAACAAGTCTGGGAAACGGGTCCGATCGATATCTGGGTGAACAATGCTGGCGTCGACGTGCTGACGGGCGACGGGGCTAACGAGGACTTTGAGCAGAAATTTGCCGCGCTCTGGGAAGTCGACGTGCGGGCGACGATCGCGTTGTCACGAAGCATCGGACGCCAGATGCAAGCTCGCGGCCATGGGGTGATTCTCAACCTCGGGTGGGATCAGGCGGCCACGGGGATGGCGGGCGATAGTGGAGAGATGTTTGCGGCGACCAAAGGGGCGGTGATGGCCTTCACACGGAGCCTGGCTAAGTCGCTCGCGCCGCAAGTCCGCGTCAACTGCATCGCTCCTGGGTGGATTCGGACGAAGTGGGGCGACGGTGCGTCCGAGCAATGGGACCGACGGGCTCGAAGCGAGTCGCTCCTGGAACGGTGGGGCGAGCCAAGCGACGTCGCCAGCGCGGCGCTCTTTCTAGCCTCGCCCGCCTCCCGCTTCATCACGGGGCAAGTCTTGCCCGTGAATGGCGGGTTTGCCGGCACGCCAATTGGAATGAACACGACGGAATGAACACGACCGAAATGCAAGACGAGCATCTCCACTTGGTGACCGGCCGGCTCGCCGAGGCATCGCTTCGCGCCGTCGTGGAGCCGCTGGCTCAGGACCTGGGGTTTGCCTACACGATCGACGTGCTCCCGATTACCGTGGCAGCGCTGATGACCCCGGCGTGGATCGCGAAAAAGATGACGGTCGGTTCGCTCGCGACTCGCCTTCTGTTGCCCGGGTACTGTGAGGGGGACGTTTCGCCGATCGCGGCGGTCGCGCCAGGCCTTCCGATCGAATTCGGCCCGCGAGACCTTCGGCGGTTGCCCGAACATTTTGGCCAGCCTCGGCGACCAGACGACTACGGGGCGTACGACATTCAAATCCTTGCCGAGATCAACCATTGCCCTCGGCTTTCGCTTGACCAGATCGTGTCGATCGCCCAGCGGTATGCCAACGACGGGGCCAACCTGATTGACCTTGGTTGCGATCCGGGCGGGCCTTGGACCGGGGTGGGGGAGGCCGTGCGGGGTCTGAAGGACCTGGGTCTGCGGGTGTCGATCGATAGCCTCGATCCGCAAGAGATCGCCCCGGCAGTCGCTGCGGGGGCGGAGTTGGTCCTCTCGGTCAACTCGTCGAACCGTGAGGCGGCGATCGACTGGGGCTGCGAAGTGGTGGCGATCCCCGACGATCCTCGGAAGCTCGAAGGCCTCGACGAGACGGTCCATTTCCTGGCAAAAAACGGTGTCCCCCTGCGGATCGATCCGATCTTGGAGCCGATCGGATTCGGGTTTGCCGAAAGCGTAGGCCGGTATCTCGAAATACGCCGCCGCTATCCCGATGCCCAGATGCTGATGGGCATCGGGAACCTTACGGAGCTGACCGACGTCGACTCGGCCGGGATCAACACGTTGCTCCTGGGCTTTTGCCAGGAGCTTGGTATTCGAAGCGTGCTGACAACGGAAGTGATCCCTTGGGCTCAGTCGAGTGTCCGTGAGTGCGACTTGGCCCGGCGTTTGGTTTTTCACGCAATCACGCAAGGCGTTTTACCGAAGCGTCTCGAGACCGAGCTCCTCTTGCTCCGCGATGCCCAGGTCACGGAGCCAACCAGGGCGGAGCTCGATCGGTTGGCCTCGAAGATCCGGGACCACAACTTTCGCCTCTTCGTCTGCGAGGGGGAAGTCCACTTGATCGGTCGCCAGTTGCACCTGTCGGGTACCGACCCTTTTCTCGTGATGCAAGAGCTTCTGGAGGTTTCGCCGAAGCAGCTCGACGCGAGCCATGCGTTTTACCTCGGCTACGAGATGCACAAAGCGCTGACCGCTGCGACGCTCGGCAAACAGTACGAGCAGGACGAGCCACTCGACTGGGGCTTTTTGACGAAGGTCGAAACGCCTCATCGATTGTAGGAAGGAGCCCCGAGCAAGCTTAGTCGGGGCTGCTCGGGGCCTGCTTGGGAGAGCGGGTTAAAGTTGCCAGCGCCGGTATCCCCAGGTGCGGGTGAGGACCAGGAGAGCGACGGCGGCGAAGATCATCAGAAGCGATACGGCGACGGCCGCCTGGAGGTTGCCGACGCTCAGTTCCAAGAAGACCGTCGTCGAGAGGACTTCGGTCTTGCCACGGGTCGCCCCGGCAAAGACGAGCAGGGGACCGAATTCGCCAAGGGCTCGAGCCCAGGCAAGCGTCCCCGCGGTCATCAGCCCGGGGCCTGCCTCGGGGAGGACGACCCACCAAAACGCCTGCTGCCGGCTGCACCCGAGGGTGAGGGCAACCTGCTCTCGGCGGGTATCCATCTGGTCGAAAGTCGCTCGCATCGTCCGGATGGCAAAGGCGCTGGCGACGACGAATTGGGCCAGAACCACGGCGGGTACTTCGTAGACGACCGCTTCACGAGCCGTAGCAGGCAGGTACTGAAAGAGAATCAGCAGACTGATCCCAACGACGAGGGGCGGGAGGACGATCGGGATATCGAGGATCCCTTCAAGGAGACTCTTCCCGAAGAACTCCTGACGCGACAACAAGTAACCTATCGGCACGGCGACCCAAACCGACAAGATGGCCGTAAGGGTACAGGAGATCAAACTGAGCCAGACCGAGTAACGAATGTTGGGGTCGGCGAGGGCCTGGGAGATCGGGTGGTCGACCACCTTCGCTACCCAGGGGTGCTGGGCCGACCAGGCGGGGTCGGCAGGAACGCAGTCCCCTCCCATCGTGTAGGCAAAGTCGGCAGCCAGGAGTGCCACGAGAAACAGAAGATAGGTTCCGGCAATCACCGACAGCACCAGAACAAAGGACCGGCTCGAACCGACGCGACGAGCGGAAGGGCGAACATGGTTCGGGGACCGTTTTTCCATGAACAAGGCTTGGGTTGGTTGGCAGCGGTTCGTCGTCAGCGGTTTAGGTAATTCGTTGTGAGGTAGTTCACTGTCTCCGCGGCAACAGACCACCGGCGTGCCCCCCCGACTAGCCCCAACCAAGCTTGGTCGGGGCTAGGGGCGCCAACATGCCAACCAATCAGCTGCGGATAGTCGCAAGGACGAAACCACGAATCTTACGAATGGGCGCAAGCGATAAGTTAGATTAGGGCCTGCTAGAGAGGGGGTGCTGGCATGTTGGCAGGGTCGAGCCGGCTGCTTCTCCTTCCGCCCAGCGATAGCCGCTTGGGCAGGGATTTCAGGCAACTTCTTTCGGCAAGAGGATTTTAGGCGGACGCGTTGAGGTTCCGATTATGTTGAGTACGAGCGCTCGCCGATCCATTGCCAAGAGCAAGAAGGGGCAAAAACAATTGGTAAGGGCGGAAAATAGTGCCCATACTACCTGTTTGCCACCGAGTTCCCACCAAAGCTCGTGTTTTTTACGTCGTCCTCCAAGGGGACGTTCGCAGGTTCATTTTTCCGGAGAGCCAAGTAGTGAAACAGCGATCCCCGAGGTCTGCACGCGGTCCGCGACGTCTGGCTGCTGAGCAGCTTGAGAGTCGTTTGGCTCTGTCCGTTACTCCCATGGGGGGTGAGTTGCTAATAAACGACCTGGTGATTCGAGAGCAGTCGATTGTTGCCTCTTCGATGGCGGTTGCAGCGACCGATAGCAATACGGTAGTCGTCTTTGAAGGAAGAGGGCCCCTCGATCGCCAAGGCGTCTTCGCCCGAGTTCTCGGCACGGAAGGTCAAACGACAACGCCCAGCTTTCGGGTGAACTCGACGATCCGTGGCGACCAGTTCTCTCCTGCCGTCAGTGCAAACGACGACGGAAATTTCGTTGTCGCGTGGGCAGGCCGCGGTCCGGGCGACAAGCAAGGCGTTTTCTTTCAGCGATTGGATTCCACCGGTACCGCAGTAGGTGGCGAGACGCTGGTCAACGAAACAACAGGCGGCAGACAGTCGGAACCGGCCCTCGCGATCGCTTCGGACGGCTCGTTCGTCGTCGCCTGGAGTGGAGTCGGGGAAGGAGACGTTTCCGGTATATTTTTGCGACGATTCGATGCGTCGGGAACACCGATTGGTGGCGAGATACTTGTGAACACCACCACGGCCGACCAACAGGTCGAACCGGCGATCGCCTTCGACTCGACGGGCGGTTTTGTTGTCGGTTGGAGCAGCCGGCATCAGGATGGCAGCGATTGGGGGTTGTTTGGGCAACGGTTTGACGCAACGGCCATGCCGGTGGGGGAGGAATTTCAGTGGAACTCGACCACAGAAAACAGCCAACAGTCGGTAACGCTTGCCGCCGATCCCGATGGCGGCATCGTCGCGGCGTGGCAAAGTCGCGCTCAGGATGGCGACGGTTGGGGCGTCGTTGCCAGGCAACTGGCTGCCGACGGGACAACGCTCGGCTCGGAAGTGGTGCTGAACAACACCACCGTCGGCCAACAGCGTGATGTCAGCTTGGCGATTGCCGAAGATGGCCAATGGCTGGCCGCTTGGACGACCGGCACCACCGACGGCGCAGGCTGGGAAGTCGAAGCCCGCAGTTTTACAGCGGATGCCACGGCGGAAGGGGATGCTTTTGCAGTGAACCGTGAGACCGCAGGAGCCAACTCAGGGCTTCAATACCGTCCGTCGGTAGCGATTGCAGGCGACGATGCCTTTATCGCTTGGTCGGGCGCTGGTGAGTCCGATCGCCGCGCCATCTACCTCCAAGTCTACGAAGTCGATTTGGTCGACGATGGCCCGCAGCAGTCGCCCGACTTGGCCGCGATCGCCGACCAGACATCCGACGTCAACATGCAATTCGAATTCACCGTCACCGCAACCGATCCCAACTCGCGCGACACGCTCACTTTCACGCTCGACCCCGATAACAGGCCCGAGACAGCCACGATCGAGCAGACGGATAACCAGACCGCCATCATTCGGTGGACCCCGACGCCTCTCGAAGCGGGGCAGACGTTTTCGTTTCGCGTGTTGGTAACCGACGATGGTAATTCGCCTCTAAGTGATTCCGAAGATTTTTCAGTGACCGTGGGGGCATCCGACGCCGCTAATTTGGTTGGCTTCGCCGAAGCGCTGGCCAACGCCAATGCGCAGTTCTTCGGAGCAGTTTGGAACCAGACCTCTACCGACCAGCGAGAACTCTTCGACGATGGTGGCCAGTTCTTGCCGTTTGTCGACGTCACGAACGCCGATCGGTCGCTCAACCAAGCAGCGGCCGACAATAACATCGAAGTCGCCGATCTGCCTGTTTGGGTTTTTGCGGATGGCACCCGACTGGAAGGGGTGCAATCGCTGCAAAGCATTGCAGCCGCCTCAGGCATCGCGATCCCAGCGTCCAACACCCCGTCTCTCGCGCCGCTGCCTGACGACACGTTGCTGGTTGGCTCGCCGCTCCATGTCCCGCTCGATGGCTACGATCCGAACGGCGGGCCCCTGACCTATACCGTCACCACCGACAACGCGGGCGTCACCGCCGAGATTCTCACCGGCAATCGTTCGGCTCGCATCAACGTCGCCGGGTATGGCGATCTGGTCTTTGAATTGTTCGAGCAGCGTGCCACTCGGGCGACCGATCGATTCATCGAGTTGGCCGATGATGGCTTTTACGAAGACATTATCTTCCACCGCATCATCAACGGTTTCATTATTCAAGGGGGCGATCCCAATGGCACTGGCACGGGTGGCTCGACGCTCGGCGATTTTGACGACCAATTCGATGTCGACTTGCAGCACAACCGGACCGGCCTGCTGTCCTTCGCCAAGAGCACCGACGACACCAACGATTCGCAATTCTTCATCACCGAGGGGGACGGTTCCAGCCTTCGGAACCTCGATTTCAACCATTCCATCTTCGGCATCCTGAGCGAAGGCGAAGCGGTCCGCGAAGCGATCAGCAACACGGCCGTCTCCGGGCCTGCCAGTAGCCCCCGGCCGATCAACGACATCGTGATGGAAGGAGTGGAGATTTTCCAGGACAACGAAAATGCCACGCTGCTGCTCAGGGCCGCCGACGGAGTTTCGGGCCCAGTGAATGTGACCGTCACCGTGAACGACCAGAACGGCAACACCTTTGAACGCACTTTTGAGGTCACCGTCTCGGACGACACCATCAATGGCCGGCCTTTCCTCGGGGATATCGCACCGGTGAGTGTTGCCGTCAATACCGCCGCCCAAATCCAGCTCACCGCCACCGATGTCGAAGGCGACCCGGTCGTTTTTTCCGCAGTACGACGAGGCACCGTGAACTACACCTTCGACGTGAGCGACACGGGCCTACTCACGGTCACGCCGCCGACCGATTTCGTAGGAACGCTGGAAATCGAAGCCCGCGTCCGCCGCGAAGTGCCCACCAGTGCCACCGATTTCGATGCGCAGCTCATCACGATCACGGTTGGTGGGTAAACCGAAGACGCAGAGAGAGGGTTGGAATTGAGTTGAAAACAACGACCCTTCCTCCGCATCTCCGCGGTGAACAAGAAGCTAAAGACCGATGAACCGCAGAGGGCAGAGAAGAGAATAGCCGACGAGCTACGCCTCGTCAGCTATTGCCCCGACCAAGCTTGGTCGGGGCTAGGCGAAAGCTGGCAACCTGGCGGAGCCGGCATAATCAGAATAACTAGATTCTTCTACCCATCTTGCCGATACTTCCATCGGTAGCGTTGCGGGCCAAGGGTCGCGGAGCGTGCGCCTTCTCCTTTCTGCATTGGGTCTTTTTCGCCAGGGAATCATCGTGATGGATCGCCACCGAATACCAGCTTTCTCGATCCTCTTGGCTGCCACGCTCGTGGCTGCTTTGCCTGCCAGCAAAGCGGGCGCTCAGCGATCCCCTCGCCTCGTTTACAATCCAGTGACCGGCAAAACAGAGCCCGAACGACGCAGGCAAACTCAGCCGCTGCGGCGTGCGATCCCGCGTTCGATCCAGGATGCCAGCCGCGAACACACCGAAGAAGCAAAATACATCGGTAACGTCGATGGAGAGGTAGAGGGAGAGAACGTCGACCACGCCGGCTACTTCGAGCCCTGTGCGTGTGGCAACGACTATTGCAGGGGCGACTCCGTTGGTTGCAGCAGTAGGGTTGGTTGCAGCAGTGCGGTTGGCTGCGACGACATCGGTTGTGGTGACTCGGTTTGCGGCAGTCTTGGAGGGCGCAATGTTTGCCGACCGCGAGCCGGTTTTTATGCCGGTTTTGAAGCGACCTTCGTAAAACCTCGTTTTGAAAATAACACCGCCTTTACGGTGATGGAATCCGATGGAGCGAGCTTCGAGTCGTTCAGCGATACCGAGTTCGACTACGACCTAGAATTCACGCCGCGCGTGTTCCTCGGTTGGCAGCATGGCGATGGCGTCGGCATGCGAGTCACTTGGTGGCAGTTTGACCATGAAGCGGCCACCGCCTCGGCCAACCCAGCCGCCAACGGTTTTGGCGCAATCACCCACCCAACGTTCGGCACGGTTGATATTTCGAGTGCAATTCCGACCGACACTTTTTCTGCCGCCACGGACCTCAACGCCTACACGATCGACCTTGAAGCGACCAAACAGACAAGCTTTTCCAGTTGGGACCTTGGCCTTGGCTGCGGCATTCGCCATGCCTACACCGAACAAAGCTACCGTGCCCAATTGCGCAATACCAACGACGTACTTCGTGGCCAAATCAACTACCGCAACTCGCTACGAGGCTTAGGCCCCACCATCTCGCTGGATGCCTACCGCCCGTTCGGATGCCAATCGGGCATCTTTTGCAAAGCACGCGGTTCGGTTTTGTTTGGCGATGGCAAAAGCAACCTAGCAGCCCTAGAAGACGCCGACCTGACAACCTCGTTCAACACCACCCGCACCACAGGCCGCGACGACCTGCTGTCGATCGGCGAAGTACAAGTCGGCTACCGCTGGAAAGCCCGGCAGAGACAAGGAACCTCTTTCCGCCCTTTCTTCTCGGTTGCCATGGAAGGCCAAATCTGGAACGGTGCAGGAAACGCGACGAGCGAAGAAGGCACCCTCGGCTTCTTCGGGTTCAATACCGGCATGGGCGTTGATTGGTAAAGCCGTTTTGCGGGCTGCTCGTTGGCGCGTGTTGTGCGCCCGCCCTCTGTTCTGACGCGCCTGCCGCTGAAGCGGCATCGCCAGAACCGTCGGCCCGTTCGGTCCGTAGAGAGGGATCTACGTCACCTCCTTCGGCAAACTTTCTTTCTGCCCGCAAACTTTCCGTCATCGGCTTGTTTTCGGCAGTTGGCACAACACCTACGCCGGGGAGGGAATCCTTGGTTTCGCCCGGCGATCGGTTGGAGCCCCGCCGCGAAGAGGGTCGATGCTACCACTACAGGAACCGTCGCAGCAGGAGAGCCTGCGCGGAAAACTATTTCACGGACGATTCACCCTTAGGCCTAACCGGCAGCGCGTGCGCGCTCGGCCGGTGGTTAGCCCGCTGGAGAATACTCCGTGTCTGAACTATCCAAGATGTTTGCCGCTGCCGGTTTGATGGCGGCTGGTTTTTTCTCGGCCACGCTTTTTGGCCTTCCCACCCCGACCGGCGGCCCGTTGCCGACCGCAGAGAACGTGTGGTCGCCACCGCAACTCCAGCCAATCGATGGCTCGGGCTCCTTTTCCGCAGCAACTTCTTCTTCCTTGGTAACTTCCCCCCCCCACTCGGGAGCCTTGGCCTGGGATCCGGAAGTCGCGAGGCCCCGCTCAGGAGCCCCGGTCTGGGATCCGGAAGTCGCGAGGACCGCCCACACCAACCCCTGGACCCCTCGCTCCCCAGCAGCCCCGGCGGTTCGGCCCGCACCGTTTGAGCAGGGCTCCTTCAAGCGGGAACCGCCAAGCAGGAGGACCCCGATCCTCCGGACGATGTCGCCGCTACCGCCGGTCCGACGCGTCCCGCAGCCACCTTCCATGCCTCCGGAAGACGACCGATTGGCTTCGCTCTTACCCCCACCGTTGCTCGACGACCAGGCCCCGTTCGGCTCCGCGACAACAACGCCCGGATTCGATCCACCCCCTTCGACGTTTCCCGGAGCCCCGAGCGTTGCCGAGCGTCGCCTGGTCTCGGAACCTCGCTCGAAATCCCACCTGGAACCTTGGGCCAACTCCTCGCTGAACCACCGAGAGCCGGTGACGGTTGAGATGCATCCGATACCGTTTTCCAACTCCGAGGACTTCCCGAACTCGGAAGCCCTCTCCGCGCCATGGCACGTCGTCTCCGATGGAGACAGCTTGGCCAAGTTGGCCGCTCGCTACCTGCAAGACGAATCCCGATCGGACGAAATCTACCAGATCAATCGTAACGTCCTTGGCAGTCCAGACCTTTTGCCGATCGGCGTCGAACTACGAATCCCTTCGGGGCCGGGGGAGGTTCACCAGATGGAAGTGTTTGACTCGTTCGGCACGGCGAACCGCGGGATTCGAGAACGCGGGACTCGAGAACAACGTCGCATGGTCCCGCTGCCGACCCTCCCCGCCAGCCTCCGATCCGCCCCTCGCGCATCGCTCCAGCACCCACTGCCTGCTAGCTACGCCGGCGGCGGTTAGCGGGGAGCGGGCTCTACTCTAAGCGGCCCACTTCTGCTCGAGTCGCGAGAACCAGAGCAGGGCGGGCGACGCGACGAAAATCGAGCTGTAGGTACCGACCACGACACCGACCACCAAGGCAAACGCGAAAGCGTGGATGCCATCGCCGCCAAAGAAGTAAAGGATGACCACAACGACCAATGTCGTGAGCGAGGTCAGGATGGTTCGGCTTAACGTCTGGTTGATACTCAGGTCGATCATGTCGGCCGACAGGTCGGGGCTCTTCCCACGGACCTCCCGAATCCGATCGAACACGACGATCGTGTCGTTGAGGGAGTAGCCGATGATGGTGAGGAATGCCGCGACGACCGGCAAGCTGATTTGAAAGGCGTCGATCTGTAGCGCCGAGGCGAGGCCGGGAACGTAGCTGGCGGCGAAGGCGCTCAGGGCGAGCACTCCCAGGGTGACGAGCACGTCGTGGACCAGCGCCACCACGGCAGCCAAGCCGTACGAAATCTTCTGGAATCGAATCCAAATGTAGCCGACGATTCCGAGGAGGCTGACGAGAATGGCGTAGATGGCCTGCATTCGCATGTCGCCTGCCACTCGGCCACCGATTTTATTGGCCAACGGGAAAATGGGGGATCCGTTCACTCCGCTCACCAACGAATCGACCACCTTTCTCGCTTCGGAAGTTTCCATGCCTCCGAGCTTGATCGTCCATTCGCGAAACCGATTACTCGTCCCCTCGGAATAGTCGGGGTTCGTGACGGTCGGACGGATGTCACTATGCCCCGATTGGGCGAGTGCCGCCTTAACCTCTTCGAGAACCGTATCGTGCGTCACGCCGACGATCGCCTCGTCGGAGTCAGGCTTTCCGAACTGGAGCTTCGCTTCGACTCCCTCGAAGAGCGTCTCGCCTTCTCCCTCGGAAAACTGCTCGACCGAGTCGATGCTGACCTGCCGGGTGGCGAGTTTCTCGCCAAATGCCTCGGCAAGGAGATTCTCCACCGACTTCACGGCACTGGTCCCGCCGTCACTCCCGTTGCCCGCTTCGTCGAGCACGCTGCAATCGATTTTGTAGACCGTGTTGGGGGTGTCGGTTTGATCTCGGGCTACCACGAGGAGGTTTTTATCGGCTAAGTCGGTTTCCAATAGTTTCTCTCGGACTTCGACGATCGGCATCGCATCCTCCTCGTTCAACACCATGGTGACGGAGGTGCCGCCGGTGAAGTCGATGTTCAGGAGGTTGGTTCCCCGGGAGACAACCCCCACGAGTCCTGTGGCGATGACCACGAGCGATAGCAGGGCTGCCGCGGGCCACTTGCTGAGGAGTTGGAAATTAGTTTTGGTGAGAATCCTCATCATGTGGAGTTTGGTGATCCAGCCCTTCCGCTCGGCGATGTCGAAGAGGATGCGCGAGCAGAAGATGGCCGTAAACATACTCATCACGATGCCCAGGATCAGCGTGACGGCAAAGCCGCGGATCTGGTCCGAACCGATGACATAGAGCACCACACCCGTAATGAGCGTCGTGACATTGGCATCGACAATGGTGGTGGTCGCCCGGCCGAACCCGTTGCGAATGGCCATGCGAAGTGTCGAGCCGCGGGCCATCTCTTCACGAATGCGTTCAAAGATCAGCACGTTGGCGTCCACCGACATGCCGACGGTGAGCACCAAACCGGCCAGCCCTGGAAGCGTAAAGGCTGCCTGCATGGCGACCATGGCCCCGAGGACCATCAAGATATTGGCCGCGAGCGCGAGACAAGCGACGAATCCGGCGAACCGGTAGTAGAACAGGATAAAGAACAGCACCAAGGAAAGCGACACGAGCATCGCTTTCTTGCCTTGCTGGATCGTGAGCTCGCCAATTTCGGGGCCGGTCTGCGCTTCGCTTACTGGTGCCTTGTTGAGCGCGGCGGGGAGGCTGCCCGCATTGAGAACGCTGACGACGTAGTCGACTTCCGCCTCGTCCATGCCTCGCCCGCTGATCGTGCCGCTCTTCCTGATTTGAGTGATGATGCTTGGCGCGGAGAGGAGTCGCTCGTCTAAAACAATGCCGAGGTAATAGGGACTTGGATTGGGGACATGGCGTCCGGTCAGTTTGCCGAACCTCTTGGCTCCCTGGGCATCAAAGTTGAATCGGACCTCAAAACCTTTGGCCCCCACCCCTTTTTTCGACGAGGTGAGGTATTGCCCCGTTACATTGAACGGGTCGAGTGCAACGAGAATCTCCGGCGCATTGACGCCCATCCGTTTCACGATGCCTCGCCCGCGATCGTCGCCCGGGCTCATTTCCACCACGTCGACGCCGCCAAATTCTTCCACCTTGTAGGGAACCCAGCGAGCTTCTGGCTTGCCGCCAAGGGTCACCACCGTCTGCCCCTTGGGGAGCGCCTCCGCAAGTCGCACAACTTTGTCGAATTCCGTCCGACTGCGATCGACAAGGATGCGGAATTCGAGCTGGCCCAGGGCGGTGATCTTCCGCTTGATGAATTCCAGCTCCGCCTGCCCCGCCTTGGGGATAATGAATTCGATCGCCTTGCCGCGGGTCCGAATGGTCACGTCCTTGGTGCCGGTCGGGTCAATCCGTTCCTTCAGGGCAGCGATCATCTCGTCCATGCTGAACTTGGCGCGCCGATCGGTGCTGGCCTCCCCATCGAGGTCGCCCCCTTGCCCTTCTTCTTGCAGTTGGTTGGGGTCCGCGAGGTCATAAATGAGCGTCACGCCTCCCCCCAGGTCGGGGCCCAGTTTGAAGCCTTCGTCACTCCGCAGAGCAAAGCCGATCGCCACGGCGGCGGCGGCAACGGAGGTGAGCGCGACACCAATCTTCCATCCATGATCGGGCATACCAAGGCGATTGCTGATCCGATTGCCAAGGAGGGCGGGCAACACAAACAGCGCCAGCAGGATCAAAGCGAAGAGGTAGGGGGAGATGCCGCCCGCGTCGAGTGCCTTGGCTTCCGCACCGGGTGCCGACTCGCCATCGGGTGCTGCAGGGAGAGTTCCCGACTCCGCTTCGCCGGGAACCGCGCCGGTGCTAGGTTCGTCGCCCGTGCCAGCCTCCTCGGCGTCGTTGGTGGGGCCTTCGTTGGCGGGTGCCACCTCCGCTTCCGCGGCCGCTGAAGCGGCCTCGCCAGCGGGTTGGGCGAACGTTGGAGGGCCGGCGGTACAAGCGATCGCGGCGAGCAGCATCCATGCGGCAGTCATTTGCCGCGCATTAAGCTTGGTCTTCATAGTTACGATTGATCTTTCGCGCCGGTGTCACTTGAAGTGTCACTCGAAATGGCTCAGGGAAAGGGGCTCAGCTTGGTTCTTCGTCGCCAAGGATTTGTGCGACCGCCCCCAAGCTAATCTTGATTTTCGTGCCAGTATTTTCGTCAATCCTTACGGTCACTCGGCCGGCATCGCGCTGGACATTCGTCACCACGCCGAAGATACCTCCGCTGGTGACAATGCGGTCTTTCTCCTTGACCTTTTGGAGGCCCTCCAGCTTCTCTTGCTTCTTCCTCTCGGGCAAGATGAGCATGAAATAGGCGACCATAAAGATCAGCACCATGGGGATCAAGTTGAACCACCAAGGCCGGTCTGGTCCGGGATTCACCCCCTGCTGCTGGGCAACCAGTAGCAACGAATCGAGTTGGATAAAGCTACAAGGGAAAACCACGGCAGGTACCACGTTGGCCACAAGGGCAAGGAGTCGAGGACAATCCATAACAGGGACAACAAAAACAAGCAGCATCAGCCCAGAAGCTTCCGCCCCTGGGACTCCGGCCCAGAGGCCGAAGCGGCTATCCTAAGTCCTTACGCCCCAACGGGGAAGGGGGATTCGGGGCCCCGACGTCTCGACCTGCTTCCTCGCTTCCGGCAATGCAAAGCCTCCAGCATCGGTTCGATCTTAGGCGAGGCGCCCGACCGACCACCCCGCCTTTTTCTCCGCGTGATACTGAGAGAACCGGTCGGCGGCAATCGCTTCGCGTGCCCCGGCCATCAGCCGCTGGTAATAGGTCAGATTGTGGATCGAGAGAAGGATTGGCCCCAGCATCTCTTTCGCCTGGAATAAATGCCGAAGATAGCCCCGGCTGTGCTGACAGGCAGGGCAGGGGCATGCCTCCTCCAGGGGCCGAGGGTCGGCAGCGTGGCACTCGTTGCGGAGGCGCAGCGGGCCTTCGTCGGTAAAGGCCAAGGCGTTTCGCCCATTGCGGGTTGGCATGACGCAGTCAAACATATCGATCCCTCGCTCGATCGACGCGAGCAAGTCCTCGGGGCGACCGACCCCCATCAGGTAGCGAGGGCGATCCTGAGGCAGGGCAGGGGTGGTCGCCTCAAGGGTGCGGAGCATCTGGTCCATCGTCTCCCCGACGCTCAGTCCGCCGATCGCGTATCCCGCGAAGCCAAGCTCCACGAGCCGCTCGGCCGACTCGCGCCGGAGGTCTTCCTCCAGCCCCCCCTGCACGATCGCAAAAACCGACTGCCCGACTCGAGTCGCCGCCTGACGGCAGCGGGCGGCCCAGCGGACGCTCCGCTCCATGGCATCGGCAATCGCGTCGCGTTTGGCTGGTAGCGCGATGACATGGTCCAATTGCATCGCGATATCGCTACCGAGCTGCTCCTGGATGCGGATCGATTCCTCGGGCGTGAGGTGAAGGGGACTGCCATCGAGGTGCGACTGAAATGTCGCCCCCTCTTCGGTGATTTTCACCCGCTTCGCGAGGCTAAAAACCTGAAAGCCGCCGCTGTCGGTGAGCATCGGACCACGCCAACCACTAAACGCGTGGAGGCCACCAAGCTTTTCAACCACCTCCGCGCCAGGCCGAAGTGCCAGATGGTAGGTGTTGCCGAGGATCATTTGCGCACCGGTCTCGGCAACGCGCGCGATGTCGACCCCCTTCACGGTGCCCACGGTCCCCACCGGCATGAAGGTTGGCAGGTCGACCACGCCATGCGGGGTCGTGAGTCTACCCAGCCGGGCACCACAGGTCACATCGGCATGCAGGACCTCGTAGCCAATCGATTGCGGAGTGACCTCCGGCAAAGCTCACCCCCGATTCCGCAGTCCCGATTCCGCAGTCCCGATTCCGCAGTCCCAATCCAGTAGGTCCGATGCCAGTCAGTCGCTCCGAAGTCAGTCGCCCCGAAGTTTGAGGCCGGCTTGGGTCAGCTTTTCACGGACTTCGTTGAGGCTGGTCACACCAAAGTTCTTGCATTCGAGCAAGTCATCGCCGGTCCGGCGAAGCAACTCGCCTACGGTCGTCAAGCCGAGGCGAACCATGCACTTCCGGGCTCGCACCGAGAGATTGAGGTCGGAAATGGGACGATCCATCAACGCCTTTTCATCGTCGGACATCGAGTCGGGGTCGTAGATCGGTTCCTCATCGCGCCGCTGATTGGCAAACTGCCCCAGTTCGAGGCCCTTGGAACTAAGCATGTCGGTAATCTCGACAAGCGAGGTCTCGCCAAAGTTTTTGCTGGCGAGCAACTCCAGTTCCGTCGTTTCGGTCAAATCCCCTAAGGTCATCAACCCCACCTTTTGCAGGCAATTGCGACTCCGGACCGACAACTCAAAGTCGGTGACCGGAATACTGAGAACCTGGCTCAGGCGATCTTGCTCACGGCGAGCCTCCTCGTCGTAATACATGTCACGCGAGGCGTCCGCATCTTTGTAAAAGAGCCTGGCCCGTTGGTGGGACGGGAACGCATCGAGAATGCGGTCGTAGCATTGCCTCGCCCGATCGTGAGCCTGCATGTCTTCGTATAAGATCCCGAGGTTTAGCAGCGTGCCGAGGTGCGTCGGGAATTGTCGCGAGGCACGCTCATACAGCTCTCGTGCGTAGTCGTCATTGCCTTGGCGGTCGTTCTCGAGCGCGAGCCCAAACAAGGAGCCGCTGTGGTTGGAATCAGCAGCCACTGCCCGTTCCAAGAGCGCCCAAACCTCCTCGCGATTTCCGCCAATCACCTGCACGGCGACCGATCGCTGATAGAGGTACTCGGCGGTCTGTTCGATCGCCCCCGAAAGGGAGTCGAGCAACTGGAGCGCTTCCTCGTGCTGCTTGTCGTACCGATACGCTTCCGCTTTGGCCAACGTCACCACGTCACGATCGTAGCCGGCTCGCTCGGACGACTCATAGGCCGTGATCGCTTCGGAGTATCGGTCGAGCGCTAGGTAAGCGCGACCGAGATAATAGTGGGTCAGCGCGCCACCATCGCTGTTCGAAAGCATCTCGATCGAGTCGGAGTAACGCCCCAGCATGTAGAGGCAAACCCCAAGTCGGGCCGCCGTGGCAGGGGTGCGGTTTTCTTGGTCCTCCAACTCGCCTACCGCGCTGCGAAGCTCACGGTACTGGGAGTAGTCTTCGGAAATCGCCTGCGTAATCTCGTCGATCTCACGCGGGCCGAAGGCGGTCGTGGAAACGATGAGCTGCTGGATACCGGAAGGGGGGGCCTCGGACATCGACATGCTAGATCACTCTAATTTAGGGTCAGACAAATTGGGCGGCAAAGGTCGTTTCTGGCGGGCCGGCATTCAAGGGAGGGTGCCGACAAAGGGCCAGCGGGGGGAGTCGAACCCCCAACCCCCGCATTACGAATGCGGTGCTCTACCAATTGAAGCTACGCCGGCGACCCGAGCTCTATACGGATTGCGGAGTCTACCCCATTCGTGCCCGGTTCACAATGCCCAGACTCTCTCCGCCAGGACGATTCCGAAGCCCCCAAGAGGAGTCCCTTCTCCGATCTTTTCGATCAGGCCAGGGAATAACGAGGCGAAACTGGGGGTGCCTTTTCTTCCGTTTGGCGTAGAATGCCCTCCTGCCCCGCGAGAGGCCTGCCCCTACTTTCTCCCCCAAAAAATCGAGGAGAAGGAATCCCTCCTCTCGCGCCCCGCCGACAGTCGATTGGCGATTGGCGAGAGGTTTCCCAAGGAAGTGAATGGAAAGAGGAGCCACGAGAATGGACTATCCTGGCATCGATGGTTTTCTTGGTACCCGCGCGTCGGTGATGCTCGATGTCGTTTTGCTCGCCATGCTGGCGGTGCTTCCCGCGATGGCCCTCTCCATCGGCTTGGCACGCTATCGAAAGGAATGGGGCTGGCACAAACGGATTCAGCTCGCGCTGGCCGGCACCTTGTTGGTCGCCGTCACCCTGTTTGAGGTCGATATGCGATTCCTGACCGACTGGAGATTGCGGGCGGAGCCCTCCCCCTATTTCTCCTCCGCATCCCTGTGGAGCTCGCCCGTGGGCATCGCGCTGGCGGTCCATCTCTTCTTCGCCGTGCCGACCACACTCATCTGGGGCTACGTTGTCAGTGGTGCGATGCGACGTTTTCCGTCGCCTCCGACACCTGGCGAATACAGCCAGCGGCACCGGTTCTGGGGCCGAATCGCTGCCGCCGAAATGACGATGACCGCGATAACCGGATGGATCTTCTACTGGCTTGCGTTCGTCGCGTGAACGGCTACGTTTTTTGCCAACCACTCTCCTTGGCGCCTTGGCGTGAGACCATCGGCCCTCGGCTCCGAACATCGAAAAAAGCAAGTCTCACGCAAAGGCGCGAAGTCGCAAAGAAACAGGGAGGAGGTTCACGACCAGAAAAAGGAACACGGATTCAACAAATCCAGCGGATAGCCACGCAGAGAGAGATAATAGGGCGACGATGGAAGACGACTCGTCGCTGTGGTGCCGAAGGGGGCAAACCGAGTTCCTGTCTCCTTTCTCCAGCCGAACATCCCCGTTCATCTGCGCTTATCTGCGGCCCATTCCTTTCTTCGTCACCGTTCACGTTCGGACGAAGGAATCGCAAGTCGGACGAATAGTGATTCCTTCTTGGCGCTATTCGTAAGATTCGTGCGATTCGTGGTTTTCCCTGCCTTGGATTTCGTGAACGACCCCAAGAAAGAACGTCTCCACTGTTTCGTTGTCAGTCGCCCCGTAGCCGCGACCAAGCTTGGTCGCGGCTGGCCCCGCAAAAAAACGGAACACTCGAAGGAAAACGGCACTTAAACCAAGTCGCGAAAGTCGACCGTTGGCGGCCGGCCCTCTGTCATCGCCACTCGATTCACGGCATTCAGAAAGGCGAGCGTACTCGCCTCGATCGTGTCGGTCGAAACGCCACGCCCTCGGTAAAGCTGCCCATTGAATTCGACATCGATGGTCGATTCGCCTTGGGCATCCTTTCCTTGGCTAACACTGTGGACGCGGTAGTCTCGGACGACGACTCGTATCTCTGTTATTTTTTCGATCACTCGAAAGATCGCATCGAGCGGGCCATCGCCTCCGAAGTAGGTGTCGGTTCGCTCCTCCAATTCCCCCTCGCCGTTTTCCGCCGTGCTGCGTAGGAGCGTCACGGTAGCGGCCGGGATCCCATCGCCCGATGTTTTCATTTCGTAGCTCTTCAGTTGCCACGGGTCGGTGAATACGTTGACCTGCTTGTCAGCGATTGCAGCAATGTCGGAATCGTAAACTTCCTTCTTCTTATCAGCCAGCTTCTTGAATTCCTCAAAAACTCGCTGCAATTCCTCTCCCTCCAGGTGGTAGCCGAGCGCCTTCGCGCGGTCGGCCAGCGCCGCCCGCCCGCTATGTTTGCCAAGCACGAGGTCGGTCTTTTGGAAACCGACGTCCTCGGGGCGCATGATCTCGTAGGTTGATCGTTCTTTGAGCATTCCATCTTGATGAATCCCCGCCTCGTGGGCAAACGCATTGCGACCTACGATGGCCTTGTTTCGCTGCACTTCGAGGCCCGTGACGCTTGAGACGAGGCGGCTCGTCGAGAGAAGCCGGGCGGCAACGACATTGGTGGAGGCTTGGTAATAGTCGGCCCTCGTTCGAATCGCCATGACGACCTCTTCCAGCGAGCAATTCCCCGCCCGCTCACCGATGCCGTTGATCGTACACTCGATTTGTCCCGCGCCGTTTTCCACACCCGCCAAACTGTTGGCGACCGCCATGCCGAGGTCGTCGTGGCAATGCACGCTGATGACGGCTCGGTCAATGTTCGGTACGCGATTCACTAGGTCCTTGATCACCCCTCCCATGTGCGCCGGCGTGGCGTAGCCGACCGTGTCGGGGATGTTGACGGTCGTCGCGCCGGCAGCGATCGCCGCCTCGACCACCTCGCACAAAAAGTCAGGCTCCGTGCGCGCTGCGTCTTCGGGCGAAAACTCGATGTTGTCGCACAGCTTCCTCGCCCGGCTTACTCCCGCCACCGCACGGGCGATGATTTCCTCCTTCCCCATCTTGAGCTTAAACTCGCGATGAATCGCACTGGTGGCAAGAAAAACATGGATCCGCCCATCGGGCGCGTCGTGAATGGCCTCGCCCGCGCGATCGATGTCTTGGTCATTGCACCTCGCCAGCCCGCAGATGGTCGCGCCGGTCACCTTCCTCGCAATGGCCTGGACCGCCTCGAAGTCCCCCGGCGACGCGATCGGAAAGCCTGCCTCGATCACATCGACCTGGAGATCGACGAGTGCCTGGGCAATCTCCAGTTTCTCGTGCAGGTTCATGCTAGCGCCGGGCGATTGCTCCCCGTCTCGAAGCGTCGTGTCGAAGATCGTGATTTTGCGTGGAGTGGACATGGGTGATGAGCGGTAAGTGGATAGTGGTCAGTAGCCGGCGACCTACGTGTCGCCGGTCGCCGGTTTGTCGCTCAACAAAAAAACCCCGAAGCCAGTGGCCTCAGGGTTTTGTATTTTTCTGTGTCGTCGATATACAAGAACCCTAAGGCGTGCCCAAAGCACGCAATCGTAGGGCGAGGCTCAGGAGATTCAAGCAATACATGGCGGCAAACGTGCTGAATGGATTCATTGACAACAGAGATCGACAATAGCGGACAGCGCGCCTCGGGTCAAGGTTCTCTCGAACGGCGGCCCGGGAGTATTGCAAAGTCTTTTGGTAACAGATAAGGACGCCAAGGCGCCAAAAAAGAGGGGAAAAATTAGGTAACCTTTCACGATTCGAAGGAATGCCGCAGATAATCGCAGATTGTTGGTAATTCCACGCAACTCGTTGCAGCAAGACTTCGCGTCGGAGGAGCCAAGGAGAGGAACACGAATCTTCGCTCATCCAATTAGCGTCGATTAGCGTTCTTCAACCGAACCTCTGCGCTTCTCTGCGGCCCATTCTTTTGCACCTTTGCGCCTTGGCGTGAGACTTCTTTCCCTGCCTTGGATTCCGTGAATGGCTGCCCTAAATCCTCCCTTCTTTCTTGGCGACTTGGCGTTTTTGGCGGCGGAATCGTTCCCGGCGATTGCGGCCCGATTCGTATTTTAGGTGGAGCGTCCGTTTGCTATCCTTTACTGGAAAGGTGACGACTCGGCCTCGGAAGCGGGCAGAAAGCAGCGGAGAAAATCATGGCAGGCAACCAACTCGATCTCTCCAGCGATTCGGCCCCGAATCGGCCAGAGTCAATCGCCACAGGGCGCAAGTACGTCGGCGTCCAATTTGAATGCTGCGATGTCTACCATCGCATCTACATCAATCGCGACGCCACGGCCTACGTCGGGCATTGCCCAAAGTGCGTCCGGCAAATTCGACTCGATATCGGGCCGGGCGGGACCGAGTCGCGGATCTTCCGAGCTTCGTAGCTAGCGCTTTGTCATGGCTGAAAATCAGGAGTGCTAGCTGACGGAACACCTTGCTGCGGAGCAACTTCCGTTAGCTAGCACCCTCATTCGAAGAGTTGTCCAAGCAGTAGCACCGATTCAGGGTTCGCATTGCGGCAGGGGCCAAGTTTGGCTAACTTCGCCGACCCCCGTCTTTTGGTTTTTTCTACAGGAGCCGTAACCCTCGGTGCTCGACTTTGAAGTCCAACGCTGCACGCGCCGTTGTGCGACGACCGAACAGTCGTTCGCACCGGGCGATACCTATTACTCCGCATTGGAAGTGGTGGAGGCGGAGGTGGTGCGCCGTGACTACCAGTCGCAAGCATGGCAAGGTCCGCCAGCCGGGACGATCGGTTGGTGGCGTTCGACGATCCCCCTGGAGGGAGACCGAAAACCTCAACTGGCACCGAGCGAGGTAGCGCTTCAGCTCTTCGACCAGTGGCACCAGACCGAGGGACAAGAAGACGCCGCCTACGTGCTGGCCCTGTTCTTGGTTCGGAAAAGGGTTTTTCGATTTTCCGAGGCCCCGTTTCCCAGCACGTCCCAAGGCTTGCAAGTTCATTGCCCCAAAAGAGCCGCCGAATACGAGCTTCCCATCCCCGACCTGGACGAAACAAGAACCGCAGCGATTCAGGAGCAGTTGGTCCAACTGCTCTACGCGGAAGCTGCGTAGGGCTTTGTCGTGGCAAAATATTTAGGGGCGAGATGCCCGAACAACTTACTCTGAAAAAACTTCCGTCGCCTCGCATCCCAATTCGAAGAGTTGTCAAAGCACTAGCATGGAACTGCCCCGGGTGAAAAAAATCGACCGCCCCTTGCTTACGGCAGCCCTTCTTGGGGGCCTCCTGGTAGCCTCGCCCGGATGCCAGGGGCTCCGTAGTGGACTGCGAAGGCCGCCAGGCCCTCCAGCCCCAGTCGTTCTGCAAACAACGCCGACGGCCGAGCAGATTGTTTCGGCCGTGAATCAAAACACCAATCGCGTGCAGACCTATTCGACGAACAACGCCCGATTTACGGTGCCTGGCCTGGCGGGGCTCCCGATTCTGCGTGGCAACATCGCGATGGAGCGGCCGATGCGATTTCGGCTCGCGGCTGGAAGCGTGGTCACGGGGCCAGAGATCGATTTAGGGAGTAATGACGAGCTACTTTGGTTTTGGGTAAAGCGAAACTCCCCACCGGCGCTCTATTATTCGCGCCACGATCAATACGCCTCCAGTGGCGCACGCCAGATGCTACCGGTCGACCCAACATGGATCGGCGACGCACTAGGTTTGGTACAGCTCGACCCGGCTGCCCAGTACGAAGGCCCGTTTCCGAGGGCGGATGGCACGCTGGAATTACGTTCGCACATCACGACACCGACCGGGCCGATGACTCGCGTGGTTGTCGTCGACCCGACCCGTGCGTGGGTACTGGAACAGCATTTGTACGATCGATCGTCGGGCGGGGCAGGGGGGGCACCGGTGGCAAGTGCCCTTGCTGAGGATTTCCGCTACGACACGGCCTCGATGGTGTCGCTGCCCCGCCGAGTCACGATCCGCCTGCCAGCCTCTGACCTCGCGCTAACGATCAACGTCGGGAAAGTGACCGTCAATGGACCGATGGGAGACCCGGCCCAGCTTTGGACGCCGCCGGCAATTGCGCAAAGAGTGGACTTGGGAAGTACGACACCTGGGATGCCGATCCAATTGCCTCCGACCGAAGTCTCCCCAATCGAATTCTCCGCCGACGCGTCAGCGAAGAGGGCGTTGCCAAGTATTGCCTCCGTTGTCGGGGCACCGATCGAACCGGTCGCCTATGGGAATCGCCCAGCGGCTCCGCCGGTGTTGAATCAGTTGCCCCGCGGCGGAATCGCGCTGGAGCCTGTCGGTTGGCCGACTTCAAGAAAGGGCCGCTGATTTAGCCCGCAGGCTGATCGGCACCCGCTCGGCGGCGGAGCTTGGTTCGAGCGCGACTCAGCAGCGGGCCAACGCTGTTCTCCGGTAGCCCAACGGCGATGCTAATTTCGCCGTAGTTCTTTCCTTCGAGGTGAAACATCCGAATAACATCCGCCTCCGCCCCTTCAAGCGTTCCCATCAGTTGAGCGACTTCTTCTTGGTCTTCGATTCGTTCTTCCATTCGATCGTCGATGACCGCCTGGTTTACGGGAGCGTTATCGGCACCGAGCGAAGGGGGACTGATCGGCGCCGCCACCAAGGTACGGACAACAATTCGCCTCGCCACCACGGTGAGGTAGGTCGCCAGGGAACTCTCTCCGCGAAAATGCCGTAACACCGCCAAGTCGTTGTCGACGAGTGTGAAGAAAACTTCCGCAACCAAGTCTTCGCGATCCGCCTGGGTAAGCCGCATCGAGCGGTTTTGCGCGGTGTGATTCACCACATGGACGACTAAGCCCATGAATCGGTCCACGAAGTCCTCCCAGGCATTTTCCTTGCGCTGGAGGCAACGGTCGATCAGATTTCGGTCGATTTCAGAGAGTGCCACGGGAGGTCACTTCGGAGTTAAATGATGACAAGTCGAGGGAGCCGTTTCACGGCCCTTGCGTTGCGAACCCTTGCGTTGCGAAGGAGTGCGTCGATCTCTACAAGTCGATCTCTACAAGCCGCTCTGCTTCGCTCCCCTTCCTCCGGTCCCACCCTCATTGGCACCGCTTCAGACCGGTGAAAAGCTGTTGTTTGCGCCCCAAGCCAGTTTCGACTCGCCTACCCTGATTTTAGATAGCGGAGGGGCGTGAGGCAAGGCGAATGACCGGAACTGTCCAAGAAGCTGGAAATCGTCGCTTTCCTAGAGGCTCTTGCGCTTGACACCTCGGAATTCCACCCACTACGATTCGGGGAGGAGAGGTGGAAGCCGGGGCGATTCCCCGGTCGTACTGCCACGAGGACCGTTACTCACTCCCTAGCGAACCCAGGCCCTAGCGAACCTGGGAGGAGACGTTCGATTTTCCCGCTGGTTTTCCCAAGGGGGTTTCCTGGGGGCGGATATCTCCATAAATTATGGCTTGACCAACGTGGCGGCCCAGCTCCGTCGCCCTTCCTGAAGGAAAGAATAAAATAATGACCCATGTTGTTTGCGAACCTTGCTTTGGCTGCAAGTACACTGACTGCGTGGTGGTCTGCCCCGTCGAGTGTTTTTACGAGGCGGAACAGATTCTCTATATCCACCCTGACGAGTGCATCGATTGCGAAGCCTGCATCCCGGAGTGCCCGGTAGAGGCGATTTTCATTGATGACAATGTTCCCGAAGAGTGGAAAGACTACACCCAGCTCAATGCCGACATGGCACCGCAGTGTGAAGTCATTACAGAAAAGAAGGAACCGCTCTGCGACACTTGATGGGCTGCCGCTTCAGCAGCAGTGAGGGCGGAGGTCGGCCCCCATAGCCGACGAGCTACGCCTCGGCGGAGAGCGCCGCCGCTGAAGCGGCATCGCCAGCCGCCACCCCTCAGCCAACCTATTGCAGGTCCACGGACCAGTAGGCGGCATTCAAAAAAGTCTTCCAGCTTGCGTACTTCGGGTTCCCGAGTTGGACGGCCAACAACGGACTTCGCTTGGGGCGTACCGGCTTGCGGTAGAGCTTCATGCCCGCCTGCTGCGGGGTTCGGCCACCCTTGCGGACGTTGCACTTAACGCAGGCGCAAACGACGTTGTCCCAGGTCGTTTTTCCACCGCGACAGCTCGGGACGACATGGTCGATGCTCAGTTCGCTCATCGGAAACGACTTGCCGCAATACTGGCACCGGTTCCCGTCTCGGGCAAACAGATTGCGACGGTTTAGCCGCACTCGCGGCCTGGGGACTCGATCGTAATTGAGAAGCCGTAAGACACGAGGAACCTGGATCTCAAAGTTGACGCTCCGAATCCAGTCTTCGTGAGGCTCCTTGAATTCCGACTTGAGATCGCTAATTTCTCGCCACGACTCGAAATCGTAGTTTGCGTACTGGCCATCCTCGATATGGATCACCTCGGCCAACTCACGCAAAAGCAGCCCGAACGCACGGCGCACGTCGACCACATGGATCGCCATGTACTGACGATTCAGCACCAAAACGCTCGAACTTAACGCGATACTGGACATAAAGGTCCTGACCGACGAAGGAGGTTCTTCCGCAGCGAAACGACTGCCCCCGTCGATCGCCCCCATCGATTGATCGGGGCGGGGAGCCATTTTCAGCGGCTACCGGTATTGTAATCGACGCGGTTGCCCCAGGCCACCCGAGCACGGGGCGGGCGGCAGTTGGCGCTCCGCGATGCGCACTGCCGCTAAAGTGGCATCGCCAGGGCGGAACCTCGACTAGCCCCCCATTTGCGTGACACGTGGTTCTCTCTTGGTCGGCGGAAGGCAATATCAAAATAATTGGGTATCGAGGTCGCAGTTGACTTGCCCCGGTCAGAGCATTCTCATTACCATAGGGAAACACAAGGAGGTGCAGACGCCGAGGCAGCCTGTACGTCATCTCAGAGGGACCCAAGGAGCTCGAAGCGATGATTCATTTTACATGCGACTGTTGCAAGCGGGTGATCGACCTGGACGAAGAGGTTCGGTTCGTTGTTCGGATGGAAGTTTTCGCGGCCGCAGACGCGGGCGAGACCGATGCCGACGACGAGCGGGATTACCTGGAAGAAATCGAGGAAATGCTTTCCCTTGCCGAGGACTCGGACGAATCGCTGAATGACGATGTTTACCAGCAAGTCCGATTCGACTTGTGCAGCGACTGCCGGCAGAAGTTTGTTCGCGACCCTCTCGGCAGAACAACCCCTGTGCATCTCGGTTTTAGTAACAACTGATCACTAGCCACACTGATCACCAGCAACGCGGCTGCGGGGCCTCCTTCGAGATACCCGACGCTCCAATGATCGCCGGTTCGCCGAATGGCTCCGAGATATTCTCGCAACCTGTTTCGCTCTTCCTTGTGGCTCTTCGTCCTTGCCGCATGGATCGTCCTCCGGATCGCTCTAGAATGGCGCGCCTCGCCGCCCGACGAAATCCTCGTGGAGGGGGACTATCGTGTGGACTACGTCGTCGATGGCGATACGCTTCGACTTGTCTCAGGCGTCCGCGTGCGACTCCAAGGGATCGACACGCCGGAGACCGTCGATAGAAATTCACCCGTCGAGCCCTGGGGGCCCGAGGCAACCACCTTTGCCAAGCATTTTGTTTCGGACGCCCACCAAAAAATTCGGCTGACGTTTGGCAAGGAGCGGATCGATCGATACGGCCGGCAGCTGGCGTTCGTTTGGAATGGCGAGACCCTGCTCAATGAGGAATTGGTGAGAGCGGGCCTCGCGCGAGCTCGGCTCGATTACCGCTATGCCGGTAAGATGAAGCGGCGGCTCGCAGCGGCAGAAGCCGAAGCCCGGCAGGCCGCTCGCGGTATCTGGTCCGAAGCCTCCGAGTAATCACCATGTTTTTTTCTCCTCATCTGACCAGCAAGGGCCTCGCCGATCTGTGCCATCGCCTGGGCGTCGCCCTCTCAGCAGGGATCGACCTCCGAAAGGCCTGGCAACGCGAAACCGACGCCGCGCCGAAGCGATACCGGGACGCGTTTTCCCAAGTGCAGCGTGGAATCAACCGGGGAATTTCCCTCGAGGCGTCCCTTTCCAAGACCAGGAAGATTTTCCCCCCGCTTTTCCTTGAAATGGTCGGCGTTGGCGAGCGAACGGGGCAGACGGCCGAAGTGCTCCGCAAACTGGCCGACCACTACCAAATGCGACATCGAATGGCGATGACGTTTCTCGGGCTCTTGGCATGGCCCATGATTCAGCTCACTGCCGCCCTCTTCATCATCGGGTTTTTGATCTGGATCCTCGGCGCCTTGGGGACCACCGACCTCCAGGGAAAACCGAGCGATGTTTTGGGGCTCGGCTTGGTCGGCAATGCGGGCGTCGTTGCCTACGCATTGCTGGTCGGTGCTTGCGTCGTGGCCCTGTCGCTGTTCGTCGCTGCTGCAAGGCGAGGTGCCTTTTGGTTTCGTCCGCTTCAACGAGCGATCACCAAGCTGCCTGGCATCGGCACCGCGATCCAAAAGATAGGCCTGGCGCGAGTGAGTTGGTCGCTCCACTTACTATTGAACGTCGAGATGGACCTTCGACAGGTGGTACCGCTGGTGCTCCGGTCAACCGGCAACGACTTTTACATTCGCCACACCGATCCGATGGTCGCCGATATCGCGGCTGGCAAACCACTCTACCTAGCATTCGCCAACTCCGCCGCCTTCCCACCCCCGTTTCTGGACGCCTTGACCGTAGCCGAAGAGAGTGGGCAAATCTCCGAGTCGATGGCACGCCTCACGAAGCAATACGAGTCCGAAGCCGAATCGGCCATGACCCTGCTCGCGCTACTCGCGGGCTTCGCCGTTTGGGGATTGGTGGCCACCTCGATCATCTTCCTGATCATCCGGCTCTTCATGGTTTTCTATCTCGGGCCGATAAAAGATGCCCTGGAGATGTGACCTCGAAAGCCCCCGACGAGGCGTAGCTCGTCGGCTGGCGATGCCGCTTCAGCGGCAGACGCGTCAGGGCGGCAAGAACCAACCCCGCCAGCAAGATACCGGCGCAGCCAGTTCGAGTGGCGAGAAACAACCCCGCCAGCAAGATACCGGCGCAGCCAGTTCAAGTGGCGAGAACCAACCCCGCCAACAAGATACCGGCGCAGCCAGTTCAAGTGGCGAGAAACAACCCCGCCAGCAAGATACCGGCACAGCCAGTTCAAGTGGCGAGAAACAACCCCGCCAGCAAGATACCGGCACAGCCAGTTCAAGTGGCGAGAACCAACCCCGCCAGCGAGATACTGGCGCAGCCAGTTCGAGCGGCGAGAAACAAAGAGGCGCCGGGCGGATTCGAACCGCCGATGTCGGATTTGCAATCCGATGCCTTAGCCACTTGGCCACGGCGCCACGGGGGGGTGCCTAGGTGGCAACCTCAGCTTTGGATATCGGCCTCTGTAATCGGCAACTTTGGCAAAAACTACCCAGAGTTCTCCCCAAAAAATACGCAACCCACGGGGAGTGGTCAACCCCAGTAGATTTTGCGGATTGGTGGCCCCCCTCGCAAGGAACTCCTGCGAGTCGATCGGCCTATATCTTGCTCGCTGTAGCTTGACCCTATTTTTCTCGCCGTAGCTCGACCCCGTGGCTCGACCACCGAGCCGATCGCCAAAGATGCCTGTCGCACCGACTACACAAAGTCGAACGGATTGGTCGAGTTGTCCTGGCTTCGGGGGGGACGTCAAGTGGGCCTTATCGCCGGTCCGATGCTGGCGAATAGCTTCCCCCTCTTTCTCCCCCTCGACTTGGACTCCTGCCGATGCGATTTTCCTGGTTTTCCGCGTCGATCTTGCCCGTCAGCCCCGTCGAAGTAGAGCGTGTGGCTCGCCACGCGGCAGGGGAGTCGCTGAGGGAGATCGCCCGACGGACGAGCCCCGCGATGGCCAACATGGGCGAGAGCCAGCGATGCGGTTACCTTCGCGCTCGAGCCCGACGTCCCATAGCGATTCAGGTTGCGGCAACGTTGCGGAACGACCAGCGGTTCAACGCTCTCTTGCAGCAACAGATCGTCACCAAAGCGATCGGCCACGCCGTCCGTATTCTAGCGAGGCAGCTTACCCAGCCGTCCGCATTCCAGGTAGGCAGAGCGTCCCGCCTCCGGA
>QIKP01000051.1 GCA_003233055.1 Planctomycetaceae bacterium
CACCACCGTTCTCCGCGCTGTCGTTCTCCGCGCTGCCGTCAGCATCGCCGTTCTCAGCGTTGCCGCCCTCCGCGCTGTCGTCAGCATCGCCGTCCTCTGCGTTGCCGCCCTCCGCACTATCGCCCTCCACGCCGCCCTCTTCTGTGCTGTCGCCGTTTTCGTCGTCGCCGTTTGCACTCTCGCTGTCGCCCTTCTCTCCATTTTTCCCGGCGGCTGAAGCGGGCTCGCCATTCTTGGAAACTCCGACGATGCGGAATTCTTTGTGGATGCTCTCGGCACGGTTGGCTTGCGGCGCCCGAACGTCGATCGCTTCGGCCCAGTACTCCACCACATCACCTGCTTGGAGACCCTGCTCCGAGGGGGTGAAATTCCATTGCCGGCTATACCTGCCTGCGTGTCGCTTCGATAGCAACGACTGGTCGACCACTCGGTTCCCGTCCGATTTCTCCATCCGAATCCAAACTTCCGCCAGCGCAAAGTCAGGGTCACGTGCGTCCACTTTCAATGAAACCGTCTCGTCGATTTGAATCTCCCGAACCCGCTCGACGGGCTCGGTCAGTTCGATCTCCGGGGCATAGTCTGGCAAGACCTCGATGGAATGCTGTGGCGGTTTCTTATTGGCAAGGCCTAAGGAGTTGGTGAAACGGAGTTGGTAGCTTGTGTTCCGAATCGCCCGGCGGTCGCCCTCGATTCTAAGGTCGAATCCGACTTGGGCCTTCACGCCCTCGGCGCGCATCCGCTGGTCGAGTCGACCGTCGGAGGCCAGGTCGAGATGGGCTGACTCGATCTCGCTATTCGCCTCGGCATGGATCGTTATCTTGGTCCCTTCGATGGCCCGAATGTCCCCCCGATCGAGGATATCCAGGTCTTCATAGCCTGTGTATTCGGGAAAGTCGTAGCCGACTCGCCGCACGCGGATCGCCGGAGCGGTAAGGACCGTGATGGTGTAGTCGATGCTTCGGCCATCGCCGGCGAGGATTCGGTAGCGAAGGTTTTGGCGAATGCCCGAGGAACTCCAGGCGTCGCCTTTGGGCGGGAGATGACAAGTGAATTTGCCCGTATCGTTGGCCGCCACCATCGGTACCGATTCGCCCATTCGCTGGCCCTCCATCGACTCATACGACAGAAGGACCTCCTCGCCTGGGCGGACCCCATGGATGTTCGCCGCAATCTCGACGGAGTCTCCCTGCACGATCTCGATGTTGCCTGGTTCGATCTTTGCGATCCGCACCCGACTTGGTGGCGCGAAGTCCGCCCATGGTAAGAGGACCCTTGCGGCCGTCGAGAGGGGACTCTTGGGCGAAACGATCGAATAGATCACCGCGACGACCGTCATCGCCAGAAGCAAGTAGCCAAGGCGAATGAGTGGGCCACGATCGACCGCCCCCTCGGTGGTCGTTTGCAAGAGCCGCTTCGCCGCCTGTTCTTCTAGGGCATCGAAAACGGCGGGCGGCATTCCGGGTCGGCGAGACCGGAAGAGCAGGAAGTTGATCAGGCTGTTTTTAAGCGTCGGGTGCTCGCGCTCGATCGCCTGGGCGGCGTAAGAGGGGTTGATCGGCCGGGTGAGGAGTGGCCAAACCTTCCGCACAAGAAAGTAACCAACGCCACTGACCAGCACGAAGAAGAGCGAGGTTCGCCCCCAGCTCGACAATCCCCCCGGAAGGATCCAGTGCTCTAGCATCGTCGCCGTCAGCAGAAACGCCAGCAGCCCCGCGACGAGCAACAGCAGCGCCTGCGCAAGGTCGACCATTTTCACCGTTCGGCGGGTCTGTTCGATCTGGTCTTCGATGTACTGATGGTACTCGACGACCTGGCGATTCGACTTCTTGCGAGTGGCAGGGGGGGGGACGGCAGGGGTTTCGAGAGTTGGCATTGCGCTCAATTAGATGCTCTGTTCCGAACAAAAGTTCCAGGGTCGCCGGCGAGCGACGCCCCGTCGGAGAAACCGGCAAGCCGTAGCTCCCCGGCGGCTACTCCCTTATTATACAATTCTGGTCGCCAGCGGCAGAGGATTCCCCGTTCGGGCGGCCAAAGGAGAGATTTTCCCGATTTTTTTGCCCAAAAGGCTCTGGTCCCCGATGTTCAACGCTTCGAGCTTCTACGACTTAGTGAGTGGGCGAAAGCAGGGGATTGGGGCGGGAATCGCCCGTGCTTGCCTGCGTCTGGCGGCCATTCCCTATTCCGCCGTCGTTGGCCTACGCAACTTCCGCTACGACCAGCACTGGGCGGAGATTGTCCGTGTGGGGGTTCCCGTAATAAGCGTTGGCAACTTAACCCTAGGGGGGACCGGGAAGACCCCTTTCGTGAAATGGATGGCGAAGCACTGCCGCCAGCGCGACCTGCGGGTCGCGATTTTGAGCCGAGGCTACGGTGCTGCGGAGGGGGAAAAAAATGACGAAGCGATGGAACTCGAACAGGCGTTGCCCGGAGTGCCTCATTTGCAGTCGAAGGACCGAGTGGCGATCGCTCGAAGGGCTAGGGAGCAGTATCGGAGCCAAGTGCTGGTACTCGACGATGGTTTTCAGCACCGACGACTGGCCCGCGATCTCGACATCGTCTTGTTGGACGCCACGCAACCGTTTGGTTTCGGATATCTCTTTCCGCGTGGGACACTTCGCGAACCCGCCACGTCGTTGGCCCGTGCGGACGTGGTTTGCTTGAGTCGGGCGAATCAGGTATCGGCGAACGAACGGACTCGGATCCGAGGCGAAGTCCAACGCCTTGCACCGCAGGCCGTTTGGTGTGAAGCGATTCATGCGCCGTCGCAACTCATCAATTCGGAGGCCGAGACTCTGCCGATCGAGCAGCTTGGGGAGGCGAAGGTGATGGCGTTCTGTGGCATCGGCAACCCGGCGGCGTTCCGTGGCACGCTCGAAGCAGCGGGAGCCCAAGTCGCCGAGTGGCGAGAATTCCCTGACCACCACCGCTACACGGTCGAAGAGATTGCGGAGATGGGTCGCGCGGCACAGGGGGCGGGTCTGGAGCGAATCGTCTGCACGCACAAAGACTTGGTGAAGATCGATCACCGGGCCGTTGCTGGGGTGCCTCTTTGGGCCGTTACGGTAGAACTAGAGTTGTTGGTCGGGGAGACGGAAGTGGCGAGCGCACTCGATACCCTCCTCGCAACAACTCCCGCTCCTTAGCCCGATTTTGCTAGTTGCTCGTCACGACGATCTGGTTGTCGAGCTGCTCATGGTTGAGCACACCAAGGGCCGCGTGTTGGGCCAGTTGCTTGGTGTAAAAGGTGGCGCATCGACCTCGTAACACGACCGAAGCGTCGTCCACCGCAACATCCAGTTCATGAACCCGATCGCCAATGCGACGACGGATGCGGCCACGGATGATCTCGCCCAACGCAGGCGATGGTGGTTGGCCTCGACCTGGCTTCGCATCTTCGGTGTCCATTCGCTCTCCGTAACCTAACTCTGCTCCGACAGGACTAGCCACTTGCCAGCCAATACTCGCCGCCTGCAACAACCTTCTTTTCGACATCCCAACGAGTCCTTTCTCGAACCGGACCAAGCCGACAAGAGGAGGAGCCCAACGCAGGGCATCCCCGTATCGGCCAGGTTGCTCGAAACCATAACTGCTCTTGGAAAGATCACAAGGAGACAGGATCGCACACGTCCTTCGTGCCAATCTGCGCTTCTTGTTGTTGGTTGTCAATGTGAATTGTTGCATGCAAAACGACGAGGCGCGATGGAGCCTTTATCGGAACGAGGGCGCTAGGGGGCTCTAGGGAAAGGGGGAGAGGGAGCCGAGTGCTAGCTACAGCAATTTGCCTTCTTGGCGAAGGTAATCGACCACACTTGCTGCGAGTACCTGCGCTGTGGCATCGCCCCCCGGTAGGACGACTTCCGCCTGAATGGGGGGCTCGTAGGGGGCGTTGATGCCGGTGAAGTTCTTAATCTCTCCCGCCCTCGCCTTTTTGTAGAGTCCCTTCGGGTCGCGAGATTCGCAAACTTCGAGCGGCGTATCGACAAAGACCTCGATGAATTCCCCGTTGCCTAGCATCTGTCTTACGGCGTCGCGGTCGGCCCGGTAGGGACTGACAAACGCGGTAAGTGTAACGATGCCCGCATCGGCAAACAACTGGGCGACCGCGCCGACTCGGCGAATGTTTTCCACGCGATCCTCCGGTCCAAAGCCGAGACCAAATCGCTTGGCAAACTCTGCACCATGATGCTCGGTGAGCATCGCGGGAGTGGCATTGAGCCCATGCCGGACATTGTCGCCATCGAGCAAGTAGGTCTGAACTCCCTGCTGATGCAATTGCTGCTCGACCAAGTTGGCGACGGTACTTTTGCCGGAGCCCGAAAGCCCGGTAAACCAGAGGACGCATCCCGAGTGGCCGCTTTGTTTTTCGCGGTCGGCGCGCGTGATGGAATGCTCGTGCCAAACGACCGTAGGTTTTTCAGGCTTGGACATGGCGGTGGTTCGTCGTCGGTGATCGGTGTCAGTGGATACTTTTGGCCTGCAACGGACCAACGGCTCTGGGGCTAGTCGGTAATTCCTGCAAGTTCACACAGGTTGGCATTCATCACCGGTTGGGGGCAGCTCCAAACCAGGAAAAAAAGCGCCTCTCGGCACCAGCGTTCTACGGGATGGCCCACGACGTATCCTGCCCCTTTCGCCGCCGCCATGGAAGCCTGGGTCGCGCGAAGGACGAGGCTGTTGGCCCGCTGGCGGAGCGATTCGTTCGTGCAGACCGCCTCTCCGCTCGCGATGATTAGGACGTCGCCTACCACGTCGGCCAGTTCGGCCGCGAGCGCGGTGTGGATCGGTTTCAGGTCTTGCCGCTGGATCGCTTCGCCGGCCAGGAATTCGATAGCGGCTGCCGCGAGCCCGAGCGCCAGGGTCGAGGTTTCGTGGCCACCGGATCGTGACGTTCGGCCTGTCATCATGACGTTTTCGACCGGCCCAGCGATGAGCCCATCTTGGGTCACCGGGACGTGATTCAGCTCAACTTTCCCTGTTCGGCTCGAGGAGAGTCCTACCAGATTGGCTGGCTTTTCTGCCGACAGGCCTGGGGCGTCGGTTGGCACCACAGCGAGGATTTGCTGGTCGGTCGGCTCCTCCCCGGCCATGATGGTCGCGCCGATCACTATCCAGTCGGCCCGATCATTGCTGGTAACCCAAGGCGAAAAACCATCGAGGACGAAGTCGCCCCCGTCAGGGATGGCCCGGAGTACCGGCTTGCGGAAGTGCCGATGACTGGTGGTGAGATGCGAGATGCCGACGGTTGCCAAGGTTTGGCCCGTAGCAAGTGGCGGTAGGAGGCGTTCCTTGAGGCTTTCGTTCTGGCTGCCAGCGATGCGCCGGCAAGCGCCCGTTCGCTGCGTGATGATGAAGGTCGTCGTGAGGCAGGCCTGCGACAAGGCGAGATAGCCACGCACGGTGTCGGCTTCGCTCCAGCCTTGCCCCCCCCATTCCTCCGAAAGGAACCACTCGAAGACGCCCGCCTCGCCGCAAAGCGCGAGACTCTCCGCAGGCCAATCGCCTAACGAATCGGCACCGGCGCGCGACGCCAGTTCCTCGCAAAGTTTTGCGAGGGCAGGGGAGTCGGGATCCGTGATACGAGCAAGCGGCATGGGAAGGGTGACGCGGGTGGCGCATCCGACGGGACGTCGTCGTTGGCGGATAAAAAATTAGCCGACGAGCAACGCCTCGTCGGTCGCCCGCTAGGGTATCTCGCTACGGCATCTCGCTACTGAGGCCACCAGCGGCGGGGACGTAACAGTGGCGGACGTAGTCGACCACCATGCGGTGGGCACTGAATCGTGCGGCGAGGGTGGCAATCGATTCGGTCATCATCGCGATCCACTGCTGGGGCAAACCATCGGCGTCACGATCGTAGAAGCAGGGGATCACTTGCTCGACGAGCGTGTCGTGCAACCGAATGGCGTCTCGCTCGTCGGTAATCGCATCATCGACATGCTGAGTTCCGTCGCCGATGGCAAACCCATTACGACCGTTGAACGCTTCGGCCCACCAGCCGTCAAGAATCGAGCAGTTGAGGCCACCATTGAGGACCACCTTCATGCCGCTCGTGCCGGAAGCTTCGAGTGGCCTTCGCGGGTTGTTGAGCCAAACGTCGACGCCCTGCACAAGGTGCCTGCCGACATCAATGTCGTAGTCTTCCACGAAGACAACCCGTCCGGCAAACCGGGGGTCGTGCCGCAAATTGGCGATCCTCTTGATGAAACTTTTTCCTCCCTCGTCGGCCGGGTGGGCCTTGCCGGAGAAGAGGAATTGCACCGGTCGTTCGGGATCGTTCACCAGTTGGGCGATCTGGTCCATTTGCTGCAAGAATAAGTCGGCTCGCTTGTAGGTTGCAAACCGACGTGCGAAGCCAATCGTTAGCGCGCTCGGGTCGAGCGCCGATCGGGCCGCTTCCACGGCTGCTTCGTCTTCGTTGCGCCGGCGGCATTGTCGGCTGAGGCGCCGGCGGACAAATTCGAGCAGTCGGCTCTTCAGCGCGTGGTGGGTCTCCCATAGCTCGCCTGGGTCGACTTCGTAAATTCCTCTCCACATGTCCGCGTCTTCGAGATGCCCTCGCCAGGAGCCTCCCAGTTGACGGTCGAAGAGTTGCTGCATCGGGTGAGCGATCCAGCTCGGGATGTGGACGCCATTGGTGATGTGGCCGATCGGAATTTCTTCTTCGACGCGCCATGGCCAGAGGTGAGCCCACATCCGACGAGAGACGTGGCCATGCAACGAACTAACGGCATTGGCCCGGCGCGAGAGCTTGAGTCCCGTGACGGTCATGCAAAAACTCTCTTGCTCGTTCTGTGGTTCGACGCGGCCGAGCCCCATGAGCTGATCGTGTGAGATCGACAACTGTTCTCGGAGTGGACCGAGATGTTCTTCGACCAGTTCTGCATCGAAGCGGTCGTGGCCGGCAGGGACCGGGGTATGGGTGGTAAAGACCGTACGCTGAGCCACTTCGCGTAGCGCGTCGTCAAAACTCAGTCCGTCGCCATGCATCCGCTCGCGAATGACTTCGAGCGGCGCAAAGGCACTATGGCCTTCGTTCAGGTGATAAGCGCCTGGGGTAATGCCGAGCGCCGCGATCGCCTTGACACCGCCGACACCGAGAACCAGTTCCTGACGAATACGGGTCCGGCGGTCGCCGCCGTAGAGCCGGGAAGTTAGCTCGCGATCCTCGGGGCTGTTGCCATCGACATCGCAATCGAGCAGGTAGAGATTGACCCGACCGACTCGCATGAGCCAGACTTTGGCGAGCAGCGTCCCCGTTCGTGTGTCGATCGATACGGTGATCGGATTGCCATCCGGGCCGGTGGCCGGGTCCATCGGCAGGTTCTCGACTTTCGTGTCGAGGTATTCTTCTTGCTGGTAGCCATCAACGTCGAGGTGCTGTTTGAAATAGCCTTGGTCGTAGAAGAGCCCAATCGCGACCAGCGGCACACCGAGCCCGCTCGCTCCTTTGATATGATCGCCGGAAAGGACTCCGAGTCCGCCGGAGTAAATCGGCACCGACTCATGGATGCCAAACTCGGCGGAGAAATAGGCGACCGGCTTCGATCCGAGAACCCCCGCGTTGTGCCCGCCCCAGGTGTTTTTCGTCCGCTCGGTATCCGACAGATACTCTTTGAGCCGGCGATGGGCCTGATTGATGCGGGTGATCATCACCATCTGGCTTACCCGCTCCGCGACCTCCTCGGGATTCATCCCCTTGAGCAGCGCGATCGGATTATGGTCGACTTGCCGCCACTTCACCGGGTCGAGGTCACGAAAAAGGGCTACGACCTCTGGGTGCCAACTCCACCAGAGGTTGCCTGCTAGCGTTTGTAGTCGACCATACAGAGCTTGCGGAGAGGTTTCTGTCCAGTTAACCCGTTCTACTGCCGCGACGGTTCCATTTTCTTCTTCCAATTGACTCATAACGTTCGACTTCCTTTGTAAAATGAACCGCGCAACTCGTCAAGAAATCTAGCCATGCCGCATGGGCAATATTATCGGCTTCGCCGCCCCCGCAGAACAGGGGTACAGCTCAGAAACACCCCGGGTGCTGGCATTGCGCTCCCTGCTAGCGAGAAGATAGGCTAAATGACCCTGCGGATGGAGAACCATTTCTACAGCCGGACCGCCACGCGGTCCGTGACACCGGCCCCGGTCCGCGTAGCGGTCCAGCTAGGTACAGAACCTTACGGGTTCAGGGCCTTGTGCGGTAAACTGAGAGGATGTCTCCCACTTTGACGACTTGCACCGCTTGCGGCGCGACCTGCGACGATATTCTCCTCGAGATGCGAGAAGGCCGCGTTGCGCAAGCAAAAAAGGCTTGTCCTTCGGGCGAGGCGTGGTTCGCTACGCCCGTTGCGGAGCAGGCTGCCATGGCGCTAATCGATGGCCAACCGGTAGCGCTCGACGGCACGCTCGACGACGCTATCGCCCAGGCCGAAAAAATCCTCACCCAGGCTCGCCACCCGCTGGTCACCGGTCTGAAGCAGGCAACGACCGAGGCAATCCGCGCCGCGATTGCGCTTGCCGACAACACCGGCGCGTGCATCGACTGGACCACTTCCGCAGCCGATGCGTCGGCAACGCTTGCCTTGCAAACGGTCGGCGCGGTCACCGCCACACTTGGCGAAGTGGCGCAGCGGGCCGATCTGGTGGTTCTCTGGGGGAGCGACCTTGCCACGACCCATCCCCGGCATTTCGAGCGGTATTCCCTTGAGCCAAGCAGTGCGTGGCTTCCGAACGGTCGGGCCGATCGTACCTTGATCGTCGTCGACGACCACCCAACGGCCACCGCGGAGAGGGCGGATGTTTTTATCCAAATATCGCCAGGTAGCGACTACGAAGCACTGACCACGCTGCGCTTTTTGGGTACCGCTGCGGGACGGGCCAGCAGTGACGCTCCTAACGAATTGCAGGACTTGGCCGCGAGAATGGCAACCGCCAGTTATGGCGCGGTGATCTACGGCGCTCGCCTCGCCGCCGACGGTCCCGAATCGCTTGCCGAGCTGACGCAACTCATGGCCGACCTCACGGCGACAACCAGGTTCGTGGCAATCGGCGAAGGGGGCCCAGGCAATGCAACCGGGGCGGCCAGCGCGCTCACCTGGCAAACAGGCTTTCCGCTCGGTGTGAGCCTTGCCAAAGGCTATCCAGAGTATGGTCCGGGAGAATGGACGACGGAGGCGTTGCTCCGTCGCCGAGAGGTCGACGCCGTGATGATCGTCGCGGACGATCTGAACATGCAGGTTTCCTCCGAGGCGCTGGCCCCTCTCGGGAGCCTCCCCACCATCGCCCTCGACTGGCGCGACACCGAGACCACCCGCCAAGCGACCGTCGCGTTTCGTGTTGCTAGGCCCGGAGTCGAAACCGGCGGGACGACCTACCGATGCGATGGGATTGTCCTGCCGCTCCGGGGAGCGGTCGACACATCCCGCCCCTCGGCCGAGTCGATCCTCCAGGAAATCGCGGAAAGACTCTCAAAAAACCAAGATTGAAGCCCGACCACCGAATCGCAAGAGAGAGGCCTACCGAGTAGGCTAGTTCTTTGTGATCTGTTCTTTCGACCTGCGCCTAAGTTTCCCACTTACCAGGAGATACCGATGTTCTTCCTGCCGACCGTTCGCTCTCGCTTCTTGTCACTCACTCTCGCTGCGACCCTCTTTGCCACCGGGGGCATTGTCTTCACTGGGAGCATGGTTCGCGCCGGCGAAATGGACGACCATGCCGAGTCGCTAAAAGGGATGCCAGCCGACGCGTCGTTCTATGTTGCCTGGCTAAAAAATGGCGAGCTGATCGAGCGAATGCAAGAGTCGAACGCCTGGCGGAAGCTCATGACGATCCCCGCCGTGCAGATGGGCCTGATGCAGGTGCAGTCCTACTGGCAGTTTCCGCCCACCGAACAGCTCGTCGCGGCGAAGGAGTGGATCGAAGGGCCCGAAGGACAAGAGGTCCTCGAATTGCTAGCGGAGATGGGGTCAGAAGAAATCTTTTTCTATGGCGATCATTCGGTCACGGACCTGCTCGAAGTCTTTCTGGAAGTCAATTCGGAGGTCAGCCGACTCCAATTCAGTGCGCTTCGTCATCTGGGCGATCCCGACGCCCCCAATCTGGAAGAAGCTTTGAATGAAAAGATGGCCCAAATTTTTGAGAAGCACCAAGGAAAGTTGAAAATACCAAGCCTCGTTATCGGCTTTCGTATCGACGATACCGATCGCGCGTCGGAGTTGCTCAGCCTCCTGGAAGAACAAATCCGCCAGCTTGCGGCCAGTACCCCTCTTCCGGTAGACGACGTTCTCCGACGAGTCAAGTCGGACGACGTCGACCTACTGACGCTCACCCTCGCGGCCAACCTGTTGCCATGGGATGACATCGAATTGGAAATGGAGGACCAGCCTGGATTGTACGACCTGCTGAGGGAAATGGCGGACGGCAAACAGGCGGTGTTGGCGGTTGGGATGGTCGACGATTTCGTCGTGATTTCGATCGGCGACTCGGTGAAACGACTCCAAAACCTGGGCGACGGTCCGTTACTCTCCGATACCCCCGAGTTCCAACGGCTTGATCGGCATGCCGACGAGGAGGTCGTCTCGCTTCTGTACGCCAGCCATGACTTTCTTCAAGTCGTTGGTTCCCAGGAGCGTTCGTTTCGGGATATCGCCGTGATGCTCAAGGGGCTGTTATCGATGGCCAGCCTTGACCAACTTCGGCAAGAACAGATGGAAAAAGATATCGACGAATTCGCCACGGACCTTATCGAGTACCTTCCCGAGCCAGGCGCGATTGCTGCTGTGAGCTTCGTGACCGATCGGGGGTACGAATCGTTTGGCTACAACTGGGGTGAAATAGCACCCAACTATGACGGCACCCAGAAGCTCACTTTGGTCGACAATCTGGGCGAGGATTCCATCGGTTGGTTCGTGGCGCGTGGGAAGCAATCGGTCGAGGGGTACGACAAAGGCGTCTCTTGGCTCCGGCGGGGCTTTGCCCATTTCGAGGCGATCGCCGAGATCAGCATGGATCACGACGACTGGAAGCAGTACCTAGAGTTCCGCGAAAAGGCGATTCCGCTCCTCGCCCGGCTCGACGAAGCGAATCGCGAGGGGCTGATTCCCGGTTTTGCCGATGGGCAAGGGGCGATCGTCTTCGAGGCTTCAGCGACGGCTGAGAATTGGTGCGACTTTATCCCAACTGCCAACCAGGAACTGCCGCTACCAACCCTTGCGATCGTGCAAGGCGTGAGCGATGCGGCGCTTGTGAAAGAAGGAACAGGCACCTACTTGGCTGTTGCCCAGAAAGTGCTCGACATGGCACACGAGGCGGAGCCCGATGAAGTCCCGGTCTTCACGATTCCCGCGACTAAGGAATCGCAAGTCTCGAGCGGTACGATTTATTCCTACGACCTCCCCTCGGAGTTGGGTGTCAACGAGCGAATTGCCCCGAATGCGGGACTGAGCGATTCGGTCCTGGTACTGAGCCTCCTTCCCGAGCTGACCGAGACGCTCCTCGCCGGATCGCGTCCTAAGGTCGATGGCCCCGCCGCGGAGTTCGACCGACCACTCGTCGCTGCGGGGCACTTCAAGTTTGCGAAGTTTCTTGATCTCTTTAGTCCCTGGATCAACTACGAGATTCAGGTCACCATGGAGCAGCAGGCTGAAGAGGCCGTCGCCATCGTCGGAATGGTCGGTTTCGTCAAGCCACAAGTCGACCAACTGCTTGACGTGCTGAAGGTCATCGACTCAGGCACATGGACCCGGTACCGCGAAGAGGATGCCTGGGTGACCCACGGGGAACTGCGAATCATCGACCTGCAAGAGTAAAACCGTCAGCGATCAGCTGGCCGCCAGAGGTAGCTCTACTTAACACGGAGAGACGGAAAACTAGTGCCCCAGCTCATCAAAATCGCCGGTGGAACGGTTTACGATCCGGCCAACGGGATTGATGGTGAGGTGCGCGACATTTGGTTTCGTGGCGGGACCATTGTGGAGCCGCCCGGTGACCAGAGCGCCAAGCCCGACCGGACCATCGACGGATCGGGCCTCGTCGTGATGCCGGGCGGGGTCGACATGCATTGCCATATCGCCGGTCCAAAGGTGAACGTTGCACGGAAGCTCCGATGCGATGAACGCCGTTCGCCCGAGGCGGTGCTTGCCCGGGGGCGTGGGACGCGGAGCGGGTCTCTCGGTAGCGTCCCTTCGACGTTCGCGACCGCCTACAAGTACGCCGGGCTCGGCTATACGGCTGCGTTCGACGCGGCGGTGCCGCCGCTCGGCGCTCGACAAGCCCACCAGGAGCTGGCCGATACGCCCTCGATCGACAAGGGATTTTATGTCCTGGTTGGCAACAACCATTACTTGATGGAGCAGATCGCCAAAGGGGAGCCGCAGCAGGTCGAGGCGTATCTCGCCTGGCTGCTCACTTCGACCAAAGCCTACGCCCCGAAGCTGGTGAATCCGGGCGGTGTCGAAACTTGGAAACAGCGAGGAGCGGGCCACTCGACGGGTCTCGACGACCAAGTTCCCCATTTTCGCATTACTCCGCGACAGATCATCGGGGGCATTACGCGCGCCGCGAATGCACTAGGCCTTCCTCACCCGGCACACATCCACTGCAACCAACTCGGTATGCCGGGCAATTGGCGGACCACGCTCGAAACCATGCAGGCGGTCGAGGGCCAACGGGCGCATCTGACGCATATCCAGTTCCACAGCTACGGCGGCGGCGACGGCGAAGAGGCAACCCTCGACAGCCAAGTGGCGCCGCTCGCCGACTACATCAACTCCCACCCGAATCTTTCCGTTGATGTCGGGCAGGTGATGTTCGGCAACACCACCAGCATGACCGGGGATGGCCCGCTCGGTTACTACCTGCGCAACATTTATGGCGACCGATGGTACTCGGCCGACACCGAATGCGAAGCGGGTTGCGGCGTGATGCCCATCGAGTACAAAAACAAAAACCTGGTCCATGCTCTTCAGTGGGCGATTGGCCTCGAATGGTATTTGCAAGTCGACAATCCTTGGCAGGTGGTGATGAGCACCGACCATCCGAACGGCGGCTCCTTCTTGGCCTACCCCGAGATCATTCGCTTGTTGATGGACCGTACCTACCGGCGTGACATCATTGCAACGTGTCCCGCCGGCCTGCGCCAGCGAACGGAGCTCGCCGACATGGACCGCGAGTACACGCTGGGCGAGATCGCCATCATCACTAGGGCCGGCCCCGCAAGGCTATTGGGCCTTGCGAGCAAGGGGCACCTTGGCCCTGGCGCCGACGCCGACATCACCGTTTACACGCCCTCGGACAACCAAGCCGAGATGTTTGAACTTCCGAGACTGGTTTTCAAAGGGGGCGAACTCTTAGTCGAGCAGGGCGAGATCCGGACGGCGGTTGTCGGCCAGACACTCCACGTCGCACCCCATTACGACACCGACCGCCTCGTCGACCTCCCCGATTGGTTCAACGAGCGCTACTCGATCCATTTTGAGAACTTTGCGATTGCCGAGACTTGAGCCTTGAAGTTTTGTACCCGTTCACGGAATCCGAAGCAGGGAAAGAAGTCTCACGCAAAGGCGCGGAGGCGCAAAGGAATGGGACGCAGAGAAGCGCAGAGGTCTGGTTGAAGAACGCTAATCGGCACTAATCTTCGCTAATCAAATTAGTGAAGATTCGTGTTCCTCTCCTGGGCTCCTCCGACGCAAAGTCTTGATGCAACAAGGTAGCCATTTACAAAATCTGAAGCAGGGAAAACCACGAAAACGACGAATCGACACGAATAGCCGTTATTCGTGTCGATTCGTAAAATTCGTGGTTCCTCTCTTTGCGCCTTGGCGCCTTTGCGTGAGACTTCTTTTCGGGCGATTGGAGTCGGGTTTTTTTAACACAAAGGTGCAAAGGAATGGGACGCAGGGAATCGCAGAGGTTCGGTTGAAGAACGCTAATCGGCACTGATCTTCACTAATCAAATTAGTGAAGATTCGTGTTCCTCTCCTGGGCTCCTCCGACGCGAAGTCCTGATGCAACGAGTTGCCTGGAATCAACAACATCTGCGTTTATCCGCGCTTATCTGCGGCTATTCCTTCGATTTGTGGTTCACTCTTTCGACTCGTGAACGGTTACGAAGTTTTTATGTTCAGAAGAGTGCGATACTCCTCCTCCGTATTGCAGTTCCGGAAACTCCAAAGTAGCGGATCGATTTTGCGCAACTCGTTGCCCTCCACCGTGCGAGCTTGGATCGACTCTACGAAATCGACGACCCGTCGCTCGCCCGAGGCGATGCGCTCGTCGAGGGTCGTGTGCAACTGGGGGCGATAAACGGCGGTGAGGGGGTGCCACTGTCCCGCCAGCTTCGGCACCACCGCATCGTGTCCGGTAGCGAGCAAGGCAAGTTGGGGGGCGATTTGGGGCTGGAGGAGTGGTGCGTCGCACGTCGTGACGAAAGCCAGATCGGCATCGCCCGCCACGGCTGCCAAGCCAACCGCAAGGCCCTCCATCGGCCCCCAGTCGGGCTGTCGATCGCGGGCGATGCGCATGGCGTCGGGGAGTGGCGGCAGCGTTTGGCCCGCCGCCGCTACGCAGACGATCCTTTCTGGCGGCACGACTCCGCTCAGCAGCCGCACCACACGGGCGAGCATCGTTTCCTCGCCGAACGGCAGCGATGCTTTATCGCCACCCATCCGCCGGCTCGTTCCCCCACAAAGAATAACAGCGGCAAGATTCATCGTGGGGACTCGCGCGGACGTTCTGTTTGTATTACGATGGAGTGAGCCGACGAGCTACGCCTCGTCGGTCTTCAGCGATTGACCGACGAGGCGTAGCTCGCCGGCTCACCCTCTAACCCTCCCGCTGGCTGACCTGATGCTCACCTTTCGCCCACGATCGCTCGACTCGATCCCGGTCTCGTTCGCCGGCGTGACGCCGGATGCCATGGTAGCGAAAACAACAAGCCAGATCGAGCGCGTACTCCTTTGGCAAGGCAACCGACAGCTCCCGCTCGCGGAACTTTTCGACATTTCGGGCGACCCGAGCGACGAAGTCTGGCAGTTGGAAGGCGATTTTTCCTCGGTTCACCACCTTGCCGCCGGCATGAAGCGAGGCGAGCTTCAGCTTGCCGGGAGCGCGGGGCGCCACGCGGGTGAAAGCATGACGGGTGGCAAGCTTGTCATCCAGGGCGATGCCGGCGACTATCTGGGCGCAGAGATGCGCGGCGGGCGCATCGAAGTTACAGGCAGCGCAGGCGACCACGCCGGCGCGGCGCTCGTCGGATCGAAAGTTGGTATGCGCGGCGGCGAGATTCTTATTGGCGGCAGCGCTGGGACCCACGCCGCTGCGGGAATGCGCCGTGGCTGGGTAACGATCGTCGGCGACTGCGGTCCGTGGGCCGGCTACCGAATGCGCGCGGGGAGCCTCTTTGTCTTTGGCCATTGTGGTCCGCGCCCCGGTGCGGGAATGCGCCGTGGCACGATCGCCCTGTTGGGCCCCGCGCCGACATTACTGCCTACGTTCGCCTACGCCTGCCAACTTTGCCCCCAAGTGATCCACCTGATGCTTCGCGAGTTAGCGGCCCAAGGTGTCGAGCAAGCAACAGGGCAAAGCGGCGACATGGCCCTCCACAACGGCGACCTCCTAGAAGGGGGCCGCGGGGAACTTTTCTTGGCGCAGCCGGTCCGCTAGAGGCTGCCCTCCGCTAGGTACTGGGACTGCAACACCCCAGCCCGAACACTCCAGCCCGACCGCCACGCGGTCCCTGTTTTTCCCCTAAACCCCCGGCGGCTATCGCTTTTCAATCGACACAAATTCCCGTGTCGTTTCGCCGGTGTAGATTTGCCGGGGTCGGGCGATCCGTTTCCCGGGGCTCGTTCGCATTTCAATCCAGTGCGAGAGCCAGCCAGGCATGCGGCCCATGGCGAAGAGGACGGTGAACATGTTGGCCGGAATGCCCATCGCCCGGTAAAGAACGCCAGAGTAGAAGTCGACGTTGGGGTAGAGATTGCGCTCGATGAAGTACTCGTCCGTGACGGCGACCCTTTCCAACTCTTCGGCGATCGGAAAGACCGGGTCATCGATATGGAGCTTGGCGAGTACTTTGTCGGCAGCCGCTTTGACGATCTTCGCCCGGGGATCGTAGCTCTTGTAGACACGGTGTCCGAATCCCATGAGTCGGGTTTGGTTGGTCTTGTCCTTGGCCATGTCGACGTACTTGGCGACGTTGCCCCCCTCTTCGAGGATTTGTTCGAGCATCGCGATGCAGGCCTCGTTGGCACCTCCGTGCAATGGACCCCAGAGCGCGCCGATTCCCGCAGCAATCGAGGCGTAGAGGTTCGCGTCGCCCGAACCGACCATTCGCACACTCGAAGTGCTACAGTTCTGTTCGTGGTCGGCATGGACAATGAGCAGCATGTCGAGCGCTTCGGCCAACTCCTCCTCGATCTGATACTCTTCGTCTGGTTTGCCGAACATCATTTTCAGGAAATTGTGACAGTAATCGAGGTCGGTGCTGGGAGGAACCACCGGCTGGCCCGTCGTTCGGCGGTAGGCGTACGCCGCGATCGTCGGCAATTGGGCCAACAGACGCATCGAAGCGTCGGCGACCTGCACCGGATCGTTCGGATCGACTCGTCGGTTATGGGCCGACAACGCGACGACGGCCGACATGACGATCGCCATCGGGTGAGAATCTTGTGGGAAGCTGCGGATCAAGTCGGCGACCGAATCGGGGATCGCCCGCTTCGTTCGCATGATCGCCCGCATCTCGGATAATTCCGATGGTTTCGGCAACTCGCCCTGCATGAGGAGGTAGGCAATTTCGATGAAGTCGGCTTGGGCGGCAAGGTCTTCGATCGGATACCCACGGTACCGAAGGACTCCTTCCTCGCCATTGAGAAAGGTAATGGCGCTTCGCGTCGAACCGGTGTTGACGAAGCCTTCGTCGAGTGTCACGTAGCCAGTTGCCCCGCGGAGCTTCGAAATGTCGAGCCCTTTTTCCTGTTCGGAGCCGACCACGATCGGTAGCTCGATTTCTGCGCCATTCAAGGTAAGCTTCGCCACATCGCTCATCGAATCTATCTCCCTAATCGAAGGAATTCCAAGGATCCACCTCGCCTGGACCTTCCCATTTGCCATGGGCCAAGTCTTGCGCCGCCGCGACCCCTAGGAAAAAGAGCGACGTTGCCACGGGGGGGCATTGTCAGGATCGTGCTTACCACCGCAGTCTAGCGGCGAATCGCGGCCTCAGCAATTGGCGCGCGGCTTGCAATGTTCGCAAACCATTTTATGCCAACAACTTAGTGCTTATCCCTAGCCGCGATCCCGAGGATGCGAAATTCCCCCGGCTGCTAGAAGTCTACCGCGGCTCACCGTTCGAGTAGAGTCGTTTCAGCTGGCTCCTTGTCAATCGCCGTCGAAAACTGGAGAGTTGCGAATTCTTGTCGCGAACGGCTTCTCTACACGGAAATTAAGCGGAGGCGGAGTGCTAGGCGACTTTGGTGAACTGGGATTGGGAGAGTGGGGGGCGAGACATCGTGCGAGAGGACGAAGTGAATTTTAGCGGAACGGGAGCGATTGGGTCGGAAGGAGAGTCGAAGGGCAACGGTTCACGCCGTGCCCGATACTCCTGTGCCCGGCATGCAATGCAGGGAAGGTGAACCCAAACGCCGCAGGTAAGACAACGGCCCGTTGGGGCTACTTGGTAGTCGATATCGGCACGGGTGTCGGGATTGGCCACCCGGCCGTGGAGGCCTCGCCGGCCAGTCGCAATCTGGCCCACCACGCCTCGGCTGACGCGAAGCTTCGCGGCGATTCGTCGCTGACTGAGCTGGCCTTCGGCCAGAAGCCGACCGATTTCTTCAATAACGGTCTTTGAGAGCATGGTTTTGATTCCTTGGCGTTGGAAGCGGGGGCCAGAAGCCGCCCTAGTTGCTCGGTTGCGGCGAAAAAACTCGACCTGACGGCGACAAGCTCACGAATTGGAGTCCCAGTCGTCCTCCGGCCTCCCCCAAAAATCGTTTTCCTCGGGGATGGGGTCGTCGCCATCGGGGAGAAAGACGTCCCATGCTTGGTCGTCGGGCTCCAGGGCGGGCGGCAGTGGGTCAGTGTACGTATGTTCATTTATCATGCCGTTAAGCTAGCCGAAAGAGTGGCCTATTTCCAGTCAGAATTCCGGAGATTTATGTACTTTTTATGCATCAGGCCGATTGCCCTAGAAAATCGACCTCTTTGCCGTAGAAGAGGTCGAAGAGTCGGTGGGCGAAGCTGGCCTGGCAGCGGGCGACGAGCAGGACGTCCCCGGGAGCCAAGAGGCCAACAGAGCAAGAGGGCCGGGCGATCGTCACGATCGGGAATGCCAGGACGATAGGGTTCTCGATCAAGTCACGATGGATCAAGGATCGATGAATAGAACGGAGGCATGGATTGCCCCCATCGATGCACAACGGACGTGCGAACATCCCCCTTACGTCTGCGGGAGTTGCCTCATGTCCTTTGACACGGTCCTTATCGTTCTCGGTGCCTCGTTCGTCTCCGCCTGGGCATTCATCGGTGGGATGCTGATGCAAGACACCGTCCGTCAGGCCCGCAGGCTCCGATTCGACGCTTCGGAAGAAGAGCCACCATCTCGCCTCTCCAGTGCCCTTTCAACCGACGGCTACAGTCGCCGGTAACGCTCGACCAATAGCGAATCGGTGCGGTGGAGGTCGTCAACGATGGTTCTGCTGAGTTGCTGCATGGCGACTTGCGACGGTTTCTTGTTGCCCAGCTCGGAGTGTGCCACCGCGAGGCCGACTAGACCGAATGCGCGGAGCAAAGGCTGGCTCTCGGCTGGCAGCGCTGCGAGCTCCCGTAAAAAGGGTAGGGCAGGGCGGTAGTCGCCTGCCCGGAAGTAGTAGCGCACGAGCCCCTGCATCGCGAGATGTCGGGTATAGGGATCGACTTCGTCAAATCGATTGTCCCAAACGGCCCGCCAGCCATCGGGGGTGTCGGCCGCCGTCTTGGCGTGAAAAAGTTGGGCTGCCGGTGTGTCGAGTTCGAGTACCCTCGGCTGACTCCCTGTAAGGACAAACGGCCCTCGCGCGACCCAGGCGAGCAGGGCCCCGACGAACAACGACGCGGCCAAAATTCCCAGGAGGCGTTTCCTGTTGGTTTTCGGAAGGGCTGTCGACCGGAGGTCGCCCAGCAAGCGGTTGAGCTGATGGGTGGCTTCGATTTCCGAAGTCCCGATCGCAGCAAAATCACCGAGTGACCAATTTTCCGGTCCTTCGCCCCACCCCTCGTTCGCCGCGCGCTTGGCCAGCTGGTGGAGCGACTTCAACAGAGCCCCAGGATTCTCGAATCGATCTTCCGGTCGCTTCGCGAGCATCCGCTCGACCAGAGCGACCAGATCAGCCGGTGTATTGGGAGCACGCTCGGCGAGGGGGGGCGGCGGATGGTTGATATGCTGCAGAGCGACCGCGAGCGGTGTATCGCCCCCAAAGGGTGGTTCCCCTACCAACATGTGGTAAGCGGTCACGCCGAGGGAGTAGAGGTCGCTTCGGCTATCGACTGGTTTGCCTTCGACTTGCTCAGGGCTCATGTAGAGGGGGGTCCCCATCGCAATGCCGACCTGCGTCCGATCGGTTGCGTCGCCTGTCGTCACGCGAGCGAGGCCAAAGTCGGCTACTTTCACTTCGCCACTGCGGGTGAGCATGATGTTCTCCGGCTTCACGTCGCGATGGACGATCGACTGCTCATGCGCTTTGCTGAGCGCAGCGGCGACTTGCCGAAGGATATCGAGCGCACGGCCTGGTTCGATGGCTCCGTGGCGGTTCATCCACTCGCCCAGGTTTTGCCCTGGCACGTATTCCTGGGCAATGAAGTGGGACCCGTTGGAATGGCCCACTTCATACACCTGCACAATGTTGGCGTGAACCAGCGCCGCAACCGATCGGGCTTCGTGCTGAAACCGCTCGACGTACGCCGGCTGGCTGGCGAGCTCCGCGCTCAGGACCTTGAGAGCCACCTGCCGGGCCAGCGACTGTTGCTCGGCCAAATAGACCTCCGCCATCGCCCCTTTGCCCAGTCGGCGAAGCAGATGGTAGTCGTTCAGTTGGCTCCCGGTTAGATCGCTCACGGCAAGTCGCTGGCGGTAGAATGGGGGGGGGAGGGGAGTGTTGCCTCCAATCTTAGCGGAAAAGGGCTGCTAGCGGCAGAACAGAACCGATCAGCCACCCCCTCGGTGGCGATTTTTTTGGAAGAATTTCGCGAGGAGGAATGGCAATCCGAGCAAGAAACGGAAATAATCTACGAATGAACTTTGCTGGGCAAGCGGTCGACAGGCACCGCCCCCGAATTCCTGATTCGGATCTCTAAGGAGAAGGTGAACCATGTTGCAATCTTGTAAGGGTGTTGGATTCTGTACGATCGGTCTCCTCGCGGTGCTGTTCGTCTGTTCGTCGGCCATGGCGGACGAAATCCCGGCAGTGTTAGTCGTCGAAGCGGAGTGCGAAGCTTGCGAAGCAGGTACATGCACCGATGAAAATTGCGCTACAAAAAAATGCGACAACAGTCATGGCGAGACCGTTTCAGCGGTCGGAGAGCCAGTCGGGGAAGTGGCTGTGCAAGCCTCCTCGAAGGGGAGTGACGGAGACAACGATACGGCCGAAGCCCAACTCGCCACACCGACGCACCAGCAATCCAAAATCATCCAGGTCAATCTCGACGACCTCGAAGAGACCAAACTCAACTGCTTCTGCGTCGCACCCGACGGGCGCATCTTGGCCGGGTGCGGATCGAGCAACGAGGATGGCGAGATCCGTGTCTTCAATACGGATGGCGACTACGTCGAGTCATGGTCGGTGCCGGTCAAGGTCGAAGCGGTGAACGTACGGGCGACGGATGGGGTGGTCTTCATCGCTGGCAATGGCCATTTGGTGAAGCTCGACGAGTCGGGCAACCTGCTCGCCGACAAAGAGTCGCCCCACGCCTCGGTCAGCAAAGAGCAAGCAGAGAAAATCCGCGAGTCGGTGATCCAACAGTTGAAACAGCAGGCTGGAATGTACGAGCGGCAAATCGGTATCTACGAACAGCAGATCGAAATGACCGAAGAGCAAATCGAAACGCTACAGGACCAGTTGGAAGCCATGAATGAAGAGCACGACGACGATGAGAGCGACGACGAAACAGAAGGAAACTCGGAAGAATCCGACGAGGAAAATAACGCGGCCCCAAACGCCGCAGAACGGAAAACGATCGAGCGGCAAATGACGCAATGGGAACGACGCAAGGAAGCTCTCGAGCGGACCTGTGAAGTCTGGAAAGACCGGATGGAGAATCTTGGCGACGAAGAGCCAGACGACGAAGAGATCGACCAGGCGGTCGAAGCGCAAATCGCACGAAAGTTGGACGTTGCTTCGATTAGCGCCGTGGACGACAAGGTTTTCGTCGCCTGCTCCTCTGCGGTCGGCTATGGGTACAGCGTTTGGATCCTCGACGACCAATTTGCCGACGGCAAAGAAATCGTGAACAATCTGAGCGGCTGTTGCGGCCAGATGGACGTCCAAGCGAGTGAAAGTGGTATCTATGTGGCAGAAAATTCGCGGGATCGCGTCGTCTGCTTTGATTTTGAAGGCAAGAAACTGCGCCAATGGGGACACTCGGCTCGCGAAGGCATCCGTGGCTTTGGTAGTTGCTGCAATCCAATGAACGTCGCCTTTGGTCCCAACGATACGGTTTACACTGCCGAAAGTGGCACCGGGCGGATTAAACAATTCTCAAGCGACGGCGAACTCTTGCAGGTTGTCGGTTCCGCCGATTTGGTGCCGGGCTGTAAAAAAGTGTCGATCGGCGCGACGAGCGACGGCAGCCGACTCTACATGCTCGACATCACTCGCGACCACATCGTCATGATGGACCGAGTTCCCGCCGGCGAGCGAAGCGAAATGTTGGCGGCTTTCGCGACCGAACAAAAGGAAGGGGGCGATACGCAGGTATCGAAATCGATCCCTTCGGCCCTCGGTCGAATTTTCTTCCGAATGCTAGAAAATGGCAACTAAGCAAAGCTTCCCAGCCGGACTGGCTAGCCTTTTCTGGAGAAACGATCATGCCCTTTTTGCGCAACGTATTGCTGCTGTCGGTCACGACCGCGAGTCTGTTGTTTTCGTTCGCTCGAGCCGAACCTACGGCGACCAATCGCGAACCTCTTCGCCTGGTGGTGATGGACCCGCTGGCGGCGCCGCTCTCCTGTCCCTGCGTCGAGGGTTACGCTCAGCGAAAATACGAAGTGCTGGCGGAGTACCTTGGCAAGCAGTTGGGTCGCCAGGTGACCGTTAGCTTTGGAGAATCGCTGAAAGACGCCATCAAGAAGGCCGAGTGGACGCGCGCCGATCTCATCATTGGCAAAGATTCCGTTGTTCGAGCCGATGCGGCCAAACTCAAAATCGATCCCGTTGCACTCGCCCAGCTTACAGGCAAGGAAGGCAAAACGACGCAGACTGGCTTGATTGTCGTTCGAAGCGGTGACTCGGCCCAGGAGGTCCAAGACCTCGTCGGCTACCGCATCCTCTTCGGCCCGCCCGAGTGCGATGAAAAATTTGCCGCCGCCCGAGCGCTGCTAGTCGAGGCTGGCGTTGAAGTGCTTGCCGCCAAGCAGGCCGAGACGAGTGCTGCTTGCAGCGACGGGGCGTGCAAAATCGTTGATTGGGGGGAGAGCGAGCGGGCGGCAGCGGTCATTTCTAGCTACGCCGCGCCACTGCTCGAAGGGTGTGGCACCATCCAAAAGGGGGACCTGCGTGTCGTCGGTGAGACCGCGCCGGTGCCGTTCGTCACGGCGTTTGCCAATGGCGATCTTCCCGAAAAAGAGCAACAGGCAATGGCCCAAGCGTTGCTCACGGTGGGTGGCCGTTCGGAACTCCTGATCGCGTTGGAAACGCTGGGAGGATTCGTGCCGATCGACGACGACTACCCACAGAGCGCCAAAGAGAAACCTGCCAAGCCCGATAAAAAAGTGGGAGAATCGCCGCCAGGCGAAACGCCGGTCCCCCTTGGGTGGACCGGTTGGCGGGGCCCGAACCGCGACGGGCGCGTTCGAACTCTGCCAACCCGCCTCCCCGAGAAGCTTCCGCCTGTCTGGAAAATTCCTCTCGCCCATCCGGGACTTGGTGGCATTGCCGCGACCGACGACTACGTCATCATCGGCGACCGAAACTTGACGAACGATCGCGACGAGTTCCGCTGCTACGACGCTCGGACGGGGCTGCTGCTCTGGAGGGTCGACTACCCCGCTCCTGGCCAACTTGACTACGACAACACCCCTCGAGCCACTCCGCTGATCGTTGGTGACTGCGTGTTTTTGCTCGGCGCGTTTGGGCATCTCACCTCTGCCGATCTTGCTACGGGCGTCGTTCTTTGGAAGATGGACCTCCGCGAGAAGTTTGGTGCCACGCAGGAAATGGTCTGGGGGGCCTGTTCCTCGCCGCTGATGGCCGATGGCAAGCTGATTGTCAATCCAGGCGCGCCGAAGGCATCGCTCGTCGCCCTCGATCCGGCGACGGGCGAAGTCGTTTGGAAGACGCCTGGCGAACCGGCCGGCTATGGGTCGCTCATCGTCGCGACCTTTTCGGGCAAGCGGCAAATCGTAGGGCATGACCGGACGTCGCTCGGCGGTTGGGACATCGAAACAGGCGAGCGACTCTGGGAAATGCTACCGCCACGGGAAGGCGACTTCAACGTCCCCACCCCGGTGGTGATCGGCGACAAGCTGCTGGTGACCACCGAGGGAAACAGCACCCGGCTCTATGCGTTTAACAAGAGTGGCACGATCCTCGCCGAGCCGGTCGCCAAGTTCCGTGACTTGGCCGCCGACATGAGCACGCCGGTGGTCGTTGGAAACCGCCTGTTTTGCGTTTGCCGCGAGATGTTCTGCCTTGACGTCACCAACGACCTCGCTAAGAAATGGACCGCCGAGGATGAGGCCTTCACCGACTACGCGCCAATCATCGCCGACGACCAGCACCTGCTCGTACTCGGTCGTGGTGGTGAATTACTTCTCGTCGATGCAACTGCGAATGAATATCGCGTTGTTAGTCGCACGTTCCTCTTCGACGACCCCACTACTCGCGAAGCGGAATTGTATTCGCATCCGGCGATTGTCGGTACGAAGCTCTACGTGCGGGGAGAGAATTCGCTGGCCTGTTTTGAACTGGGGCAATAGCTCGGCAAGACGCAAGCGACCGGCGAGGCAGCGTTGCCCGTCGCTTGTGTTGTCGTAGGCGACTGGATCAGGCTCCCAGCCCCAACCCCTCAAGCACTTCGCAAGCCGCCGCCGATTTGTTCAGCACGTACAGGTGAAGTCCTGGCACACCGGCGTCGATCAGTTCTTGAATCTGCTGGGTCGCGAAGTCGACCCCCGCGCGGAACTGGGCGTCGCTGTCGTCACCGGCCGACTCGAGCGCACGAACGAACTCCACCGGTAGCTTCACGCCGCAGAGTGAGGTGATGCGCTGGACCTGTGCGAAATTCGTTACGGGCAAAATTCCAGGAACGATCGGAGCCGAAATGCCGCGCGCTGCGCATTGATCACGAAACGTGAAAAACGCCGCGTTGTCGTAAAAGAGTTGCGTGAGAATGGCATCGGCACCCGCGTCGACTTTTCGCTGAAGGTTCTGGAGGTCGACTTCCATGCTTGGCGCTTCAAGATGTTTCTCAGGATAGCCAGCCACCGCGATGCCCATTTCCGGAAACTTGTCGCGGACGAAGGCGACTAACTCGTTGGCGTAACGAAAGCCTCTCTCGGTGGCGGTAAAGACTGTCTCGCCCTTAGGGGGATCGCCTCGTAGCGCAACGACATTCTCGACGCCACGCTTGTTCGCTTCGGACAGGTACTCCGCTAGTTGATCGGCCGTGCGACCGACGCAGGTGAGATGCGTGGCGACCGACAAGTTGCTCTCGGCGTGGATCTGGGCGACGATATCCAGGGTCTTGGTCTGCGTCGAGCCTCCCGCGCCATAGGTGCAGGTGATGTAGTTCGGATTGTATTGGCGCAGGCGCTCGACATGGCGAAACAGCGCCTTCTCACCCGCTGGCGTCTTAGGGGGGAAAAGCTCAAACGAAAGGCCGAATCGGTTCGGGCCATAAGCGGCAGAAAGCGACATACGCAGGATAAGGGGGTAAGCAGGGAGATAGGAGCAGGAGGTAGGGAGTGAGGAGTAGGTGGCATGTTACCAAATACGATACCATCTGGCGTGGGGTGGGTGGGGTGGTAGGGGGCGCAACCGGTATCGTCCGCACCACTCCCCCCCCCGAGGCGCGCGATGCTGGTTCCTGGTGCCGAGCTGTTCTTCGGAGGCCGGTCTGCGACCTAAAATAGTGTGGAGCGTCCGGAAGAACCAACTTCCACCTAACTTACCACAAGAAATAATCTCATCGAATGAGTTCTCCTCTCACCATCGTCCTTGTTGGCAGCCTGCTTTGCCTCTTGCAATTGGCAATGGGCATCGCAGTAGGCCTATGGCTCCGCCGACCCAAAGCGTTGGGCCGCGACGCCGACCTTCGGCGTGCTCACTCCATCGCGCTCCAACTGCATGGGTTGACCCAGCAGCTTGGCGGATCGGTGTCGCAGCATCGAGAGCGGTTCGAGGTGGCCGAGGAACGTTTGCAGAACCAAGTCAGCGGTAAGCAGAATCCAACCACCGATCTCGTGGTGGGAGTCGTGAGCGAAATTCTCGCGGCCAATCGCGAATTGCAGCGTGAGCTACACGATGCCGAGATACAAATCGCCGAGAAAACCGTCGAGATTGCCACTCATCTCGATAGCGCCCTGACCGACCCGCTGACCGACCTTCCCAATCGCCGGGCGCTTGACGAGCAACTGACTCGCCGTCTAGAGGATTATCGGAAGCATGGCATTCCGTTTTCACTCTTAATGTTCGACCTCGACCACTTCAAGCAAATCAACGACACGTTTGGCCATCCTGTTGGAGATGAAGTCCTCAAGGGATTGTCGGGCACGATGCGTAGCGCGTTGCGCCGGCATGACTTCGTGGCTCGGTATGGAGGCGAAGAATTTGCCGTGATACTTCCCCACACCAATCTTGACGAAGCGCAGCGGGCAGCTGGAAAAGCGAGCGAGGGGATGGCGCTGTTGAGCGACCAGTTTGCCCACCTCGATCGATCGGTGACGGCAAGTGGTGGCTTAGCGTCGATTGCGCCAGGCGAAGAGATCGCGTCACTGGTTCGACGGGCTGACGAAGCGCTCTACGCCGCCAAAGAGAACGGTCGGAACTGCATCTACCTCCACGATGGCAGCAAAAGCTGGCCGCTCAACCCCGCGCTGGCGGAGCGTGATTGGGAGGTCTCGGGAGGTTCGGATCGGGAAGAGAATGAGGAGCCGCCGTTGGATTCCACCCCCGAGATGCCCCGCTCCGACGAGTTGATCGGTGCCTGTGGTGACCTGCGAAATGCTCTATTCGACTTCTCCGATCCAGAGAAATCGTAGGTTCGCCCGGCCATGCCACGAAAACGGCTTCGCCATGGCGTGCATTTTCGGAAAGGGGTCGGTACAATGGAGTTCCTATCCCCCCTCCGCTGTAGTCGCCTCTGCCTTTCCTCCCGCCTTGCGACAATAGTCGCTCTCGCCATGCGATACGCCCAGCAGATTCGGCGAATAGCACGCTTCGGCTGGAAGGTCGCTGCGATCGGTTCTGTCTGCATCCTCTCGGTTGCCACCGCTGGCGAGTCGCTCGCGCCGGTCGCCGAATACCAGCACTTGGCCCAGCCCCTGGTCGAGCGGTATTGCTTCGATTGCCATTCGGGCGACGCTCCTGACGCAGGACTCTCGCTGGAACGGCTCGATGGTGGAGCCCAATTCCAGCAGCATCGACCGGAGTGGAAAAAAGTCCTCGACCATCTTCGCTCAGGTGCCATGCCACCGGAAGATTCCGAGATGCCGACCGATGCCGAGCGAGAGCAATTGGCTGGTTGGGTGGAGGCTCGGCTCGCGGAGTTTCGCTGCGATGGGCCGATCGACCCGGGGTGGGTAACGCTTCGACGACTTAATCGCGATCAGTACCGTAACACGGTTCGGGATCTGTTGGGCGTCGATTTTGATCCCCGCGCGTCGTTTCCCCCCGACACGCTTGCGTACGGGTTCGACAACAACGCCGACATCCTTTCGATGACGCCGCTTCTACTGGAAAAGTACCTCGACGCGGCCCACGAGATTGCAGGTCGGGCGATCGTCACACCCGAATCAATTCAAGAACCTCGTTACGAAATTCCTGCGAAGCGCTGGCGCGGAGGTGCCCTTCGTTACGATGGTTCACGAGGCCTTTACAGCGAGACCCGCATCGAAGTCGACTACCATTTCCCAGCCAAGGGACGCTACTTGCTGAGAGCGACCGTTTCGGGCGATCAGGCGGGCGACGAGCCAGTGCGGATGGGGTTTGTCGATCAAGGAGAGGTCGTCAAGCGAGTCGACATTCGATCGACGAGTGACGAGTCGGAAGTGACTCAAGTCGAGATTCTCATCGCGGAAAAGGGGAATCGCGTTGTTGGGGTAGCGTTTCTGAATGATTTTTATATTGCCAAGTCTCCCGGCATACAGGCACAAGATCGCAACCTGCGGGTACACAAAATCGAAATTCTCGGACCGATCGATTCGGTCATGCGAGCCGGACCGACAGGGCACCGCCGCTGGTTCGTTACGGGACCGACACCGGAAGAATGGAAGTCGGACTCTTGGAAACCTGCCGTGCGGCGTCTCCTGGTTCCCTTCCTGACCCATGCTTACCGCCGTCCCGCAACGTCGAACGAAGTCGACTTGCTTCTCGCTCTTTGTGAATCGGCTAGAGCGGCAGGCGATAGCTACGAGCGGACGATGCAGCTTCTCTTGAAAGTCGTGCTGGTCTCGCCCCGGTTTCTCTTCATCGGAAACCTGGATGACAAGAGACCGAATCGAGGCAGCGATCTCGTCGCCTATCCGATCGATGAGTGGGAGCTGGCGTCTCGGTTGAGCTATTTCCTTTGGAGTTCGATGCCCGACGCACCGTTGCTCCGTTTGGCGGAGGAGGGCAAGTTGCGCCTGCAGCTCGGGTCGCAGATTAAGCGGATGCTCCGCGACCGACGCGCCGAGCGTTTCTCGCGACATTTCACAGGCCAATGGCTCGGAACCCGGTTGCTTAAAACGATCGAGCCGGATGAGCAGTTGTTTCCGGAATACGACCACCAATTGGCTCACGCGATGACTCGCGAGGCGGAGAGCCTTTTTTCCGAGATCGTCCGCCGAGACTTACCCATCACGACACTCTTGGATGCCGACTTTACCTACCTCAACGGTCGTCTTGCCAAGCACTATGGCATTCCAGGTGTCGAGGGAAATCGCTTCCGCCGGGTGGAGCTTGCCGGTCTTCCCGCTTCGGCTGGCCTCCGTGGCGGTGTCCTGACCTTGGGGGGCGTGCTCGCGGTGACCTCGAACCCGAACCGGACTTCGCCGGTGAAGCGGGGCAAGTGGATACTGGGCGAATTGCTTGGCGAAGAACCTCCTCCGCCGCCGCCCAATATTCCCTCTCTAGAAGGAGGCGGCCGCGGCAACGACCCCGCGACCCTTCGAGAGCAACTTGCCAAGCACCGTGCCGACCCTGCTTGCGCAGCCTGCCACGACACCATGGATCCGCTCGGCCTTGCGCTGGAAAAGTTTGACGCCCTGGGCCGCTGGCGGCCCGAGGAAAGCGGACGCCCGATCGACGCCCGAGGTAGCCTGCCAGGGGGAAGGCAAATTGAAGGCGCGCAGGGGCTCCGACGAGAATTACTCCGCCGCCGCGGTGACTTTCGAACCTGCTTTACCAAAAAAATGTTGACCTACGCCCTGGGTCGCGGGTTAGAATACTACGACGAGTGTGCGGTCAGCGAGATTTCGGACAGGCTTGCGAACAAGGACGATCGCATGGGCGAGTTACTCCTGGCGATCGTCGAGAGCGAGCCGTTCCAGAAACGAAGGGCGAGAACCACCGAAGAATCCAAGGAGCAGACACCGTGAAGTATACACCCCTCCCACGCCGCACGTTCCTGAGAGGTGTTGGCGCAGCGGTAGCGCTCCCTTGGCTCGAAGGAATGATGCCCCTTGCGAGCGCCGGCCAGGCGATGGCGGGCGGTCCGGAGGGGCCCACTCGGCTGGCGTTTTTCTACGCGCCCAACGGGATGCACATGCCCGACTGGGTCCCCTCGGAGGTCGGAACGGATTTTGAGCTGCCGAGTATCTTGCAGCCGTTGGAGAAAGTGCGCGAGCACCTGCTCGTGCTCAGTGGCCTAGCGGTCCATACCGCGCGTCCCAACGGCGACGGGCCGGGCGACCATGCTCGTAGTACGGCCGCTTTTCTTACCGGAGTGCAGCCGGTGAAGACCGAGGGGCGGGACATTCGTGCAGGAGTATCGGTCGACCAGATAGCCGCCAAGTATCTCGGCACCGACTCCCGGTTCGCGTCGCTGGAGCTTGGTTGCGAGGCGGGCCGACTTGCGGGAGCGTGTGACTTGGGCTACAGCTGCGCTTACTCCAATAGCCTGTCGTGGCGGTCACCAACGCAACCTGCTGGCAAGGAAGTCAACCCAAAGCTGCTTTTCGATCGACTTTTCGGCAAAGGAACGGACAAGGAACTTGCCGAGTCACGCTACCGCCGGAATGAGCGACAACAGAGCGTTCTCGATTTCGTTGCGGACGACGCCCGGCGCTTGCGAAAACGGCTTGGGAAAAACGATCGGCAGAAAATAGACCAGTACCTCGACGGCATTCGCGAAGTCGAACGCCGTATCGACAACCCTGCTGGGCCATTTGTCGAGGGTGGATGGAAACGGCCTGAGGGAATCCCCGACGATTGCGCCCAGCATATCCGATTGATGGGGGATTTGATGGTGCTTGCCTTCCAGGCCGACTTGACCCGGGTCTGCACTTTCATGATCGCCAACGAGGGAAGTGAGCGAAAATACACGGAACTCGATCTGCGCGAAGGGCACCACACTCTCTCCCATCACCAGGGCGATGTCCAAAAAATTGCCGCCATTAGCCGTATCAATCGCTACCACATCGAGCAGTTTGCCTACATCATCGCTAAGATGGCGTCGATTGAAGAAGGAGATCGAACACTTCTAGGCAACACGGCCGTCGTCTACGGCAGCGCCATCGCTGACGGCAATCTCCACGACCACCACGACCTGCCGATCCTCGTTGCCGGCCAAGCAGGCGGACGCATCACGACCGGTCGTCATGAAGTGGTCCCGAGTGAAACGCCTCTGATGAATCTATTCCTCGCGCTCCTGCAACAGACTGGCGTGCCGGTGAATTCGGTTGGCGACAGTACCGAAGCACTGCTGCTGGGGTGATGGTTTTCTACCCATCGGACGAGAATTCGTGGTTGCGCCGAGAAGTAGGGGCGTCTTTGGCCCCGGGGTGTGGCGTAGCGGCTACCTGGGTGAATTTCCTGGCACTAAAAAACTCAGGTGCATCTCCGCGTGGCGGCAATGGAAGGCGTGCCATTGGTCACGCGTCATCTTGCCGAGCATGGGGGAGCGGTCGGGTAGCGTCGCCGCTTGAAACCGCTCGATAGAGCGGCGAAGGCGCGAGAGCCCTTCTTGATCGTCTACGCCAGATTCGGGCATGAAAATCGGCTCCATCTTCACCGGCATCTTGAATCCGGGGGTTAGCGTTTCTCCGAGGAACCGTTTTTTCATGAGCCGCCCGATTATTTTGAACAGGAGCGGCGGGGCAAACTGGTTGTCGTCGGTTGCGCTGTCGAGCGCCTTGGCCAGGTGGTCGTATATTTCGCCAAGCGACCAATTCCCCAACTGACGGCAGGGGCCGCTCGCAAGTTGTTCGGCGTCGGCGAGGACATCCTCGATGGTGGCGAACTGAAGTTTTCGGCGGCCAGTGACCGTCTTAGAATCAACGGGTTGGTTCATGGTTGGGCTTCTTTTTTTTTCTTCCGCTGGTGTATCGAACGCTGCCAGTTGTTTCTTAAGACGCTCGCGGATCATACCAGGATGATTCCAGCTGTGGCAACCGCGATGACGAAAGAAAGGAGAAAACGCGAGGTAATTCTCCTGCTGACCGAAAGGAAGGATGGCGGGGGGCCTCCATTCTAACCGGTCGCGGTCTGATTTCTTCACTCGCCACCCAGGCAGTCAGCTCTCCGGCTATCCACCTCCGAGCGCCCGCACGAGGATCACCACAGCTGACAGCGCCGCGATGCCAAGCACGGCTGGCCGGGTGGCGCGGGCGTCGAGCCAGGGGGTTGTGTAGTGGGAGACAGCAAACCCGGCTGCGATGGCTGGCATGAGCAGCAGGCCTAGCGCTAAGTCGTGCCAGTGGAATTTGTTGACGACCGTGAGGCAAACGATAGAAATGACACCACCGACTGCAAAAATGACCGACAGGGTGGCCCGAATGTGTTTGCCCGATTGGTCCTGGTAGACCAGCGCCATGGGCGGTCCGCCAATCGATGAGATCGTGTTGGTAATTCCCGACACGCCGCTTGCGATGGCCAAGTTGGTCCGGCTGAGCGCGAGGTGAAAGCCGCTAAAGCTAATGCCCACCGCAGCCAGTACCGAAATCGCGAAGATCACGCTGAATCCGCGTTGGTCGATTCCGCCGAGCAGCAATGCTGTTGGTACCGTGGTAACGAGTCGGCTGACTGACGAGATGGCAACCTCCTGGTAGGCGATCGATTTTTTTTCGCGAATCGCGATCAAGATGCAAAGTAGCATGGCAGCTGAGATGATAGATCCTGGAACGAAATCGGGCGCGACCATCAAGAGTACGGGTGCCGCGACCACTGCCAAGCCAAAGCCGACGGATCCTTGAATGATCGACCCAGCGAACGTCGTCGCCCACGCGATCGCAAGGTGCCAGATCGGGATATCGAAGAGTGTCACGGTGTGTCCAAGGAAATGAGAAGTAAGGAAGGGAAAACGAACGCGGATCGTTGCAAGTTGCTGGCAGGGTGACAAGCGACGGCGTGGGTCGTCTGCTAGTCGGCTGCCTTGTCATGCCGATTTTTGTGTCGCTCGTAGAGTTCCTCGCGTTTCTGCTCCCATTCCTTCTGCCGCTTATGTTCTTGCCAACGGATGAACCCGTAGCTCGATGCAAGGAGAGTAAAAACGCCTAGGAACAGTACGGTCCCCCAGCCTCCGAAGAGGAAACGACCAAGGACCAGAAACACCGCCAGCACTGTCATCGCGATTAGCAGATGCCGGGTCGTGTACCGAAAGCGAAACTCCTCGAGGTAGTCTTTCAGGTCCTCAACGTCAATCGTGGCGGGGCCTTCGTAAAGGGCATTGACGTCGATGGTGTCCTTCGCCACGTTAATGAACTGTCGGGCTCGCCGTTGCTCCGCCTCGATGATCTCGGCATCGGGCGGCAGCAGTTCGTAGTCCTCCTCCTCGTCTGCATCGGGGGTGAGGTCACGATAGAAATCTTCTCGATCTAGCTTGTCGTCGAGGGGGCTTTTGGGCATGATGAGGGCTCGTGATCCAAGGGGTTAGACCAATGGGCGACCAGCCGGCGGGCGACCCCCATCGCGAACAATCCAGTTCCTACCATTCTCGGCCAAAGCTTGTGCCAAGGCAAGCCGGTTGACGCTAGAGCAGTGATCACTCGGATGTTCCGCTGAGGCAATCGTTGGACGCTGAAATAGCAGCGCCGTGACCGGAACATGCGTGTGCGGCTCGCACTAAGGTGCCGGAATCCGTTCCGTGCTACGACTATGCATTTTATCCTTACCGCGATCGGAAGTTATGGCGACCTTCACCCGATGGTAGGATTGGGGGCATCGCTCGTCGCGAGACACCATCGTGTGTCGATCGTTGCGAATCCTTACTTTGCCGAGGTGGTGGAAGAAGCGGGGTTGGAATTACTTTCGATTTCTACCCGCGAAGAGTACCTTGATCTGACCACTCACCCTGACCTGTGGCATCCGACCAAGGCACCGCCACTGCTATTCCGGCGTGCGATTGTCAACTACCTTCGCCCGCTCTACCAACTATTAGAGCAGAACTACGTGCCGGGCGAGACGGTGATCGCTGCGCATCCGCTAGATGCTTCGAGCCGCTTGTTGCGAGAGAAGCTTCACGCGACAGTCGCCACGGTGACCCTTGCTCCGATGGCCATTTGGAGCGATTTTCTCACTCCTGTCATTGGCCCCCTCACCATCGGCCCGCACATGCCGCGTTGGCTCAACCGCTTGCAGTTTTGGTTGGGCAATCGTTGGGTCGTGGACCCCGTACTCAAACGCCCGCTCGACAAGTTTCGCCGTGAGTTAGGTTTGCCACGTTCTCCAAGGCTGTTTCCTGATTGGTGGTTTGCTTCGGACCTGAATCTCTGTCTGTTCCCCGATTGGTTTGGCCCGCCACAGCCCGATTGGCCGCGACCTTGGGAGTTGGTCGGTTTTCCGTTGTGGGATGGGGGCGTGGACCTGTCGTTGCCGGCGGAGCTGGAGAGCTTTCTTGCTTCGGGCGATCGTCCCATCGTGTTCACGCCAGGAACCGCGAATGCGCAAGCGAATGCCTTCTTTAAGACAGCTGTGGAAGTCTGCGAGCGAATGGGGCGTCGCGGTATTTTACTCACCAAGTTCGCCGAGCAGTTGCCTTCTTCGCTTCCCGAAACGGTTTGCCATTTTGACTTTGTTTCCCTCACTCAGTTGCTTCCGCGAGTCGCCGCGTTGGTTCATCATGGTGGCATCGGTTCCAGCTCGCAATCGCTGGCCGCCGGCACGCCGCAGCTCATTCGCCCCTTGGCGTTCGACCAATTCGACAACGCCCATCGCCTCAAGCAGCTTGGCGTAGCGGAAGAACTGCGACCCCGACGATTTCGGACAGCTTGGGTTGTCGAAGCGCTCGACCGACTCACCACCAGCAGGACGGTCGCTGCTCGTTGCAAGGAGTGGTCCACACACTGCGACGGCGATGCCTCGCTCGAGGCGGCGTGTGTGGCACTGGAACACCTAACGTAGAACGGAACGAATTCCGTTACCACGCGCTAGTACTTGACCGAAGGCTGCCAGCGGTTGCTGCCGAGGCGAGTGCCGGTCGGGGCGGTGGCGGTCACCGGAGCGATCGACGGGTTAGCGGCGGCGTTGAGCGTCGCAATGCGTGCCGCTACGTCGGGCTGGAATCGGTTGATTTGGATCGAACGCTGGTAGTTGGCCAGCGCTTGGGAATGGTCGCCCGATTGGTCTCGCAATCGGCCCAGCGCGGTAAGAGCGCGGGCGTTGTTGGGTTCGATCGTGAGCGCGTCGATCAAACTGGCCTGCGCGTCTTGTTTCCGGCCTGTCTCTTCGTACAGACGTGCCAGCTCAATCTTCGCCGCAGGGAGCGTGGGGCTTGCTTGAATCCACGATGACAGCAGGCGGAACGACTCTTCTTGCCGGCCTGTTTCTCCCAGCAGGACGGCCAAGCCGCGGTAGCACTCGGCGTGGTTCGGATCGTGTTCGAGGCATTGGTTGTACAGGACCTCCGCCTGGCGCAGGTCGTTCGGCCGGTTGTAGAGGGTGCCTGCCTTGTGGAGCGAGGCGGCCAGGTTGTAGTACCCGTTGGAGGATTTGGGGTCGTTGGCAATGGCCTCCTGGAAGCGGACCGACGCCTGCTGATAGTTGCCTTGTTGGTAGAGCCGGACTCCCTCGGAGTTGAGGGCTTGGCTGTTGAGGTTATTGCAACCGGCGGCAGCCACGAGCGCCAGGAGGGATAACAGGGGTGCGATCCTTCGCATCTTCTGCAGGTACACGGTAGCGGCCTCGCGAAACGGGGAACGAGTCGGTCGGTCGGCTGCGGGGCCGAACCAAGGCGTCGAGCGGCGCATCCATACACCGATCCCAAACCTTCAATCGCGAGGACCGTACCAACCCCTACGACCTGATGCAAGAGGAAACGCGGGCACCCCTCCTGCTGGAATAAACTATGTGATTTGCCACAACCGGAAGACCCGGCATCTCCACGCAAACCCTACTTCTTTCCTAGGCGGTATACTTTCTCGTGCTAGCATTCCGATGTTTGTTCCTACACGGAGGTTATGAGTTCGAGCACCTGGCAACATTTGCCGGTGCACCATCCCCTTTTGCCAGCCCGTCACCAGGAGACCTCCCTCGTGCCCACACGCAAGCCCGCTACCCCGTCAAAGTCGCCTAAAAAGAGTGCAAGCAAGACCAAGAGTGCTAGCAAAAAATCGGCTGCCAGTAAAACGGCAAAAAAGAAAGTCGCCTCTCCGAAAAAGAAAACCCCTGGGAATCGAAAAAAGGAAAAGGCAGCCACACCGGACGAATCGCAGGTCACCATCGACCGCCGGACCAAGCAGGAACGCCGCGAAGAGCAGGTCTCGGTCGCGGGCTCCAAACTGGAACGGCGGGAGAAGGTCACCCGACGCCGGCAAATCGACCCGACCACCTGTGAGCGAGACTACTCCGATCAGGAAGTCGCCTTCATGAGTGCGTTGGACGAATACAAACGTAAGAATGGGCGGATGTTTCCGACTTGTAGCGAAGTGCTTGAAGTCATTCGCGATCTGGGCTACGTCCAGCTTTCGTCCGCCGAATTGGCCGCCCGCGCGCCGGCAGAACCACCCGCCTGCGAGTGGTCTCTCGAAAACGAAGAGGCCGAAGCGGAAGCGGAGTTGGTCGGCTAACCCGTTCGCAGCGTCTCCAACGATCTCCCACGGCGGAGCAGGGGAAAGCCCCCCCGCTCCGCTGCTGGGCGATCGGCTTTCTCCTGGCTGCGGCCCCACTCTCGAAGCCGGGCCAACTCACCGTGCGCAGGCCTCTCCAGCTTGCGACGTGACCCAAGCTCCACGATGGGAGCCAGGCCGCTGGTCCAATCCTTGACGATTGTTGTGCCACTTGGCCCAAGGTGTTTTTCTTCGGGAAGCCCAAGAGCGATTCTCCGAAGGTCTTCGTTCCTTGGTACTACCTGCGTCTCGCCATTTCGCGCAAGATTTCGGTCGCGGCGTCGCGGCTGTCCTTGGAGGAATTCTTGGGGGGGAGCGGCGGGAGTTTTCCGACCGGTTTTTTCCCCTGTTTCTTCTTGTCTGGTGGAGAAACGATCGTTTCGCCTGTTTCCGCTCCAACCGAAGGGGGCTCCTCCTGGGCCTTGATCGGGGTGACCTTGGGCTCAGGGATCGTTTGGGTTTCGTCGATGCGGAAGGTCTGTGTCTCGCGCATGGCCGCTGACTCGGAAGGATTGGAGCCAACGAGCCATCGGCTGATGTCTTCCTCGATGACGCTCGAGCCTTCCGGGATGGCCGTACGAGAAACCGCATCGGCCACATTCTGTACCTTGGGCTTCTTGCTGCGGTCGATGTCATTCGACAGCTCGAACCGAAACTCCAGGGAGCCAATGGTGATCGTATCGCCATGCTGGAGGAAGACGTCCTCGGTGATTTTCTCACCATTCACGAGGGTGCCATTGCGGCTTCCCAAGTCGCGGATCACATGGCCTTCGCTACTCTTGAGGATAGCGCAATGGTGGCGGCTGATCGACTCACTGCCGGTGCGCAACGTACACTGGCTCGACCGACCGATGACGAATTTGTCCTTCTTTAGGGGGATTGTTGCCCCTCGCTTGGCTCCTGCCAACACTACTAGCTTCATGACAAATCTCCTGCTTCCGTTCCGTACTTCAGGAATAAATGACCATCGAACATAGTCCAAGAAGGGGGGGCGTACGAAAACTCAGCGGGCTGCTAAGGGCCCAACGCAGGTGATTTTCTTCTTCTTGTCCCTCCACCGATAGCAGGCGGTGGGACGACACTTCATGATCATCGACCAAATCAGCTAGGAAAAACGCAACGAATTTAGGAGAGGAGGAGATAGATAAGGGCATCAAGGGATTACAGATAAACAAGATAATCCCCCTACTGTAGATTCTACTCACGGAAGGTAAAGGTGGCTTCTCCGATTTTCGCGATTTTTGAGCTTTTTTTAGGTGTTTAATGAACGGCGCAGGCCCCTCTGGCTGGTTGGACCACGACTGGAACCCCCTCCAATCAGGGGTTGGAGGGCTTTCGGTCCTTCGCCCTTTGCCCGAGGAGGGCCGGCTTGGCCCAGGGATCGAGGACTCGACTACCGCCGCTCGATCCATGATTTCCCCTCAAATTTAGCAGACAATTGGTCGATTTCCGCCTTGGCGGTCGCGCCCGACGACGCACCACCAGCGGCATCCAGTCCCAGGTCTTGGAGCAACGCCCCCAGCCATGCTTCCCGCAATTCACTGGCCGGTAGGGCAAGGCCGGAGGTTTCTTGTAGTCCGGGCAGCTCCGGTGCCTGGGGCGATCTTGCCAGTAGCACCCCCCCATGTTGCAGCACCGCTCCGCGATACCGTCGCTGGGCGCTACCACAAAGCTTGTGGGGCTTGCCGCTCTTGGTCTCGGCGCCCCTGTTGCTTTCGGCGCAGAGCAGGTCGCCGCGCGAGCGACGCTCGAAGCAGAGGAAGGGCTCGTTCGGTCCGTGATGGTCCGTCGAGGTGCAAAGCAAAAATTGGCCCTCCGAAGAGGGTGCCAATCGCCCGAGCAACGCGACGAGCGACTCATGCACAGCAAAATACAACTCCTCCGCCTGACGCGCGAGGCGATGCGCCGCCGGGACCGCGAGGCTGTAGGTCAGTTCCCGATCATGCACCAGCGCCCCGCCACCGGACGCTCGGCGGACGAGCGGGCAATCGGCACTGGCGGCATGTTGCGCGCGGTCGGTGTGACGCTGGAAGTAGCCGAGCGAAAGGGTCGGCTCGGCCCATTCGTAGAACCGCAGCGACAGAATCCCGTCCTCCGCGGCCGAACGTAAGAGCCATTCGTCCACTGCCATGTTCCAAACGCCAGGCATCGGCGGATCGAGGAGAAGTCGGCAAGGTGTCTTAGTAATACTAGCCATGGCGTTCCGTATTCCCCAGGAGAACTGCAAAGTCATTTTTGAACCGCCAAGATCGCCAAGGCGCCAAGAAACAAGGACGCCAAGAAAAATGTCGACGGAAGCAGAGAAACCCCGGATTGTTCCTCCTGTCACCGTTCACGAGTCGAAAGAAAGAAACCACGACCCCAAAGAGCACGAACCCAAAGAGATAGAGGGGGTGTCCTTCTTCCCGCTATTCGTGTCGATTTGCACGAATTCGTAGTTTCCCCTGCCTCCGATTCGGTGAACGGTTGCCTCTCTCCTCCAACTCTTCTTGGCGCCTTGGCGGTTTCTTTTAATTCGGCGACTTTGAAAGCGTCCTGCGAAGATGCAAGCAAGCTGGTTACCTGCAGCTCAAGCAGGGGTTTCGCGCCGCTTGGACTTCGTTCGGGCGGCTAATCGTCGTGGTATGAGGAGCGTCGTGCAGCAACTCCGCCTCTTCCTCGGTGATACGGAACAGGGTCTCGGCGAAGGCGTCGAGGGTTTCTTTGCTCTCGGTCTCGGTTGGCTCGACCATGATCGCTTCTTTCACCGTCATCGGGAAGTAAACCGTCGGCGCGTGGTAGCCATAGTCAAGGAGCCGCTTGGCGATGTCCATCGCCGAGATGCCTCGCTCGCTCTTGAGCTTCGACGCCGAGGCAACAAACTCGTGCATGCAGCGGCCGCCCTGCGGTACCGGCAGGAAGTGCTTTACCTTAGCGAGCAAGTAGTTGGCGTTGAGCACCGCGTTTTCACTCACTTCCTTGAGCCCTTCGGGCCCATGCGTGCGGAGGTAGCAGTAGGCTCGCAGCAAGACGCCCGTATTTCCAAAGAACGCCCGCACCCGTCCCATCGCCTTGGGGCGATCGTAGTCGAGGGAGTAGCCGGTCTCTTTTTTCACCACCATTGGTGCCGGCAAGTAGGGCGCAAGCTTCTCGACGACGCAAATGGGCCCCGCCCCCGGGCCGCCGCCGCCGTGCGGGCCGCTGAAAGTTTTGTGGGGGTTGTAATGCTGCATGTCGGCCCCTCCCGTTCCTGCGCGACCCCAGTCTCCCGGTCGCGTGATGCCGAGGATCGCGTTCATGTTGGCCCCGTCGAGATAAATCAGCCCGCCGTGAGCATGGACCTCGTCGGCCAGCTCCTGCATGTTGCTCTCGAAGATGCCGACCGTATTGGGGTTGGTAATCATGAAGACGGCAATGTCGCTGTCGAGCTTCGCGCGGAAGTCCTCCATGCAAACGCCGCCATCAGGATTGGTCTTCACCGTCACCGTGTCGAAGCCTGCCATCGCGGCGCTGGCCGGGTTGGTCCCATGGGCGTTGTCGGGCACCAGTACTTTGGTTCGGTGCTCGCCCCGGTCCTTAAAGTCCCTGTCCTTAAAGTAAGCCGCTGCCACCAAGAGCGCGGTGAGCTCCCCATGCGCCCCGGCGGCCGGTTGCAGGCAGCAGGCGTCCAGTCCCGAGATTTCGTTGAGTATCTCCTGAAGTTCGTAGAGCATCTCCAGCATCCCTTGGATCGTCTCCTCAGGCTGGTAGGGATGGACTTCGTTGAACCCTGGCATCGCGGCGGCCCGTTCGTTCCGCTTCGGGTTGTACTTCATCGTGCAACTTCCGAGCGGATAGAAATGCGTATCGACGCTCATGTTCTGCTGCGAAAGATTCACAAAATGCCGGACAACTTGTGGCTCGGTCACCTCTGGCAGCGCCGGCGGCGCATCCGCCAGCGCATCGGCGGGCAGCCAATCGCTGGCGTCGCATCCGCCATCGGGGCTAGGCACATCACAAGCCGGCAGCACCGCCCCCCGGCAACCTGGCTTGGAGAGTTCGAAGATCAGTTTGGTGTCGTGGGTGTTCTTCATTATTGTTTTGCTGCGTCAATTTCAAGGTCCATTCTGGAACACTAATATTCGCTAATTATCGCTCATCGGATTAGCGATAATTAGTGCAGATTAGTGTTTCAAGAGCCCTTTTGTGAACAGAAACACGCAAAGGAAACAGAGACCGAAATAGGATCGATTCTTTATTGTTTCCTCTGTTCCCTCCTGTTAAACACGGGTTGGGGACCCATGCTACTTTACTACGTGTCGTCTGTGCTCTCTGTGGTTAAATCTTTGTAGTCGTTCAAATCCTCGCCGCTACCAGCTCATCGGTGTTGGTTGTCGCGGCGCCGATTTCCAAAAATTCTACTAATCGGTCCATTTCGGCTTTCGTTCGTTTTTCGGTCACACAGACTAAGAAGCAGTCGGCCAGTTCGGGGTACCATCTACCGAGCGGCACGCCGGCGAGGAGGCCTTGGCTGGCGGCGGCGGAGATCAGTTCCTCGACGTTGTTTTCTTTGTCGCGAACGACGAACTCCTTGAACGTCGGCGCGTCGAACGCCATTTCAAAACGGCCTGCCGACGTTAGCCTCTTCGCGAGGTACCGACTCTTCCGCAGGCAGAGGTCGGCCGTGTCGCGCAAACCGCCGGGCCCCAATAGCGACAAGTAAATGGTTGCCCGGAGCGCAAAGAGCGCCTGGTTGGTGCAGACGTTGCTCGTTGATTTTTCGCGGCGAATATGCTGCTCGCGGGTTTGCATCGTGAGGACGTAACACGGCTTGCCTCGGCGGTCGGTCGTTTGGCCGACGATGCGTCCTGGCAGGCGGCGGGCCAGCTTCTTGCCGCACGCAAGGATCCCCAGCACCGGCCCGCCGTACGACATGGCGGTGCCAAGCGATTGCCCTTCGGCGACCGCGATGTCGGCCCCCCAGTCCCCGGGGCGGTGCAGGAGGCCAAGGCTGATCGGGTCGAAAACCCCTACCACCAGCGCGCCAGCGTTGTGGGCGGCGGTAGCGATCGCTTGGGCCTCTTCGAGCGCGCCAAAGAAGTTTGGGTGCTGGAGTACCACGCAGGCGGTTTGGTCGTTCATCGCGGACGTGATGGCGCTGACCGGGATCGTTCCGTTCTCTGGCCCGATCGTAACGACTTCGACACCCAGGTTGTGCAGGTACGTTTCAATGGTCTCGCGGTATTCGGGATGGAGCGTCCCCGCCACGACCACTTGGCCGCGGCGCCGGGTGGTGTCGATCGCCATTAGCACTCCCTCGGCCGTAGCGCTGCCGCCGTCGTAGAGGCTGGAGTTGGCGATTTCGAGCCCGGTCATCCGGGTAATCATTGACTGAAACTCGAACATGGCCTGCAAGTTGCCTTGCGAAACCTCGGCCTGGTAAGGGGTGTAGCTGGTGTAGAATTCGCTCCGCCCGGCAATCGCATCAACGGCCGCCGGGATGAAGTGGTCGTAGCTTCCACCACCCAGGAACGAGACCGCATTTCCCGCGTGCAGGTTCTTTCCCGCCAGTTCGCGAACATGCTGCTCCAGTTCGAGTTCGCCAAGTGCCGGAGGAATGTCGAGCGCACGATTCAGCTTTAGCTCGTCGGGAATCGACTCAAAAAGTTCGTCGATCGATGCCGCGCCAATCGCTGCGAGCATCGCCTGCTGATCTTCGGGAGTGTTGTAAATATAAGGCATGGTATTGAGTGCAGAAATCGGAATTTTGGAATTGGCTTAGCCGACGAGCTACGCCTCGTCGGTTAAGGGATTCAGTCGGCTTCCTCTTTGCAGGCCGCTTGATACGCGGCGTGGTCCATGAGATCGCTAAGGCCCGCATCGCTGGTGAGTTGGATCTTGGCGATCCAGCCTTTGCCGAACGGGTCGTCGCTCAAGGTTTCGAGCGAGTCGGGCAGCGGCTTGTTCACTTCCAGCACTTTGCCTTCGACCGGGCTGTAGAGGTCGCTCACGGCTTTGACCGACTCGATTTCACAGATCGAATCGCCCGGCTTCACGTCGCGTCCCACTTCGGGCAATTCCATGAAGACCAGATCGGTGAGCGCTTCGACGGCAAACGCCGAGATGCCAATCGTGGCGACCTTCGCACCCCCGTCGTCGGCAATGTGGATCCATTCGTGAGTTTTTGCGTAAAGCAATGTTTCAGGGTTCATAGGAAAATGCTCCAGGTAATAAAATGTGTCACGCAGAGACGCGGAGGGAAGAAAATTAGTCTTTGACGCCGTTGGCGATTCGGGTAATACCGTTTTTCATAAGATCAACGTTAAAATTGAGCAGCCATCCAACTCGCTTGTCCATCAGCCGCAAGTAGGTCAAGAGCTGTTTTTTGTGAACAGGTTTAATGTCTTCCACGGACTTGAGCTCAAGAATAACTTGATTATTGATAAGCAAATCAACACGAAACCCGCCGTCGAGATGAATGCCAAAGTAATCGATGGAGACGGGTAATTCTCTTTGGACATGCAGTCCGCGGTTCTCTAACTCATACGCAAGACAACGCAAATAAACCGACTCCAGTAGTCCTGGTCCAAGATGCGAATGCACACGAATGGCCCCGTCTACCACTTGTCTTGTTATTTCATGGACTTCCAATTTTTCCTCTGCGTCTCCGCGTCTCTGCGTGACATTTTTCTACTTTCCTCGCTCGTAAAATGGCAGCGGGACGACAGTGGCAGGTAGTTGCGTGCCGCGAATATCGACGACCAGGGGGGTGCCGATCGCCGAGGCGACCGGTTTGACGTACCCCATGGCGAGAGGGCGCTCGAAGGTGGGTGAGTAGCTTCCGCTCGTCACGGTGCCAACCGGCTTGTCTTCGTACAGAAGCGAGCACCCCTCGCGAGCGGCGCGGCGGCCGTCGAGTTGCAGGCCGACGCGGACGGGGCGACTCTCGCTTTGGGAGACGACTAAGGCGTCATGGCCTATGAAATCGCGGTCCGCCAGATTCACCGCAAACGCAAGTCCTGCTTGCAGCGGCGTGATGTTCTCGGAAAGCTCATGCCCATAAAGTGGCATCCCCGCTTCGAGGCGGAGCGTGTCGCGAGCCGCCAGTCCTACGGCGCAACCGCCGACTTCCTCGGCCACGTCGAGTAGCGTTTCCCAGATCTCAACGGCGTTTTCCTCGGGGCAAATAATCTCGCACCCATCTTCGCCCGTGTACCCCGTGCGGCTTAGGTAGCAGTCGTGCCCCAGTACCTGCGTCGCCCGGCCACGGTAGTAACGGAGCGAGGTCAGTTCGCCATCGCAAAACGGGTCGACCAGCTCGATGGCTCGTGGCCCTTGCAGGGCGATCATCGCGGTGGAGGTGGTCAGGTCGTCGACTCGGGCGGCAAATTCAATCTGCCCATAGGTGTTGCTGTCGGTCATCCAAGCGATGATTTTTTGCCGGTTGCTGGCGTTGACCACTAAGTGGAATTCGGGTGGGTCGGGCATCGACTGGAGTTGGCCCTCCCAGCGGTAGACGAGGACATCGTCGAGAATGCCTCCCTCGGAGTTGCAGACCAGCCCGTACCGAATCTGCCCCGGCTTCATGTTGTCGATGCGTCGGGTGACGATCGCGTCGAGAAACTTGGCCGCATCGGGGCCATGGATGCCAAGCCGACCCATGTGGGAAATATCAAACAGCCCTGCGGCGTTGCGAGTGGCGTTGTGCTCGTCGACGATCGACCCATACTGCACCGGCATCTCCCAGCCGGCAAAGTCGACCAACCGCCCGCCATGGGTGGCGTGCCAGTCGTGGAGCGGGGTGTGGGCCAAATTCGCGGCGGCGGAAGGCATGGGTTGGCTCAACGGCGGCGGGGTGGCGACAGGTACGAACGCCCCCATTCTAGTGGCTCGGGCGACGACTTCCAGGGGGATCGCCCCCACGTCACCTCTTTCGCCGCTTCTTGTCCTTGCCTCGTTTGTCCCCCTTCGGCTTCCGGCTTTTGGACGACGGGCTCGAGCGTTTGCTACTCCTCTTGCTCAATTCTTCGCCCGTGCGCCCCAGCATGCGGAAGTCGAGGTCGCGTGCGTCGATGTCGACATTCGCCACCGCGACGCGGACCGTGTCGCCAAGCCGGTAAGTGTTTTCTGCCTGATTGCCAGTGATGGTATGCGTCACGCGGTCAAATCGGTAGTAGTCGTCCCCCAACGCCGAGATATGCACAAACCCCTCGGCTGGGATTTCTTTGCCGGTGATAAACAACCCAAACCGCTCTACTCCGGTGATGATCCCCTCCATCTCGGTGCCGATTTTGTCGGCCATGTAGTGGAGCAGCTTGACTTTGGTCAGCTCCCGTTCGGCGGCTGTGGCACGCTGCTCGCGATCACTGCAATGGTCGCCCCACTGGAAGTAGCGTTCGATTTCTTGCCGCGGTTTCTTGCCGGTCTCGAGCGCGTGGAGCAGGCGGTGAACGATCAGGTCGGGGTAGCGGCGGATCGGCGAGGTGAAGTGGCAGTAGTTGTCGGCCGCCAACGCGTAGTGGCCTTCTTCCTCGGGGCTGTAGGTCGCGCGCTGCATCGATCGCAGCACCGCGTAGTTGACCGCGTGCTGCCGGGCGTCGTTTTTCACCAGACCGAGGAGCCGCTGTATTTCAAATCGACTTTCCAGACTTTCCGTTTGGAAACCCAATTCGCGGACGAATTCGGTGAGGGCCTTGAGCTTTCGCGGATCGGGATCGCCATGCACACGGCGCAGAAAAATGAGCCCCGCGTCGGAGAGCTTCGTCGCCACCGCGACGTTGGCTGCCAACATAAACTCTTCGATGATTTGGTGGCTTTCGGTACTTTCCTCGACATGCGCGCCACACATCTTGCCGTCGTCGTCCAGGTCGATCTCAACCTCTGGCATCGAGAGCTCGAGGGCTCCGGCGTCGAACCGCCGCCCACGAAGCAGCATCGCCAGCTCGTGCATATGGGCCAGCAGTCCGTGAACTTCGGGCGTTAACTTTTTCTTCCACGCGGGGCGGTCGGCTAGGTAGTCGTCGACCTCTTCGTAGGTAAACCGCCGGCAGCTTTTGATCGCGCTCTTAAAGACCTCCACCGCCACCGGCACTCCCTCGGCAGTCATTTCGATCTCGCACGTCATCGCGTAGCGCACTTTGTCGGGTTGCAAACTCGCGAGGTTGTTGGAGATGATTTCCGGCAACATCGGGATCACTCGATCGGGTAGGTAAACGCTGGTCGCCCGGTCGTACGCCTCGGCGTCGAGCGTTGTTTTTTCCGGAACGAAGTGGCTCACGTCGGCGATATGAACGCCCAGAAGCCAATGGCCTCCGTCCCCATGCTTGCTGTCGATCTTTTTCAGCGAGATCGCATCGTCAAAGTCGCGAGCCGTTACCGGGTCGATGGTGATGATCGTCTCGCCAGTTAGGTCGCGGCGATTCGAAGGGATCGACTCGTCGAAGGCGTCGGCTTGAGCACGGGCGTCGGCCAGCACCTCGTCACGAAATTCGCCCGGCAGGTTGAACTCGTAGATCACGCTCATCGTGTCGACGCCTGGGTCGCCCTTCGCCCCCAGCACCTGCACGATCACCCCTTCGCCATTGCGGACGTGCGACGGGAAACGGACCATATCGATCACGACCTTGTCGTCCGGCTTGACTCCTTTGGCACCCGGATCGCCTACGTAGATCGGCTCGCTGAAAATCTTGCCATCGATCGCGACAAGCCCCATGTCGGCCGATTCGGTATAAACGCCCACGAACCGGCTCGTCGCGCGCTCGACCACATCGAGCACACGCCCCTCGGGCTTGCCCTTGTAGCCCGATTTTTTATCGATTTTGAGACGCACCTTGTCGCCACTCGCGGCATCGAGCGTCGCACGCTTGGTGACGTGGACGTCGTTCTCCCTGCCGGCGGAAGCGGGCGTCCCCTCGGGACGGACGAAGCCGTCGCCACTCGACACCCGGCGGAACGTGCCGATAACGTGGTCGCGACTTTTCGACGGGCTTTTCGGATCCCGCTTGGATGGGCTCTGCTCGGTTGAGCTTTGGGGGCGATGTTCTTTCTCTTCGTCGGGCATGATCACGGTCCGTGAAGGATGTTTTTCGGCGGCCACCACCTTGTCAGCAGTTTCGTCGCCAGTTTCGTCGTCCGCTTCATCGATTGGGGCCGCATCGTCGGTCGGCAGCACGAGATGATTGGGCCCGTACTGCAGCTCACCCGCCTTGATCATTTTCTTGATGACCCGCCGCACCGCCTTGACTTGCTCGTCGTCGAGCAGCCCGAGGCGCTCCGCAATCACCGCCGGCTTCGCCGGTTTATAAGCGGGCTGGCGCGTGTAAGAGTGGATCGCAATATGGAGGTCATCGTCCATGGTGAGTCAGGGTCCAGAGTGAAAAATAGAGTACAAGGAACAGACAACAGACGACGCGAGCGTTAGGCGTTCCCCATCACTCGCTTACTTTTGGCTAGCAGCTTCTTCTGGTAGCGGCCTTGCACGAGATCGACCACGATCAGCACCCCGATCACAAAGTAGAACGTGCTCTTTTGCATGGGGTGAATCACATGCGTAAAGAGTTCCAGTTCCGCGAGGTGCGCTCCCTCGGAAACGAGCAGCACGCCGACGATGAACAGGATGAAGAGCCCCAGCACTTCGTACAGCCGGTTTTTTTGAAGGAACTCGGCAACGTGATCGGCGAGGACGATCATCATGATACCGCTGACAATGATCGCGACCGCCATGATCCAAAAGTTATCGGTCAGTGCCATGGCAGAGAGAATCGAGTCGAATGAGAAGACGAGGTTCATCAAGGTAATCCAAAAGATCACCTTGCCGGTGGAACTTGTCTTGCCTTGGTGGGCGTCGTGGTCCTTGGGGTCGATCGCCACGAGGTGCATGATCTCTTTGATGGCGGTGTAAAGAATAAAGGCACCGCCGCCGAGAGTGATGAAGGCATGGAGTGTGAACTTGGCGGAGACGACGTTCTTGACATGGATGTCAAAGAAGGGTTCTTTGATTGCGTCGAGCGCGATGAGTAGCACGAATAGTAGCGCGATCCGCAGGACAATTGCCATACCAATGCCCAGCCGGCGGACGTAGGCTTGTTTGTCTTTGGGCGCCCGTTTCGATTCGATCGAGATGTAGAGCAAATTGTCGAAGCCGAGCACCGCTTGGAGAAGAATGATCATCATCAGCGTGAAGAAGCCTTCGACCGTGAAGAGAACGCCGATATTATTGAAGAAATCCATTGTTTTTGGTCAGTTGGTTATGTTGTCAGTGGTTAGTGGATCGATCCCTCGTCGACGAGTGGAGTTTACCCGCCAAAGGAGGGCCTCGTCGGTTAAGAGGAATGCCTACTCTTCGCTGGCGCCCTTATAAAGTTTTCGGCCAATGTTGGCAAAGTACTGGGTCCAGTTGCTATCGGAGTTAGGGCAGTCGCTCAGAAGCGTTGAGTAGCTTGCCATCTTGGCGTCAAGATTGTCGATGTGGTGCAGTGCCTCGGCTTCGAGGGTCATCGGTAGTTTGGCGCTGCCATACTCGTGCCGACCATGGTGGCTGATGATGATGTGCTTGATTTCGGTGGCGAGCGATTTTGGGAAGGGGTCTCCGGAGAGGCGTTCGGCCTCGAGGATCTTTTTGTCGACGAGGCTCATCGCCATGACCATGTGTCCCAGCATTTGGCCTTCGTCGGTGTAGCCGATCTCGCGCTCGTAGCAAAGTTCATCGATCTTCGAGGCGTCATGCAGGAACGCGCCGACGAGTAGCTTATCGCCATCGAGCCCGGCGTAGCGTGGCGCGATGAGTAGCGAGAGCTCCATGACGCTGACAACATGTTCGAGGAGCCCCCCCTTGTACGCATGGTGGTTCTTCATGCCGGCCGGCGCGCGGGTAAACTTGCCCATGAACTCTTCGTCCATCAGGAAGCACTCCGCCAGGTTCCGCAGCTCGGGCGTTTGGAGGCTTCGGAGCATCTCGGCGAGGCGGGTCGCTAGCTTATCGATTTCAGCCGGCTGCTTGACCATGAAGTCCCCCTCGTCGACTTCATCAGGTCGAGCTCGGCGGAGCGAATTGACGATGAGCTGCATGTTGCCTTGGAACAACTGCGTGCTGCCATCGACCATCACGTAGTCGCCATTCTCGAAGTTTTTGTAATCCTTCTCACTGGCGTTCCAAAGCCGGGCGTCAATCGACCCGCTCCGGTCGGCCAGGCCTAATTGCAGATAGAAATTTCCATTCCGATTGGGGCGGAGATTTTTGTCGCTGGCAAGAAAGACTTGCGAAATCTGCTCGTTGTGGGCGAGCTGCGTAGCGTAGCGGCGGGACATGGAAGGAAACGGGGGCTGGGGGGGCAGGGCGGGGGAGAGCAAGGGGAGACGAAAAGGAATAGTAACACAAACCGTAGCTGGCGAGCTACGCCTCGCCCGATTCCCCCAGAGATTCAGGCCGCCATTCACCTACTTCGCCAAGTCGCTTAGAATGCCCGCTTGCACAGGGGCGGCCGGCCACGGGCCTCACGGCCTCCGCTTGCCTTCTTTGCTCCTGACCCTTGACCCTGGACTTTCAACGCTCCGATGGCTAAACCCCCAAAAAACGCGATCTCGCCCACCCGCAGCGAGGACTACCCCGAATGGTACCAGCAAGTCATCAAGGGGGCCGATCTGGCGGAGAACTCCGACGTGCGCGGGTGCATGGTTATCAAACCCTGGGGCTACGCGATTTGGGAGAACATGCAGCGGCGGCTCGACGACATGTTCAAAGCGACCGGCCACGAGAATGCCTACTTCCCGCTCTTCATCCCGATGAGTTTCCTGGAAAAGGAGGCGGAGCATGTCGAGGGATTTGCCAAAGAGTGCGCTGTCGTGACGCATCACCGGCTTGTCGACAACGGCCAGGGAGGCCTGATGCCCGACCCGTCGGCGAAGCTCGAAGAACCGCTCATCGTCAGGCCGACGAGCGAGACGATCATTGGCGCGACGTTCGCGCGCTGGGTGCAGTCGTATCGCGACCTACCGATTTTGATTAACCAATGGGCCAACGTTGTCCGGTGGGAATTGCGAACGCGCATGTTCCTCCGCACGGCCGAATTCCTTTGGCAAGAAGGTCACACGGTCCACGCCACTGCCGAAGAGGCCCAAGCCGAGACGATGGCTATCCTCAAACTCTATGCCGACTTCGCCGAGAACACGATGGCGATGCCCGTGATCCAAGGCCGAAAGACGGCCGGCGAGCGTTTTCCCGGCGCGGTCGACACGCTTTCGATCGAGGCGATGATGCAAGACCGCAAGGCCCTGCAAGCCGGCACGAGCCACTTCCTCGGGCAAAATTTTGCCAAGGCGCAGGAGATCAAATTCCAATCCGAATCGGGCGAGCTGGTCCATGCCTGGACGACCAGCTGGGGGGTCTCCACTCGGCTGATTGGCGGGCTCCTCATGACCCACGCTGACGACGATGGCCTCGTGCTGCCACCGAAGCTCGCGCCCGCCCATGTCGTGATTCTTCCGATCTACAAAAACGATGACCAACGGGGTGATGTGATCGCCTACTGCGAGTCGCTCAAGGCCGAATTGGAATCGGAACATTATGACGGCGCACCGGTTCGTGTGAAGCTCGACGACCGCGACCTCCGTGGTGGCGAAAAGAAATGGCAATGGGTGAAACGTGGCGTGCCGATCCGCATCGAGGTCGGCCCTCGCGATATTGCCGAGGGGAAGGTCGCGTTCTCCCGGCGAGACTTGGGTGGCAAACCCGAATTCCTGGAGCGAGCCGGCGTCGTGAAAGAGATCGCCAAGACACTCGAAACGATCCAGCAAACCTTGTTCGACCGCGCCGTGAAGCTGCGCGACGAAGCGACGGTAGAGATCAACAGCCTCGAAGAATTCGAGAAGTTTTTCGCTGCCGATGCGCCGGGCGGACTGGCTTATTGCCACTTCGTCGATGGACCTGAGATGGAAGCGAAGCTCAAGAAACTCAAGGTCACCGCACGGTGCATCCCGATCGATGGCGACGCCGAGTCGGGGGAATGTATTTTTACCGGCGCGGCGAGCGAGCGTCGCGGGGTTTTCGCGAGGGCCTATTGAGCGGCACTAGGACGATTTGGCATGGAATGGCCGATAGGATAAGATGGGGGCTGGGTGGCGGAAGTTCCCAGCCTGCCGGGCTGTATCAGCCAAGGTGACACTCGCAAAGAGGCTCTCATCAATATCCGCGACGCCATTGCCACTTGGCTAGATGGCGCGGAGCAAGTCGGAATGGCGATTCCCGAGGACGATCTCGACGTGCAGGTCTGTGTTGTTTCTGGTTGATCGATTTAGGACAATCTATTCCCTCTCCTGGAGAGAGGCCCGCGCGAGAGGGAAAAGAGTAGCCCTACTTTTGTTCATCGCGCGGATCCTCCGAAGGGAATCACGGTTCCGAGCGACAGAGAGATCAAGAGAGGTACGCTGCGTTCGATTATTCGGCATGCAGACCTCACGGTCGATGAATTCTTAGCGCTACTGTGAGAAGGAACATGCCATGGGAACCATCTCCACCCCCCAACCAGTCCTCCGCCTCGTCGCGATCGTCAGTCGCTACGACGAGGCGCTCGCATGGTCGCGCGAGACGATCGAAACCACGTTTGGCCCGACGGCTTTGGTGAGCGATCCCTTTGCCTTTGACGATACCGACTACTACGCCCGAGAAATGGGCGAGGGGTTGAAGAAGCAGTTTGTCGTTTCTGCGGAGCCGATCGACCCGGGTGAGTTGGTCCGGCTCAAGCACGCGACCAACGCCTGGGAAACGGAGTACGCCGAGGCAAACTCGCATCCCGAGCCGCGGCCGCTGAATCTCGACCCGGGCTACATCTCCCTGTCGAAGCTGGTGCTTGCGTCGACCAAGAACCATTCGCACCGCATTTACCTCTCGCAAGGAATCTATGCCGAGGTCACGCTCGGCTACGCCCGCTCCACCGGTTGGGTCGCGCAGCAGTGGACCTATCCCGACTACCAGCGGGCGGATTTCCAGGCATTTTTCACCAAGTGTCGCGATGACTTGCGTCAGCAATTTCGCGATGCGAAGGCCTGATCGGTCGACATCGCAAGAAAGTCCTCCTACAATACTCTCAGGCGGCAGCGATTTGATAGGATCCTCCGAGGCATTTTTTCCATGCGTCTATTACCGCTTCTTGCTTTTATCGCGGTTTCGGCTGGCGTTGGTGCTGCGATTGGCGTTGGCTCGGCGTACCAATCGGTTAGGCCAGCGCAACCGATTGCTGCAATGGCCCTACTGCGCGGAGCCGCTGGGGCAGAGGCCGCCTATCCCCACTTCGAGATCGATGCGACGACCCACGACTTTGGGTCGATGGAACGAGGGTCGACGCGTGAGCATTCATTTCAGGTGACGAATACCGGGAACATGCCGCTTCGAATAAGTGTGGAAGGGACTTCGTGTAAATGCACGGTGGGCGACGTGGATGGCGAACGGATTAAGCCCGGCCAGCAGGTTCCCGTCACGCTAAGCTGGATCGCTAAGTCGGCACCTGGCCCGTTTCGGCAAACGGCCACCCTAGTAACCAACGACCCTCGCGCGCAACGAGTCGAATTGAGTGTCGAAGGGAGGGTGACCGACGTCCATGGCATTAGCCCGCAGCAGTGGTTTTTCGATCGTTTGAATGCTGGTGAAGAGCGGACCGCGAGTCTTTACGTCATGGCCTTCCAGCAAGAGGATTGGGAGGTTACCTCGGCGAAGATGGATGGAGAAGAAGCGAGCGAGTGGTACAGGGTGGAGGTCGTGCCTGTGGCAAAGAACGAGCTGCCCGACGCTACCGCGCTGTCGGGGGTCCGTATCGACGTGACAACCAAGTCGGGCTTGCCGCTGGGGAAAATTCACGATTGGGTCGTCCTGAAAACGAACCTCGAAGGGGCCGATGAGTTCCCGCCGATTCCAATCCTAGGAAGTGTCGTTGGCGACATGCACATTCGGGGGGGAGCTGCGTGGAACAAGGTTGCTAATAGTGTCTTCCTGGGCAATGTCGAAAGCAGCGAAGGAAAACAGGTCACGCTGTTCCTGTCGGTCAAAGGAGAACATGCCGAGGAAATCAAGTTCGAAGTAGCCCGTTGCGATCCCAAGGAGATAGAGATCGAAATTGGCGAAGCGAGGGTCCTCCGTCCGGGTATCGTGCATCTACCGCTCACGGTGCGCATCCCCCCAGGCCTGCCCCCGGTGATTCGCAATGGATCGGGGCAAGGGGAGGCGGGGCATGTGGTGCTCCGGTCGAACCATCCCGTGAGCCCCGAGATCGGTTTCGACGTGCGATACACGATCCGCCGTACGAGCGTCTCCCCGTAGCGGCGCAGGAAAGCACGAAGGAGCGGGTTTTACCGAACTCGCGAGGCTCGTTTCGCCCGACTCCGGCTGCCGCGCCCGAGGGAATGACCAGCACCGGAAGCGGGCCGCCGACCGATGCCGAGACGCCTGAAAACGAGGGGCTGCCTCGGGCAACCTTGCTAGCTAGCAGGCTTGGGGCTGGAGAAATAGGCCGCGAGAGTCGACAATCCGAGTACACAGCATCCGGTAAACAGCCCCTTTGTTTCCTGGCCACACTGCTCCCTACCCTCCCCATGAGCTCTCATGCCGTATTCGCCCACACCCTTTCGTCCCCGAGTTCTCTCCACTTTTGTGGTCCTGTTCGTTGGGGCTTTCCTGGGCGCGGTGGCGATCAGTGGCAACGCTCGGCAAGAGCTCCCGAACAAGCAAGGGACCTCGATAACGACGATCCGCTTTGGCGAAGCGCGGTCGATTGCCACCCTGGCGGAAGGCCCCCGGTTCGAGGGGCGGTTCGTTGCCAAACCACCGCTCGATGCTCGACGCACCGGCGGACCGCTGTTTCGATTGGCGTCCGGTGGCAAGTCAAAAGTCGATCCGATCGAAGCGAATGGCTCGATCTTCGTCGACTGGCCCAAGCCTGACGTGGCACTCATGTTTACCGGCGAGCAGATGGGGTACCTCGAACCGTGCGGGTGTGCGGGACTCGAAAACCAAAAAGGGGGCTTCAAGCGGCGGTTTACCATGATGAAGCAACTCCGCGACGCTGGCTGGCCGATCGTTGCGATGGATGCTGGCGGAGTGAGTCGGCGGTACGGACCACAAGCACAAATCAAACTCCACTGGTCGTACGACGCGCTGCGGCAAATGGACTACGCGGCGGTTGGCTTTGGCGACAAAGATCTGCGGCTCGACGTGTTGAGCGAGTCGGTCAACCTTGCCCCCAACCCACTCGTCTCAGCAAACGTCGGCCTAGTCGACTTGGAGAGCGGTTTTACCAAGCGGTTTCATGTCGTCGAAGCAGGCGGCCTGCGCATTGGTATGACAACGGTCATGGGATCGGCCGAGACGCAAGCCGTGAACGCGATGCGCGACCTCGTCACGCTGCCTCCCGCCGAGGCAATTGCCCAGGTATTACCTGAGTTGGAAGCGAAGAAATGCGACGAGTTGGTGCTGCTCGTCTACGGGGAAGTCGACGAAACCAGGGCGCTCGCTGCACGATTTCCACAGTTTAGTTGGGTCGTGGCTGGCAAAGGGGGGGACGAACCGCCGAATCAGGCGATCCCGCTCGCCGGCGGCAAGACGCAGCTCATCGAAGTCGGCCACAAAGGGATGTACGCCGTGGTGATCGGGATTTACAAGCAAGGAACACCGCGGATTCGGTACCAAAAAGTGCCGCTCGACCACCGCTTCGACGATGCCCCTGAGATGCAAAATCTCCTTATCAAGTACCAAGACCAACTCAAGACACTCGTCACTTCGGGCCAAGGTTTCGAGCCACTCACGGGCAAGCCGTCGCGCGCTCCAGGTGGTGAGTTCGCCGGAAGCGAGAGCTGTGCCGACTGTCATACCGATGCGTGCGAAGTCTTCACGAAGAGCCCGCACGCCCACGCGACGCAAACCTTGGTCGATCTCGATCCGCCTCGCCATTACGACCCGGAGTGCCTTAGTTGCCACGTCACCGGTTGGGACCCGCAAGGGTTTGCCCCGATGGCCGACGGCTACACCAGCCTCGACGACACCCCGGAACTAACCGCCAACGGCTGCGAAAATTGCCACGGCGCCGCGCTCCAGCATGCCGACGCCGAGAGTGGCAGCATCGACGCCACCGATGCCCAGCTGGAGACCTTTCGCGCCGCATTACGACTCAAAATCGGCGAGAACGAAGGGAATAAAGAAGGACAAAGCCCCGGCAAAGCGGTCGACAACTGCCTCCAATGCCACGACCTCGACAACTCCCCCGACTTCGACTTCCAAGAATACTGGAACCGCGAAAAAAATCCAGTGAAACACTACGGAAAGGATTGATTCATCCGAGGGGTTACGAGGCGGCAACGTTATCTCCTCGTAACCGTTCACGGCCGAAAGTAAGGAACCACGAATCGGATGAATCCCACGAATCGCTGACAACTAGCGGCGAAGGATTGACGGAAAGAGGAGACCAAGATTAGCGAAAAATAAGTGTTCCTTCCTTTTGTGGTTCAGGGAAGGGAACGCTAATCAGCGCTAATCGACAGAGACGAACCTTGCCAAGTGTTTGCAGCCAGAAGCAGGAGCCACGAATATTCGTAGGATTCGCGTGATTCGTGGTTTTTCTGCCTTGGCTTTCGTGAACGGTTACTGTCCCAAGGGAAATAAATCATGCGCACGTCTTTGACGTTTCTCGGTACGCTTCTACTTGCCGCTTTGCTCCAGGCCGCTGAAGCGGCCGCGCCGGAGGGGGAAGAGATCGCAAAATATTGGCCCGCGGCGCTCGACTTTACGATGGAGACGCTCGGCGGCGATGAGGTCCATCTTGCCGAAAAATACCAAGGCCAAGTCGTTTTGCTCGTGAACGTCGCCAGCAAGTGTGGGTTCACGCCCCAATACAAAGGCCTTCAGGCACTGCACGAGAAGTACGCCGACGAGGGACTCGCCATCGTTGGTGTTCCGTGCAACCAGTTTGGTGGTCAGGAGCCGGGCGACGCCGACGAGATTTCCAAGTATTGTGAAAAGAATTATGGCGTCGAGTTCGATCTACTGGCAAAGGTGAACGTTCGGCGGAGCGAAGAAGATCAGTGCGATCTGTACAGGCTCCTGACCGACCCCGAGGCTTATCCCGAGCCGGGCAGCGACATCCAGTGGAACTTCGAAAAGTTCCTTCTGAACCGTCAAGGCGAAGTCCTTCGCCATTTTCGATCGAAGGTCCTACCTGAGTCAGAAGAACTAACTTCGGCAATCACCAGCGCTCTTTCGGAACCGGCTCCAGAGGAGCTCGAAGCGGAGTGAGACCCGGTCCTTGGTGGAGCGCGACGCCTCTCGCGAATCGATCCCGTCCTCGGGGGGCCCCGCCAAGCGGCCTACTCTTTTTCCAAGTCTGCCAGTACCTCTTCAGGAATGTCGAAATTGGCGGCGACGCCTTGCACGTCGTCGTGGTCGTCGAGCTTTTCCATCAGCTTGAGCACACGGCGGGCATCGCTCAAGTTGAGTGCGACGGTCTCCTTGGAGAGCCAAGTCAGTTTTCGGGATTCGGTTTCGAGATCGGCCGCTGCGAGGGCGTCACAAACGGCGGAGAAGGCATCGGGTGCGGAGATCACCTCGAACGTGCCGACACCATCGGTGTCGGCGACATGTCGGACGTCGTCGGCACCCGCCTCGGCGGCGATTTCCATCAGGGATTCTTCGTCGGTTTTGTTGTCGGCCACCGTGACGATTCCCTTGCGGTCGAACATCCAAGCCGCGCAGCCCGACGCTCCGAGTTTTCCGCCACTGACCTCGAAGAATTTCCGGATTTCGGGGGCGGTTCGGTTGCGGTTGTCGGTGAGGATGTCGCACATCACGGCGACGCCCCCCGGTGCGATGCCCTCGTAGAGGACCTCATCGAGGTTCCCCCCATCGAGTTCGCCGGTTCCCTTCTTAATGGCCCGTTCGATGTTGTCTTTGGGCATCGAGACCGCTTTGGCATCGTTGATGGCATAGCGGAGTCGGAGATTCATTTCTGGGTCGCCCCCTCCCATCTTTGCGGCGACAATGATGGCCTTGGAAAGCCGGCTCCAAAGCTTGCCACGCTTGTTGTCGATGGCCGCCTTCTTGTGCTTGATGCCGGCCCAGTGAGAATGTCCTGCCATGTCGTTTCAACGGGAAAAAGGAAGATGAAAAAACAGGGGAAGGCTACTTCGGTTTTCGCTTGGTGATGGGCTTTCGACCGGTGGCGGCCCTTTTTTTCTTGGCTGGGGTCGACTTCGCCTTGGTCGGTTTCTTTGCGACCTTTTTCGTGGCCTTCTTGGCGACTTTCTTCGTGGTCTTCTTCGTGACTTTCTTCGTTACCGTTTTCTTTTTTTTCTGCGTCGGGGTCGTCGTCTTTTTTGTCGTTACCGATTTTTTAGGGGGCTTTGCTGCAGGTTTCTTGTCCGCCGGCTTCTTGGCGACGGGCGAAGGTCCCTTCTTGGGCGCGATTTTCTTGGGCGAGACTTTGGCTTCTTTGGCGGGGGTTACCGGTTTTGCAGCCTTCTTCTTGGGGGGGGCGGGTGGCGGGGAAGGCTTTTTGGGAAGGCGCGACTTGCAGTTGGCATCAAGGGCTAGGAGAATTTTCCGTGCCGCAGGGCCGTAGGGGTTTTTCCCGACCTCGACCCCTAACTGGTGCAAGATCGTCGCTACCTCTCGCCCTTTGGCCTTGGGGATCGCCCGCTCTAAGCCAGGCACGACCGACTTCTTGGCTTCCGGCGCGGAGATGAGGTCAAACACGAAGAACGCCGTGAGCAATCCCCGATTGGCTGGAATGGCGTGGCCGCCTAGCGCGCTTTGCGTGACGTAGGCGACCGTGAAAGGGGTCGTCCCCTCGTATTTGGCGATCTGCTTCGCCGCCTCGCCCAGGTTCTGTTTCTTTAACGGCTCTAGGTCGTAGGCATAAACCGACTCGAAGATGCTGTGCAACGCTCGCTTGAGTCGTTGGGCTGATTCGTCAGGATCGGTAAGTCCCTTGAGCGTCTCCGCCAGCTCCCGCTTGGTACTGACTCGAACCTCGTTCCAGTCAAAATACTGCTTTCGGAGCAAGCCAAACGCCTCTTCTGAAACGTCGTGTGGCGAGTTTTCTAGTAGGCAAGCAAAGAGCAGATGCTCGATCAGCGTCCGGTCTATAGGAAGGTCGACCGGCTTGAATTGCTTCTTTATCTTTCCGAGGAGCTTGGTTATGAGAGTGCCGCGATTCGGTGTGGCCATGCGTGTCGCTCGGATAATCGGTGTAAAATGATAACTGCGGGATTCCAGCCACGGATGCGTGGCGTCGCAAAAAAGATTACAAGTTGTCGGCGTCGGGTGGTGGTTCGTCCATTCGGTCGTCCGACGGATCCGTATCCTCAGGGAGTACGTCGTGCAGCATCTGGGCCATGGCGATCGACTTTTTAATGCCCAAGTCAAGCTCAAACTCGATGCGAGGTGTGTAGCGGGTGTCAATTCGCTTGGCGATTTTCGATTGTAGGTAGCCGGCGGAGCTTTGTAGTCCCTTGAGGCAGGTCTTCTGTTTCGCTTCGTCGCCCATGACCGACACATGCACCTTGGCACTCCGCATATCCCCATTCACCTCGACTCGCGTCACGGTGACGTTCTCGATCCGAGGATCATGCAAGTCGGCAAGAATCGCCATGCTGACGACCTCACGAATTGCTTCGGCAGCTTTAAGAACGCGGCGGGTCGGCATGGGAAGGGCGGGGAAATAAGGGTGGGGGGCGTTTTCGGCCATCCAGCGGTGATAGCCGGAACACCGTAGGGGCGGAGTACTTTGGCAGCCAAAACCGCTAGCGGCTGGTGCAAAGGGACTCCATGACTCCCTTGCTAGACTAAACGACAAGTTTTGAAAAAGCCACGGATTTACACGGATAATACAAAATTCACTTCGATAGGGGCTCCCTGTGGATCGCAGCAAGGCATGTAGAATCTCACGAAAGACGAACGCAAAGCCATTGGGAAATCTCTGTTGGATCCCTGTTCAGAAGTGTTCTGGAACGAGCGACGTCGTGCTCCATCACCCATCAAACTTCCGTCCGATTTCTTCCACTTTGTAGACTTCAAACAGGTCGCCTTCTTTGACGTCGTTGAATCCGGAGAGCTTGACGCCGCATTCGTAGCCTTCGCGGACTTCCTTGGCGTCGTCCTTCTCGCGGCGAAGGGTGTCGATGGGGTAGTCGCCGATGATCGTGCTATCGCGGATGACGCGTGCTCGACCGTTCCGCTCGATCACACCGGCCAGGACGCGACAACCGGCAACCGAACCGAGTCGACTGACGCGGAAGACCTGTTGCACGAGTGCCCGGCCAAGCTCGACTTCGCGTTGCTCCGGCTTGAGCATGCCTTCGAGCGCCGCTTTGAGGTCGTCCGTGATCTTGTAGATCACCTCGTATCGGCGAATCTGAACGCCAAGGCGATCGGCCAATTGCCTTGCCTTTTCGTCGGGAACAACGTTGAAGGCGAGGATGATCGCATCGGAGGCATGGGCCAGTTGGACGTCCCCCTCGGTCACACCGCCGACGGTCGACAGCAGCGTCTTGAGTTTGACTTCTGGGTGATCGAGCTTGGTGAATTCTTTCTGAATCGCTTCGATTGAGCCGCGGGTGTCGGACCGCAAAATAAGGTTGAGCGTTTGAACCTCTTCGGTCGATTCGAGCCGATCGAAAAGGTTTTCAAGCGTTACATGAATGGGACCGGTGCTGCCAAGGGAGCTGGTGCGATTTTTATGGCGGCGGCTCTCCGCCAGTTCTCTCGCCTGGGCAATATCTTCGAGCACGTAGAAGTGCTCGCCCGCCTGTGGCGCGATGTCGAATCCGAGCAAGTTGACCGGAGTGCTCGGGCCCGCTTCCTCGATTCGGATTTCGGGATGAAGCGTGTCGAACATTGCTTTGACTTTGCCAAACGCTTCGCCGCAGACGACATTGTCGCCGACTCGGAGCGTCCCATTTTGCACGATGACTTTTGCTTCGACCCCATGCCCGGCGATTTGTTGAGATTCGAGGGCGGTGCCCAGCGCGGGGCGATGAGGGTTTGCCTTGTATTCTTCCAGGTCGGCAATGGTGAGAATGGTCTCCAAGAGGTCGTCCATCCCCTGGCCGGTGATGGCGCTGGTCTTGACGACTTCGATATCGCCACCCCACTCGCTCGGTTGCAGTTCGTTGGCCGATAGATCGGCCATTGCTTTCTCGGCATCCACGCCGGGAAGATCGATCTTGTTGAGGGCAACAACAATCGGCACTTCTGCCGCCTTGGCGTGGCTGATCGCTTCCTCGGTTTGAGGCATGACTCCATCGTCGGCAGCCACGACCAAAACGGCAATGTCGGTGACATTGGCACCGCGAGCTCGCATCTCGGTAAAGGCTTCGTGGCCCGGTGTGTCGACAAAAGAAATGCCAGCGCCATTTTTCTCGATCTGGTAGGCGCGGATGTGCTGGGTGATGCCGCCACTCTCGCCGCTCACCACGTCAATACCGATGAGGTGGTCAAGAAGCGATGTCTTGCCATGGTCGACATGGCCCAGGAAGGTAATGATGGGAGGACGAGGGACGAGCTGGTCTTCGGGGTCTTCCCGGTCGCGGAGGTCGGCAAGGAGCTGATCTTCGAGCGTCACTTCCGCCAAGAAATCGACTTCTACGCCAAGCTCTTCGCCGACGTACTCGGTCAGCTCAATGTCCATCAGGTCATTGATCTTCGCCATCACCCCTTCTTCGAGGAGAATCCGTTGGATCTCTCGTGCGGGGACGCCGGCTGCTTCGGAAAGTTCGCGCACCGAGCAAGGCAACTGCACCGTCACTCGATCGTTTCGCGGAGCGGCCGTATTGATGCCGGTCCGGCGACGTCGCATGGTCCGTCGAGGTCCTCGCATTCCGCCGCCACGAGCGGGGCGCTTTCGATTGAGTTGGCGGTGTTCGCGTCCCCCAAGCATTGGTTTTTTCGCGCCGGTTCGTCCGTCGGTAGTATTCGCGCCATCGGTAAAGGTATGTCTCTTGCGAGACTTCTCTACTTCCAGGGACTTCTCCGCGCGACGGAGATGAGCAGCTAGTGGCTTGCTTCCAAGTTTGCCCGCGCCGAGGACATCGGCCGGCAGCTTCATGTCGGGCTTTTGGGCGGGAGCGTCGTCAGTTTTTTTGGCTCTGGGAACAGGGCCCGAGCCGGGGGGAGGGAGGGGGGCCAACTTGATGGCAGGTCGGGCGCGACCGCCGGGACCCTCCTTCTTGGGTTTGTTGGACTTGCCACCTTTGCCGACCACCGGAAGCTTGCCGCCGGTTGAGGCGGGACCGATGTAGTCTTCGCGGCGGACCATGCGTGCGAGGGGCCCCGCCCCTTCGGAACGCTTGGATTCGGTTGCCGCTACCGGCTTGGGCGACGCAACCTCGGCCGTCGGCGTGGAAGCTTCCGAGTCCGAAGCTTGCGAGTCCGAACCTTCCACCACCTCTGCAACGGAAGGTTCTCCTTCTGCTTCCGGCAATTCGCTCGCCACCTGGTCGCGAGATTCCAAATCAGCCCGACGGGTCGCTTGTACCGCCGCGAGCGGGGAGACTACCTTGGGAGTCACGATGACCTTGAGGCGATCGTCGCTGGCTCCCGCGCTGCTGGGCCGCTCCATGGCTGGCGGAGCCGACTTTGCCTTCGACTTCAAATTCGACGATTTGGGCCTGGCTTTGCCAGGACTTGCACCGCCGGAGAGATGTTGCTTGACTTTGGCGATCTCCTCCTCGTCGAGACTCGCCAGCGCAGAACCTTTCCCAGGGATGCCTGCTCGCGAGCAGATATCAACCAACTCTTTGCTATCGAGGTTTAGCTCTTTAGCCAGGGCGTAAATACGAACCGCCAAAACGTCATCTCCAATGGGTTCACGCAGCCAACGATACTTGCTATGCCCGTTGCTCGCCGCGTGGTGCGTGAGCCGCGTCCGTAGGTCAACGAATCATGGCCACGTCTCCGTTTAAGTGCCGTGGAAAAGAAAAAATCTAAGTGCAGCCGAAACAAGGGAACATCGAACGCCCAACCTCCGACCGGTGAAGGGGGCCCAGTATTGTCGGTTATGCGGGGGGGGCCTGTCCAGCGGGGGGCGCCTGTTCAGCGGGAGGCGCCTGTTCAGCGTCGGCGGCCACTTGCTCGGCTTCTTCCGCGGTCTCCGTAGGGACCTCCTCTTCCGACTCTTCCGAGGCCTGGGCCGCATCGCCCGCGGGCAGGTTTTCTGCCGGCGAAGCCCCCTCGTCAGCTGGGGGCGCGTCAGCGTTCTCGCCGGGGGCCTGCTCCCCTTCGCCTGATTCGCTTTGTGCTTTTGCGGCCGCCGCTTCGGCATCGGCGATCTCCGCTTGGAGTCGGTCTTGCTCCCGCTTCTTGCGGCGGGCTGCATTGGCTGCCGCTTCGGCTTCCTCGGCTCGTTTCTCCGCTTGTTCGACGATCACATTGACCTGTTCCTCGGAGAGTCCCCCCATTTCCATCAAGTCGTCCGGCTCGATGATCGAGAGGTCGTCGTAACTCAAAAAGCCCTCTTCCACCAGTTTCTCGGCCAGTTCCGTCACCACGCCTTCCAGCTCGCTGAACCCGTCGACCGCTCGGTCGATCGACTCGGCCAGTTCCTCCTGGGTCATGATCTCGATGTCCCAGCCCGAGAGCTTGCTGGCAAGGCGGACGTTTTGGCCGCGACGACCGATTGCTAGCGACAGCTGATCTTCGCTTACCAGTACGATCGCCCGGCCAAGCATTTTGCAGAGAATTACCTGCTCCACGGTCGCGGGGGAGAGGGAATTGGGGATCAATACCTCCAGGTCGTCGTCCCAGCGGACGATGTCGATTCGCTCCCCGGCCAGCTCGTCGACGATATTTTTGATCCGATTTCCCCGGACCCCGACGCAAGCCCCGACGCAGTCGACGCGGGCATCGCTGCTCGTGACGCCGACTTTCGATCGGTATCCTGGCTCTCGTGAAATGCCATGAATTTCGATCACGCCATCGGCGATTTCGGGAATTTCCTGCTCAAAGAGCCGGCGAACAAGGCTCGGAGATCGGCGACTCAGGATCACTTTCACCCGGCTTCCCGCTTTGCGAACTTCGTAGACACTCGCCCGAACCCGCTCGTTGGCGTGGTGCGTTTCGCCAGGGATTTGTTCGCTCCGCGGCAGGATCGCCTCGACGTTGGTGAGCGAGACGGTCGCCGCTCCCCCGTCATAACGCTGGATGATGCCACTCACCATGTGGCCAATCAGCTCTTCGTACTCGTCGTACAGGGCGTCCCGCTCCGCCTCGCGGATCTTCTGGATCATCACCTGTTTGGCGGTCTGAGCCCCGATCCGCCCGACCGTCTCTTCGGAATCGAGTACTTCGCCATCGACGGAGGCGGTGATGGAACCATCTTCGCGGTTAATCTTTACTTCGATTTCGGCTTCTTCGCCGTAATGCTTCTTGGCGGCAGAGACAAGCGCTGCCTCGATTCCTTCGAAAACGATCTCCTGCTCGATATTTTTGTCGCGGTGGATCGCGTCGACGATTCGCAGGATTTCCGCAGGATTCATGACAGTTCACTTTCTGTGGCGTATTTCGCCCGCCGCGAGAGGCAAATCAGGTTGTCAAATTGTCACGGCCCAAGCCCCAGGCACTAACGACGAATTCCGCAAGAGCGAACCCGTTGCAGGGGAAGGACTTAAACCGAGAAGTAATCTGTTAGAATAGCTCGGCCCCTGGGGCGTGTCAATCGACCGCTTTCCGGCGAGCTACGCCTCGCTGGATACTGGCGACGAACGACAAGCTCTGCCATTCTCTCGTGCCGCTGCACCTGGTGCCGTGGGTTGCTAACGGGTGGGTATGGAAGGGTTGCGAAAGGGGGTCTGTTGTTGCCGGTTGCACTGTTCGGGTGGCGCGGCCCGTCGGTTGATTCGTCAGTTGTCGGTTGCCCGTCAGCCGATGAGGAGAGGAGTGTTGGTCAAGCGGTTTGCCGGCGATTCCGACCTCTCCCACTCTCTTCGAAGGCCCTATCGATGATTGCTCGACGCAGCCCAGTCCCGTTTTTCGTCTTCTTCCTCTTCCTTGGCTTGATTTTCGTCCAGCCTGCTTCGACGGGAGCGGAGGGAGGAAACCTGTTTCTTGCCCCGGGGATTTGGCATACGAATGGGATGCGCATCGCCTCGTCCGAACCTCATCGTACCAGCTCGGTCGATTGGACCTGCAATCCTGAAAAACTCGGGTACTGCGGCGGCAACTACTACCGTCCCTGTATCGATTCGGTGCGAATCCGCAGTCTGCGACGAGCCCAGCAGGGCTGCTACTGGCATCCGTCTGCCCGCTACCGTAGCTCAGGCTGCGGGCTGGGCGAAGCGGTCGCCCCGTCGGTTCCGTATGAATATGAAGGAGTCGAGCCAGCCGGCATGGCAGAATTGGGGCGACTGCCTGTGGAGCTGTTTGGGGGAGCAGGCGCCTCTCCCATTGCCCCCGCTGGTCCCGTATTGGGGCGATAGGCACCCTTCGTCCGCCGAGAAAGCCCTTGCCGGAAGAATCGGGGGATTCGGCTAACGAGGTATCGTGGGCAAAGACGATAGAGGTAGTACAGACGGGAGGGCGAAACACCGCTTGTGTTTTGCTTCAGGATAGAGGTCATGGCAGGACGACGGATCGACCTGCCATGACCTTTTTTTGCGCGCTGCCGGAGAGGAGAACTACTTTAGTGTTTCGAGGAGCGCTTCGGCTTCGGCCCGATTGACGAAAACACCTTGGGCGTTGGCGATGGCACTTTCGATCAATCCTTGAGCCACTTCCTGTCGATTCTGTTCGATCAAAAGCTTCGCCACCAGCAAGCTCGTGTCGGCCCCCATGGACCCGAGACGGATGCCCTTTTGGTAGGCTTGATTGGCGGCCGCCCCGCTTCCTCTTTGTCGAAGAACCCAGGCCAAAGTGATGTTGGCATCGGAACTTTTGGGGTTGAGCTGGGCATTGATTCGGGCGATCTGTTCCGCACGCGCGTGGTCGTCGGTCTCCTGGGAGTTGATGAGGAGCAACGCAAGCTGATTGTTTGCGTCGCGATTCCCTGGAGCCAGGACGAGTGTTTGGTTGTAGAACTTTCTTGCTTCGTCCAAATTGTTGGCCATTTGAGCTTGGATGCCGCTCAGTAGAAAGACTTGGTAAACCCCCGGATGGGCCTTTCGGGCTGCGGCCAAGACCTTTGCCGCCGTCTGGAGATTGCCCGATTGGACGAGCCAATTTCCATAGGCAACCAAGGTTGTTTTGTCGGAGGGGTTCTCCTTGTAGGCGCGTTCAAAAGACTGTTGGGCCTTGGTGAGAAAGGTCTCTTTTTTTCCTTGGTCTTTCTCGGCCGAGGCCAATCGGTAGTACAGGGTGGCGGCCGACACGTAGGGCGAGGCAAAATCGTTCTTGAGTTCTTTGCTCTTGGCAAACGCCGCATACCCTTCTCGTTCCTGACCAAGCATGAAGAGCACGGTCCCAAGGCGGTTGTAGGCGTTCCCTTCTTCGGGGTCGACTTTGATCCACGCTCGAATGTCGGCTTCCGCCGCTTTCCAATTTCTCCAGCGCTGGTGGACGGCGGACCGGCCAGCTCGCGCGCGAATGGAAAATTTTCTCTGACGACGAGGATTCTCACTGTATTTTTCGACCAAGTCGATCGACTTCTCGTACAGCGCCATCGCTTGAATCAATTGCCCCGCCTTGAAGGATTGATCGGCCAGTAGCAAGAAAGGCTCCGGATCGCCCGGAACTTCTCGTACCGTCGCTTCCAAGGATTGCCGTCCGGCTGCCGTTTGCCCTTTCACGAAGTACATTTTCGCCATCATCATATCGACCGGCGGAAGCTTCGGATGGCTTTCCTTGGCCGCCTCTAAGAACTTCCTCGCGGCGAGTGGATCGTTGTTGTCGAATCGCTGGATCGCCTTGCCGATGTCGGCGTAACGTCTGGAAGAAGTTTCCTTTACCGCATCGCCGATGAGAGTCTTTGCAGTGACTTGGCCACACGCCTCGCTTATCAATGAAACGGAAAGAGCGAGTGTCACCGCGATCGGCATTGCTCGGCGGAGCCGGCCGTTCGGGCGACCGACTTGGAACTTTTTTCGAGGGAAGGTCATGGGGGATCCTTGGGTAGCCAGAGTAGAAGGTTCGGAAAGCGAAGTAGCCTATCAAATTTATCTTCTCGACGGATCGAAGCGATGGTGGAAAAGGTGCTTCTGGTCACCACCGGCTCGATTCTCGCCCCGCTCCACTTATGTATTCTAAGCGAATCGCTTCCCTCTCGCACCTGTCTAAATGGCGGGGAGACGCACGAACTGCCTCACTCAAGATCGATTCTACCGATTGGTGGGGTGAAATAGTTCCGCCCAACCCCGGTCGGAGCTGCGTCGCCTCACCGGCTCGACCCTTTCCGCCTGCCAGTTTATACTGAGGGCTTGCCCCGAGCATGGCTCGCCGCAGGGGCCTCGACTCCCACTTGGTCGGTTTCTACACGGCACAGGAGTCACTTGACGCCGCGCTGACAAGCGCTCGCGGTGGGCCGGGAGATGGCAGAGAGAGGTAACCTTGTTCGTCGGTCCGGTCTTTTCTCGCGAAGCGACTACCGCACCACGTCGCGTACAGTTTCATGCTGTTCCCGCAGTGGCAGTTGCCGCGCTTCTATGCCTGCTCTGGACCTACCTGGAGATCCTTACGGGCGATGTGTCGGCGACGACGGCCGGCATTTCTTCCCGTTTTGGGTCCGAAGTCTTTGCGTTGCTCGCCCCTTTGGTGCTTTCGGTCGCGATCCTTTTCTCCGCGCTTCTAACGGCTGCCGCAGTTGCTCAGGAGAAAGATCGCAAAACACTCGTCCTCCTGTTGCTCACAAGGCTTACCAACGCGGAGCTCGTGGTTGGTCGGCTCTTGGCGAGTTTGCTGGCTGTGCTCATGGTCGTCGCGGCGACCGCCCCCTTCTTTTTTCTTGTAGTCCTCTTCGGAGGCATTTCTTACGGGCAGGTAGCAAGGGTGCTGGCGGTAACCGTGATGAGTGCTTTGGCCGCGGGGAGCCTTGGGTCGACCGTCGCGCTTTGGCGGGAGAAGACGTTCCAGGCGCTGGCAATCACGACTTTGTTTCTGGTGCTTTGGCTGCTGGGGTGGGAAGCCGTTGCCTCGGGGGCGCTAGGAAGTTCCCTTGGGGGATTCGATGCCCGCAGTTTGGCGATCGCCATGAGCCCCTGGCAAGCTTTACTCGCCGCCGCAGAGTCGGACTTGTCGAGGGACGCCCGCATCGGCCACGCCGCAATCGGCGGATGGGCACCCGTCAGCGCCTTTTTTCTCTCGTCGGTCATTGGAGTCGTTGCACTGAATTTGCTTGCCATCTTCCGGGTAAGAGCGTGGAATTCAACGTCCGAAACAGCCGCCAGCTCCGGCGATCAGGAGGCAGCCACGTCGGATTCGGGGACAGGTTCCGCAGCGATCCACCCATTGCAAGGCAAACGGCGTGAGGTTTGGGACAATCCGATACTATGGCGAGAAATCCGCACCTGGGCCTACGGGAAGAAAATCGTTGCCGTACGGATCGCCTACGTGGTCGTTGCCCTGATTTCCGCCATCGCGATGCTAGAAGTCCTCCATGGCGGTGACGCAATGGCTGCCCAGTGGCATTCTGCGATTCCGGCTGTTGTAAAACCCCTGGCGCCGCTCTTGGCCGTGAGTGTGGTACTTGTCAACGCTTTGGCGGTCACCTCCCTTACGAGCGAACGAGATGCGAGGGCGCTCGATCTGCTTTTGGTGACGGATCTCACGCCAAAAGAAATTATTTTTGGCAAGCTCGGGGGCATACTCTACAATTCCAAGGAGGTGATTTTCCTGCCGATTTTGCTAGCCGCCTACGTTTGGTACTGTGGAAACGCTTCGACGGAGAACCTAGTCTTTCTTGCGCTCGGTTTCCTGGTGGTGCAATCTTTTTCAGCGGTACTCGGGCTGCACTGTGGGATGATGTACAGCAACTCGCAGCAAGCCGTGGCGGTGAGCATCGGGACGGTGCTCTTCTTGTTTCTTGGAATCGCCGTATGCATGCGAATGATGGTCGCTCTGGGCGACCAATTTGAGTACCAACTCGCGCCATTCATCGGGTTCATCGCGGGAGGAGGCGTTGCCCTCTACGCCGCCCTGGGGTGGAAGCTTGAGTCACGCGCTCTGATGTGGTCTCTCGGCTTGGCGCCGGCGGCGACGTTCTACATCATCACCAGTTTTTTGCAACAACAATACGGCTCGGCGACGCTGGTCACTTTGCTGACCTATGGACTTGCCACGACGGCCATGCTTGTACCGGCCGTGGCGGAGTTTGATGTCGCCACCGGAAGGACCGGGGATCGCCTCGACTAGCGAGGCGGCACGATGTTCCTTCACCCCTCACCCCTCAGCCCTCAGCCCTCAGCCCTCAGCCCTCAGCCCTCAGCCC
>QIKP01000017.1 GCA_003233055.1 Planctomycetaceae bacterium
AGGTTCGCCTCGCGCGAGATCACCAGTTTTGCGCCGCAGCTCTCCGTCACTTACTCCGTCGTTCCCGAACCATGTTCGATCGTTTTGGGGAGTCTTGGCGCAATCGTTGGCCTTGCCAACTTTCGGCGACGATCTTGTCTGCGTCGTCGGTCAGTTTGACCAGTCGGTTCCACGCGTCCCAAGTCGCGGTGTAGCCTTTCGTGGTGTCAAGCGGCAACGTGAGGGCCTAGGTAATAGCCGAGTACATCCGTGGCCAAGACGGTACGGAGCCGAGTGATGACGATGGAAAATTTCAGGTAATCCCCTCGTGAGTGAAGGCCTTTAGTCCGTAGCTCACGAAACTTTCAAACCCACCTGCTTCAGCGGGTGGTAATTGAGTCTTTCCATTCGCTCGCCACACGCGAGAAGAGATAAAACATCTCCTTTGCGATCTGGGCCGACCGTTGGTCGTAGGTGGTCGATTCTTCGGGGGTGCCGTCCGAGGCTTTCGGGTCGAGGTAGTGCAATGGGATGCGGGTCGACGAGCCATGGACAATCGGGCATTTTTGGTCGACATCCGCGCAACACATCATCGCGGCGTATTCTTCTTGCGGGTTGCCTTTGGTGTCATAGACTTTGGAAAAGGCCTTGATCGCGGGCCGGTTCTCGGCGTACTGAACCAAGTAGGTTGGGTTATCGCTTAGGTTGGTCGCCACGACCTGCAAGCCGGCGCGGCGCATCGCTCGAATGGTGCGGAGATTGCAGGCGGTCGTCTCGGTGCCGCCCGAAAAAGTCGTTACGCCAGGAAGCCCGTAATGCTCCGCCGCTACCTGGGCCCAAACTTGCGCGAGGTGGCTACGCCTGGAGTTGTGGGTACAGATGAACGTGATTGGCACCTCCTTGCCGGCCCGTAGTTTGCTCAGAACAAATTGAGCCGCCCGATCGAGTACCTCCCGTCGCTCCACCGGAACATCGCCAACGGATGCTGCATATTTCTCCACGATCGGGGCGACCGATTCTAGTAGCTGCAACTCGTCATCGGCGTGTGTCGTAGACATCAGTAGAAGAAACCCAACGGTGACCAAGCGGAGAACCATACGAACGACTTCCAAGTTAGTGGAAAGGGAACAGTACGATCAAGGTAGCCGAAATTCTGGCGACTCGAGAAAAGCTAATTTTACCCCCAAACCGCCACGACTTTCCGTACGCCATCTTACCTTGGGGAGCCCTTTGTCGCCTTCGTAATGCACCGCAGAATCTCCTCCCCGGTCGCTGGGAGCCGTAGGTCGGAGCTTGCCCCAGGCGTCAAGCTATCGAGCGCCTGCTTCACCGCCGCCCAGACGCAAAGTGCATGCATGAGTGGCGGCTCGCCGACGGCCTTCGCTCGACCGACATTCTCGACACCCAGATTATTGCTGTCGTCGTCGTTCGCAAACATCTGGCAGTGGAAGTGGCCTGGCACGTCGGTGACACTGGGAATCTTGTAGGTGGTGGGCGAATGGCTCTGCAGCAGGCCATGGTCGTTGTACTCGAGCGACTCGGCGGTGACCCAACCCATCCCTTGAACGAACCCGCCGGTGATTTGCCCCATGTCGATGCCCGGGTTGAGGCTTCTGCCGATATCGATCAGCAGATCGACACGCGGCACGATCAGCTCGCCGGTGAATCGATCGATGTTCACTTCCGCCACGGCGGCACCCTGCGTAAAGTACTCAAAGGGCGTGCCACGCCCCGTTTCGCGGTCGAAGTCAATGCCAGGCGTCTTGTGGAAACCGCGCGCTCCCAAGTCAATGCGTTCGCGCCGGGCGGCGTCGCACAGTTGGCCGAACGCGATGCGCTCGTCGGGTCGTCGACTGTCGTAAACCGCTCCGTCGTCGAAGACGATAAGCTCGGAGGATTGTTGAAGTCCGCTGTCTGTCGAGGCAACTCGGCTCGACGCGAATTGGCCTGCCGCAAAACCGGCGAGGCGTTGCTTGATCTTTGCGCAGGCGTCGAGCGCCGCCGCACCATTTAAGTCGGTACCTGCCGAGGCGGCGGTAGGGGAGGTGTTGTTGTTTTTTTCGGTTGAAGTTGGCATGACCCGCACTTGGTCGGTTGCAAGGCCAAACGCATCGGCCACGAGCTGGCGGATCTTGGTGTGGAGTCCTTGGCCCATCTCGGTCCCGCCGGTCGAGACCTGCACGGTCCCATCGGTGTAGAGGTTGACCAACGCATTCGCTTGGTTGAGAAACTTGGTCGTGAAGGAGATGCCAAACTTCACCGGCACCAGCGCAAGTCCATGAAGCCGAAGGCGGTCGGCGGCATTGGTGGACTCTAGTTGTGCATATCGCTTGCGGTAGTCGCAACTCTCCGCGAGCTGGCTAACGATTTCCGGCAAGTGGTTGGTGCCCAACTTCTGTCCGTAGGGAGTCGTCTCGCGTCCCTCGCCGCCATAAAGATTTCGCCGCCGAACGTCGAGTCCGTCGAGGCGGCGATGCGTTGCGATTTCTTGCATGACATTCTCGATCACCGCCATCGCCTGCGGCCCGCCAAAGCCACGGAACGCCGTGTTGGGAGGATTGTTGGTAAAGCAGACTTGGCCGCAGACATCGATGTTGGGAATGAAATAACTATTTTCGGCGTGGAGCAGAGTTCGCTGCATGATCGAAGTCGACAAATCCGCTGCTGCGCCGCCGTCGGAATGAAACTGGGCTCGGTAAGCCAGAATTTGGCCCTTCTCATCAAAGCCGACTTCCCACTCGGTACGATAAGCGTGCCGCTTGCCGGTCGACTGCATGTCGATATCTTTGTTGTAGACGATCCTCGCCGACCGGCCTGTGTGGTGGGCAACGAGCGCGACAAAAATAGCGGGGAGCGTCGCTTGGGATTCCTTTCCGCCAAACGCGCCCCCCATTCGTTTACAGATGCAGACGACTTCATGCATCCCAAGGCCGAGTGCCTCGGCAACCCTCCGTTGCACTTCGGTCGTGCTCTGCGTCGAGGAATGAAGGACAAGCTGTCCCTCTTCGGCCGGGTAGGCGATGGCTGCTTGCGACTCGAGGTAGAACTGATCTTGCCCTTTGCTGTGGAAGACGCCCTGAAGGTGGTGGGGCGAGGCGGCCAGCGCGCTGGCGGTGTCGCCCCGTCGGATCTGCCTTTCTGGCCCGATGAATCGCTTGGCGGCGAGCGCCTGGTCGATCGAAAGTACCGGCGTACGTTCGGCTACGTCGATCGATACCGCTTCGATCCCCGCTTCGAGCGCCACTCGCGTTTTCGCAGCAATAATCACCACGGGCTGGCCGACGTAGAGAACTTCTCTCTCCGCCAGCACGGGCTCATCTTGGAAGAGTGGCCCGATGATTTTTTTCCCAGGAATATCGCTTGCCGTGAGGACCGCCACGACGCCGGGCGTTTCTTTTGCGGCGGCGAGGTTGATCCGCGTGATCGTTCCACTCGCGACGGGGCTACCGGCAAAACCAACCAACAGTTCGTCCGTTCGGGGCACCAGGTCGTCGATGTAGGGTGCCGTACCGGTCACATGCCCGGTGGCGGATTCGTGGGGGATCGGTTGGCCTAGGCTGGACATGGTTCGTTATGGAAGTCTGGATTCTACACGACGACAAGGGAGGGATGCTCTTCGTGATAAAACTTTAGAAGCACGTTTTTTGCGAGCTGCCGACGGTAATCGGCCGAACCACGCACGTCGCTTATCGGCGTGATTTCGGTCGCCGCCATGTCGCCCGCAAGGCGCATGGTCTCTTCGGTAAAGGTTTTGCCGATTAGGAACTCTTCGGTCTGCGGCAATCTTAAAACGATTGGCCCGACCGCGCCGTAGGCGATGCGCGCTTCAGAAATACGATCTCTGTCCCGTCGCATGCGAATCGCGGCGGTAAAAGTGCTGATGTCGAGGTCGCGCCGGCGGGTGATTTTGTAAAGCCGGAGCCATTCGTCCTCCCGGGGCAATGGCATCGCGATCTGGGCGAGCAACTCCCCTGGTGCGAGGTCGAATTGCTTGTAGTCCTGGTAGAAGTCGTTGATGTTCACTCGCCGGGAGCCTTCCGGCCCTTCGATCCCTAGATGGGCCTCGAGTACGTGCAGCACGGGAAGGGAATCAGCGATCGGGGAGGCGTTGATGATATTGCCGCCAAGGGTTCCCATGTGGCGAATCTGGGGCGACCCAAACCGGGAGAGGATTTCTGAAAACTGCGGCAGTTCTTTGCAGAGGACGGTTTCTAAGTCAGCCCAAGTCGCCATCGCGCCGGCCATTAGCACGCGGCCCTCTTCGCCTTGGTCGTTCACCTCTACTTTCCTGAATTCGAGGAGACGATTCAGGAGAAGAAAATCGGTCGGTGCGATGTGGCGTTTGTTCATTTGCACACCAAGGTCGGTTGCCCCGGCGACGATGGTTGCTCCAGGGTTTTCCACCAAGAACTTCACCGCATCGCTTCGTACGGTCGGACCATAGACCTTTCGTCGACCGCTCGCCATCTCCAATTCATCGGTTGCGCTGTTTGCGATCTCCGCCAGCAGCGGGGCAGGGGGATAACGCTCGGCGACGCTTGGGCACCCGGCCGCCTGCGCACGCTCCGCCGCTTCAAGAATGGGCGAGTAACCGGTGCATCGGCAGAGGTTACCGGTAAGTGCCTGCCGCCAGTTTGGCTCGTCACGATTGGTTCGCTCCCCACTACTCATTTGCTCGCAATGGCCATGCATGGCGACCACGAAGCCGGGCGTGCAAAACCCGCACTGGCTTCCATGGCAGTCGACCATCGCCTGCTGGACCGGCGTGAGTTGGCCGCCCGAGAGCCCTTCGACGGTCACGACGTGCGTGCCATCGAGTTGAAAGAGGAAGGCGATGCAGGCATCGATGGCCTGGTATTCGAGTCGGTTGCTCTTAGGCCGACCAAGCAAAACCGAGCAAGCCCCGCAATCGCCCTCGGAGCAAACAATTTTCGTACCAACGAGCCGCAAACGATCGCGAAGGAAGTCGCTGAGCGACAGAAACATGTCGTCACCGCGCACTTCGTGCCGATGGCCGTTGATCCAAATCTGGAGGTGGTCGCGAGTTGGCATGATCGGTCGTCCCGGCTTCCCTCGTGGCAAACGGACGATGGGTAGAAGGAAGATAGGTCGCTACTGGTAGGAAACACCCGCTTGCTACTATACTCGATACGTCGCGTTCCGCTAACCAGCTTCCACCAACTCCATCGACTATGGCCCCTGAGTTGCTTCCTTGGTTGCCGCCAGATGCCTTTGCGAATGCGGCGGGACGGGCGATGGAGCGCTGCGACCAGTTGGCGCGATGCACCGACCAGCCAGGGGAAATCACCCGCACCTTTTGCTCCCCCGCCATGGCGGAAGTCCACCAACTTATTGGCGGGTGGATGCAGGCAATTGGCATCGAACCGGTGGTCGACAACGCGGGAAACCTCCGTGGGTGCCTTTCGCCCGATGGCGCGGGGGCGTCGAAGCCACGTCTGCTCATCGGATCGCATCTCGATTCGGTGGTGAATGGGGGGCGCTACGATGGTGTTCTCGGCGTGATGATCGGCCTTGCGGTGGCTGAGTTGGCGGTCCAAAGCGACCGCCCGATGCCAATCCCCTTGGAGGTGGTAGGACTTTCGGAGGAAGAAGGGGTTCGGTTTCAGTCGCCCTACTTTGGCTCGCTCGCCTTGATTGGAGAATTTCCCTTCGAGTTGCTGGAACGAACCGATGCTGGCGGCCAGACGTTGCGCGATGTCTTGGAAGCATTTGGCTGCCATGTCGACCGGATCGATAAGAGTGCCATCGCCTCGGGCCAAGTGGTGGCGTTTCTCGAACCCCATATCGAACAAGGCCCTGTACTAGAAAATGAAAACCTCGCCGTTGCGTCCGTAACCGGCATCGCGGGGCAGACGCGCGCACGATGGACCTTCGAGGGGCGAGCGGCCCATGCCGGTACCGTCCCGATGGACTCGAGACGAGATGCGCTCGCCGCCGCCGCCGAGACGGTATTGCTGCTCGAACGACTGGCGAGCCAGACCAACGGAATGGTCGGCACCGTGGGCCAGCTATCGGTCTCGCCCAACGTCGGCAACGTCATTCCAGGCGAGGTGACCTTACGGCTGGAGATTCGCCACCTGGACGACGCGATTCGAGAACAAGTCTTCGACCAGCTACGAGCCGGAGCCGAAAAATCCACCACCAAACGCCAAGTCGGCCTTCGCGTCGATTGGGTGGAAACTCAAAAAGCGGTCGCCTGTGACGCACCGCTGACTTTGCTTCTGGACCAGGCGGCCGAGCAAACCGGTCTCCCCGTTCGGAATCTCACCAGCGGTGCGGGGCACGACGCGGCAATCCTTGCCCGACGATTTCCAGTCGGGCTCCTCTTCATCCGCTGTGCAGGTGGCATTAGCCATCATCCCGACGAAGCGGTCGATGTCGAGGATGTCGCCACGGCCATCGAAGTCCTTTGGCGAACGGCATGGGAATTGGCAACGGAGTAAGTGGAGGAGACCATCGGAATCATCCTCCCTGATTCGTTGGATTCGTAAAATTCGTGGTTCCCTCTTTCGACTCGTAAACGGTTGCAAAAAAACGTTGGGCTGGAAGCCCAACCTACTCGCCGTGAACGATCCGCCACTGTTTCTTTGCGCCTCGGCGTCTTTGCGTGAGGCTTACTTCTCCAGGCGTTCGGAGCCGGTAGCCGATGGTCTCACGCAAAGGCGCGGAGGCGCAAAGGAAGAAAAAAATGGGCTGCAGGGAATCGTATGGCCTGGAGTTTGGACCAAAATCGGGGACTCGTGTAGAAACAACAGGGCTATTGCCGAAATCCAAAGTTCTCCCGCTTAGGAACAAAGCAGGAGTTGCGTGTTCTTCTCAATTGCGGGATAAAGGGACCGTCGACATCCCAATCCCGACGACCTGGATGCAGCCGTTCGGCCCGCTCCGCTCGCGCGTCACTCAACAATACGCCCGGATAAAACCAGATACCGAGAGGGCTACGTCCCTGCACTACGAAGAGATTCATCGCAAAAAAATTGGACCAACGGTGCGTCGACTGAAATGGAAAACTTTATAAAAATGGTGATTGATAGTGACCCATTGGTAACGGAACTAAACCGGCTTGCCGAGTTTAGCGATGTCCCGTCGCCCGCTGTGACGCGAATCATGCTCTCCGACAGCGATCTGGCCGCTCGCAAGTACCTTTGCGGGCTGTTTCAATCGGCGGGGCTTGAAGTGCGCACCGACCCGGCGGGGAACCTCTTCGCACGTTGGGTCGGCACGGAGCCCGATCTGCCGGCCGTCGGCACCGGCTCGCACTGCGACGCGATCCCCCACTCGGGCAAGTACGATGGCACCGTCGGAGTGCTGGGAGGACTTGCAGCGGTGCGGGCCATGCAGAAGGCGGGCTTGCGACCAAGACGGTCGATCGACCTTGTGATGTTTACCTCCGAAGAACCGACACGCTACGGCGTCGGCTGCCTCGGTAGTCGCCTGCTCTCGGGCCAACTCGATCCGTCCGACGCGGACCAACTCGTCGACTCCGAAGAGAAGACGTTTGCGACCTTACGAAAAGAAACCAACCTACGGGGCTCGCTCGGCGACGTCCCCCTTCCAGGAGATGCCTACGTCGCCTTCGTCGAACTTCACACGGAACAGGGCCCTCTTCTCGAACAAAAAAACATCGACATCGGCGTCGTGACGCACATCGCCGCGCCATCGGCGCTACGCGTGAGCTACCAAGGAGTCGGGGGCCATGCCGGGACCGTGCTCATGGAGGGCCGCCGCGATGCCCTATTGCCGGCAGCCAAGCTCGTCGTCGCGGTCGACCGCGCCGCCCGTGACCTGGGGAGCAAAGATACCGTCGCGACTACCGGACTCCTGGAAGTCTATCCGGGGGCGGTCAACAGCATTCCCCGGCGCACGCAACTCGAGATCGACATCCGAGACATCGCTCTCGATCGGCGTGACTTGGTGCTTGCCCACATCGCACGAGAAGCCCAATCGCTTGGCGAAGAGCACCAGCAGAAGACCGTGGTGGAGCAAATCAACGCCGATCCACCCGCCACCTGCGCCGATCTCGTGGTGCAAGCGATCGAAGAGGCTTGCGAGACCGCAGGCGTCTCCCACCAGCGGATGATCAGCCGGGCTTACCACGATTCGCTCTTCATGGCCCAGGTTTGTCCAACAGGGATGATTTTTATTCCGTGCCGAGAGGGTGTGAGCCATCATCCCGACGAATTTGCCTCGCCCGATGCGCTTGGCAACGGGGCTTTGGTTCTTGCCCACACACTTTGCCAGCTCGCGGAAGCGAAGCCAACTAGACCGAAGGGGAAGGGTTCGAATGTCTGATCCCGTTGTTCAAACACAATCCTATGGAAAATCGCAGGTTCGAGTTTCTCGAATAGCCTGCGAGGGTGACCAGCACCGAATTGCCGAACTGACCGTGTGGATCGAGTTGCAGGGCGACTTCGACGCTGCGTATACCGATGCCGACAATTCACTCATCGTGCCAACCGATACGGTCAAAAACACCGTTTACGTACTCGCGAGCCAGCATGGCATCGATTCGATCGAGGCCTTCTGTTCGATCGTGGCAGAGCATTTCCTGCAGAGCTACGACCATGTCGACCTGGCGGTGGTCCATGGGGAAGAAACGCTCCGCGATCGCCTTCAGATCGGAGGCCAACCCCATCCCCACGCCTTCGAAGCACGGAGCGAACAAAATACTTGCGATGTCGTAGCGATGCGCGACGGGATAGCGCTCTCCGCCGGATTCGCGGGACTCGAGGTGCTCAAGACCACGGCGTCTAGTTTTGCCGGCTACCATCAGTGTGAGAACACAACGCTCCAGCCCGTTGGAGATCGCATCTTTGCCACCAGCATCGAGGCAAGCTGGCCCTGCGGCGACGTCGAAGCCGACTGGACCTCGGCCCGCCGCACCATTCGGAATGCGCTGGTTGAAGTTTTTGCGACGACTCTCAGTCCTTCGGTTCAGGCAACGCTCTACCAAATGGGGCGCAAGGGACTCGAAGCCTGCTCGCTCATCGATGAAATCCACATCAGCCTCCCGAATCAGCATCATTTGTTGGCGGACCTTTCGCCATTTGGGTTGGAAAACCCAAACGAAGTCTTCATTCCCGTGAGCGAGCCGTTTGGCAACATTCGTGCGACGATCGCCCGCAAGGAGAGCGCCGAGTGAGCCCCGTTGGTCCACGATTCGCCCTGGTCAGTTCCCGCGTTGTCACTCCCGAGGGAGTCGGCCCTCAAGCCGTCCTCGTCGCGGGTGATCAGATTGAAGCGGTCGTTCCTCCGCACGAGCTGCCGACCGATATCGATGCAATCGACTACGGCGACTTGGTCATCATGCCTGGCCTGGTCGATTCCCATGTCCACATCAACGAACCAGGCCGAACCGAATGGGAAGGATTTGAAACGGCAACCCGCGCCGCTGCGAGTGGCGGGGTGACGACACTCGTCGACATGCCGCTTAACTCCAGTCCGGTCACCACGACCCCTCGATCGCTCCAGAAGAAACAAGAAGCCTCGGCAGGAAAGACCTGGGTCGATGTCGGTTTTTGGGGCGGACTCGTTCCGGGTAATCTTGGTGAACTGGAGTCGCTCGTTGGAGCAGGCGTTTGCGGAGTGAAGGCGTTTCTGTGCGATTCGGGACTGGATGAATTCCCAAGCGTCGACGAGGCGGTCCTCCGCCAAGCGATGCCAATCCTCGCCCGACTCGGCACGACGCTACTGGTTCACGCCGAGCTACCCGATTCGCCATCCCCCGGCCTGGAAGTGAAAACGAGCTATCGCGACTACCTAGCGTCGCGGCCCGAGAAGTGGGAAACCGATGCGATCGAGTTGGTTCTTCGACTCTGCGAAGAATTCCGATGCCGGGTGCATGTTGTCCACCTAGCGAGTGGCGACGGGCTGGCTCTCATCGAATCGGCCAAGCGGCGTGGTTTACCGGTCACGGTAGAGACCTGCCCTCACTACCTGTATTTCGCAGCCGAGCGGATTCCCGACGCCGACCCCCGATTCAAATGCGCTCCCCCCCTTCGTGAGCAGCTGCATGGCGACCTGCTCTGGCGCGGCCTTCTGGAGGGAGCGATCGACCTCGTGGCGACCGACCACTCTCCCTGCCAGCCCGAGCGGAAGCACCTCGACGACGGAAATCTCGAAGCGGCCTGGGGAGGAATCGCAAGCCTGGGCCTCGCGCTCCCGATCGTATGGACGCGCGGCCGGGAAAGAAACCTTGACTTCAGCCAGCTCTCAAAATTATTGTCGAGCGCTCCGGCGCGACTTGCGGGCCTTGCCGACCGTAAGGGAACCATTGCGCCAGGGAAAGATGCCGACCTCGTCGTATGGGATCCCGATGCGTCTTGGACCGTCAACGCCTCCCAGCTCCTGTTCCGCCACAAAATAACACCCTACGATGGCGAGTCACTGGTCGGAAAGGTGGTGAGGACTTATCTTCGTGGCCATTTGATTTATGATGTCGGCCAATTGATCGGCGAACCAACCGGGAATCTCCTACGTCCCCACAAAATCCTCTAGGCCAGTGCCAAGTGTCCTTAGCAAAATATCTCAACTCGCTGGAGGTCGGTCGCTGCGAGGCAGAATTAAGGCAATGCTGCGCGGCGGAGGCATGGGTGCGAGGAATGCTCGACAGACGGCCTTTTGACAGCAGCCTCTCGGTTCGTAGCGCAGCCGAGACGATCTGGAAATCGCTCTCGGAAGCCGACTGGCGGGAAGCGTTCGAGGCCCATCCGCGCATTGGCGATCTCACCTCGCTTCAAGACAAATTTGGCGCTACGCGAGACTGGGCCGAGGGAGAACAATCGGGCGCGGCGGCAGCGGACATCGAGACACTCCAGCGTCTTGCCGATCTGAACCAAAAATACCTGGATCGATTCGGATATCTCTTCATCGTCTGCGCGACCGGCAAGACGGCGGCCCAGATGCTCGCTCTCCTCAAGGCCCGGCTGCCCAACCGACCAGAGGTCGAGATCAAAATCGCAGCGGCCGAGCAACTCAAAATCACCCTCCTTCGATTAGCAAAGCTGGTACCATGAGCCCGATAACCACCCACGTTCTCGATACGTCGCTCGGGCAGCCCGCCGAGGGGATGGTCATCCGGCTGGAGCAAGAGACCTCCGAAGAATGGAACGCCTTGGCCAGCGGAGTGACCGATTCGGACGGGCGAATTGTCGATTGGCTCCCGACCGGTTCGCTGGAGATCGGCACCTATCGGCTCGTCTTCGCGACAGGGGATTACTTCTCGCGGCTTGGCATCGAAGCCTTCTATCCCCGAGTGACCGTGGAGTGGACCCTCTCGGACTCCGATTCCCACTACCATGTGCCGCTACTCTTAAGTCCTTTCGGATATTCGACTTATCGTGGGAGTTGACGCCCCCTTCTTCCAATGTCCCCCCTAGCCGACGAGCTACGCCTCGTCGGGGCGAACCGTCCCCTCCCATCCCTTCTATTCCTCATTATCCGATGGCTGCTCGGGGGACGCTTTCTGTGACCTAGCTTTGGAAGGACGTTAGGGCGCGAAGTCTGCGTTCCTTCCCTCTGCCAACGCTGTCCGTCAATCCCAAGCCGCGCGTATCCATGACCACCGCCGTCGCACCAGAACCTTCTTCCGCGCTGCTTGAATCTCTTCTGGGGGAGGGGACGTTCTCTCCTCAGGAGCCACAGACGCTCGAAGAAGTCGGGGTAAGCTCCGTTCTGATCGAAGGGTTGGCGATCAAGTACCTGCTACAGGTCGGGACCTCCACCGGTCGGGACCTCGCGGACAAGCTCTGCCTTCCTTTTCCGTTGGTGGAAGAGATCCTCGTAGGGTTGCGCACCCGGCAAGTCGTCGTCCATATGGGGCAGGGGCAGTTCAATGACTACAGCTATCGGCTCACCGACGATGGGGCGGAGAGAGCTCGGGCGGCCATGCAGGCCTGTGCCTACATTGGCCCGGTGCCCGTACCACTCGAGGAGTACATCGTGTCGGTGGAGGCCCAGACAATTCGTGCCGAAGCGGTACTGCGAAGGGACTTGGCCAAGGCCTTTGAAGGCATCTCCGTTGAGCCAAAGATGCTCGACATCCTGGGCCCTGCCATCAACAGTGGGGCGGGCCTCTTCCTTTACGGCGCTCCGGGAAATGGAAAAACAACCCTCGCCAAGCGGATTACCCGCTGCTTTGGCAACTCCATATGGATTCCTCGCACGCTGATCGAAGATGGGCAATTCGTCAAATTATTTGACGCCGCCTTTCACGAACCGATCGAGGCGACCCAATCGAGCATCATCAAAAGCGAGACCGTCGACAATCGCTGGATCAAGATTGGCCGGCCGACGGTCGTCGTGGGTGGCGAGCTGACGATGGACAGCCTCGAAATTCGCCACGACCCGGTTGCGAACGTCAGCGAAGCCTCGCTGCAACTCAAGAGCAACGGGGGCTGCCTACTCATCGATGACTTCGGTCGTCAACGCGTCGAGCCGACGGAGCTCCTCAATCGATGGATCGTTCCTCTGGAAAATCGTTTCGATTTCCTCTCCCTGGCGACCGGCCGGAAGATTCAGGTCCCGTTCGACCAACTGATTATTTTCTCCACCAACCTTGAACCGGACGACCTCGCCGACGAGGCATTTCTTCGGCGTATTCCTTACAAAGTCGAAGTGGGCGATCCAGGACTTACCGAATTTCGCCAGCTATTCAAGCATTGCTGCGACTCCCTCGGGTGCGGCTATCGCCCCGAAGCGGTGGACTATCTGGTGGAGAAACACTACCGACCCCTCGGCCGGCCGCTACGGCGATGCCAAGCCCGCGACCTGCTGGCCCAGATTAAAAACTACTGCATCTACGAAGGGGTTTCCCTTGAATTGCGCCCTGACTACCTCGACCGAGCGGTGAGCGGCTACTTCACCGCTACCGGCAGCGAGAAGGCGAGCAGCGTCACCGACCCGTCGGGCCAACCGAGCGACACGGCGGCAACTCCGGAGGCATCGAACCAAACGTGAGTCCTGACTCCGCTCAACCCGATGTTGCCCTTCCCGGCTACCAATTTTTCGACCGCCTCGGTTCAGGTGGGTACGGAGAGGTCTGGCGTGCCGAAGCACCTGGCGGTCTAGCCAAGGCGGTGAAGCTCGTCTTTGGACGTTACGATCAGCGGCGTGCTTCGGTCGAGATGCGAGCCATGGAGCGAATGAAATCGCTCCGCCATCCCTTCTTGCTTTCGCTCGAACGGATCGAGATCGTCGAGAATCGACTTTTTATCGTCACGGAACTTGCGGATGGAAGCCTCCGCGATCGGTTCCGTGAATGCCAAGCGACTGGGTTGCCTGGGATTCCTCGCGACGAGCTTCTCCACTACCTCAGCAATGCTGCCGATGCGCTCGACTTCCTTTGCGACCAAAGCGAGTTGCAGCATCTGGACGTGAAGCCCGAGAATCTGCTCCTGGTCGCGGGGCACGTTAAGGTCGCCGACTTCGGATTGGTCAAAGATATTCACTCGACTCAGGCATCCCTGGTGGGCGGGATGACCCCGAGCTACGCAGCCCCCGAGTTGTTCCAAGGTTGCCCGACCCGACACAGCGATCAGTATAGTTTGGCCATTCTTTTCCAAGAAATGCTCACCGGTACGCTTCCCTTCCAGGGGGCGACGGCAGCCGAACTGACGCTCCAACATATCAACGGATCCCCCCAACTCGAATCGCTGTCGGAAGGCGATCGGTTCACCCTTTCCCAGGCGCTCTCCAAGGAAGCGGACCACCGGTTTCCCAGTTGTCGCGACTTGGTCAAGGCGCTCCGAAGTCGATCGTTGGCCGACTCCTCGGCTGCCGAAGACTCCACCGAGACTCCGGCAGCCGACGGACCCGCTCACTCGGTGTCTCGGTTTAAAGGAGCGGTCCAGCCGCCGGCAAGCCACTCCGTAACGCAAGTGTTTGACGAGGACCAGGCGAGTTGGTCGGAGCAATCCAAGCCGGTCTTGTTCGATCTGCCTGAGATGGAGCCTTGTCAGCAAGTATCGCCGCCCGACTTTCATGCGGAGGAGGTGCCTCTAACCCCTTCGGTAGTGATCGGACTGGGAGGAACCGCCGCCTCGGTCATGAGGGCGCTCCGTGAAAAAGTCGCCAATAGCTTGGGAAACGAGGCCGAACAATCGGTCATAGAGATGCTATTGATCGACACCGATGCTTCGACCATTTCGGCCGCTGTTCGAGAGTCCGACGAGGGGCCTCCCCTCGCACCGCAAGAAACCCTTTGTGCCGCCCTGAGGCGACCTCAAGATTATCGAAACGATTCTTCTCGGCTGCTTCGATGGATTTCCCGGCGTTGGCTCTACAATATCCCAAAATCGCTACTCACCGGTGGCATCCGACCGCTCGGTCGATTGGCGATGGTCGACCATGCACGTCAAGTCTGCCAGCGGATTCGGCTTGTGTTGCAACAAGCGGTGGACCCCGAACGCCTCGCAGAGATCGAAACCTCAACCGGAATCCGATTTCAACGCGACGCCGTGAGAGTTTATTTAGTCGGATCGATCTCCGGTGGCACTGGCAGTGGCATGATGCTCGACGTGGCGTATCTCGTTCGTGCGAGTCTTGACCGGATGGAATTGGACGAAAAACGCCTCCTTGGTATCGCCGCCCACTCAACGAGCCGCGATGCGGAGAAAGGGGAGCTCGGCCGGGTCAATGCCTTTGCATGGCTGGCGGAACTCGACTACCTCTCTCAACCGGAAGTAGCCTATCCTGGTGACGACAGCGCGGGCCTTCCTCGGCACGACGCTTCGGTTCGCCCCTTCGACGACGCCTACCTCGTCAACATGGGCGAGCGACTCGCACCAGCAATGTTCTCCAAACAGACGAGCTCGATTGCCGACTACCTGTTTGTCGACATGCTCACACCAGGACAGCAAGTCCTCGACACCTTCCGAAAGATAAAGCCGGACGACGACTCGGGATCTGGAACTCCCCTTCGGACCTTTGCCTTGCGCCGGACCACGCGGCTCTCTCCGGAGGCCTCTCACGATTGGGCTTCCTTGATTCGGCAACGGCTACTGGAAAGCTGGTGTGGGCAATCCTTCAAGTCTCCCTCGGCAGCTGCGCCGACCTCCGACAAAACTCCCGGATCGACTTCAACAGGAAAGATCGTTCGCGGGGCGGCTCAGTTTGTCGGCCAGCATCCGATCGACGTAGCCGGCCTCGCAGCGCTTGGTCGAACCGGCGTCGAGAAAAAGTTGGGAGGCAACGCCCTCCGTCGGCTTCGGCAAGCGATCCAGGAGGCGGGTTACTCGCCCGACACACTCACTCGCGAGAAGGGGGTCGAGCTTTTCAACGGCCTTATTCCGTGCGAATCTCTAAGCAAGCCCCAGCATTGGCGAATCGCCGGCCAGAGAGTGTCGACCGTCGCAGCGGAGGTAAGCGAACGTCTTGCCAACGATTTGACCCGTTGGATCCTGGAGCGATGCAACCTGCCCCAGGAGCGCCTCCCAAGCGCCGAACGGGCCGTCGAATGGTTTCGAGACCACCTGCAATCCTTATCGGTACCCCTTGAAAAGATGCGACGTTCGCTAGCGTCGCAAAGCTCAGCGATTCTAGAAACCTCGCCTCCCGAGTCGAAGGACGAAATCGGCAGGCAGATCGTACGGCTGTGGAAACTCCGAATCGATCAGGCGGCGATCGGCGTCGCTTGCCAAGTGGTTATCGAATTAGCTCGAACACTGGACTCGGTCAGTGAACGTCTTGGCTCGGCGCGCAAAGGATTCCAAGCGATACTCGCCGATTCTCCCTCCGCAAAAGAAGTCTCTGAAAAAATAGAGGTTCCCGTAGGGCCATGGATCGCGCGTTGGATCACCGAACTCGACCAACAACTGACTGGAAATCTTGTGGACGAGGAGGGTCGCTTTGTCCACTTGAGTCACGAACCAGAAGGAAATCAACACTTCGCCGACAGAATTCAGCGCGAAGCGGAGGAGCTGGTGAGCCAATCGCCCACCCTTCACAAGATGGCCGCCCAGAATGCAGGGATGGCGTCCTTAGGAGAAGAGTCCGAGACGCTCTCGAATGCCTTGCACCCATACTTCGATTCACAAGGAGGGGAATACTGCCACCTGCTCCTGACCCCCGAGTGCAACGATTCTTTGGAAAACAACCCGATGGAGTCCCTCGGGGCCGTTCGCATCGCGACTTCCTTGCCCGATGCCTACTGCGTGGCCGAGGCCTGGGGGCTTTCGGTCCTTCATGTTGCGGCCGAACTTGTCGGCGGCCGGCACGACTACGCCCAGTTGGCGTCGCGCGTCCACTCTCGGCAAGATATTGAGTGGCCCTGTTTGATTGACAATTTGGCACCCGAGGAGGTACGCGTCGCCGAAAGCGAGGTCCTCAGCACCCAAGTGTTGGCACTCCCGTCCGAATCGATGGTCCGTGTTCCTAACGCATAAACCTCCCTTCTTCTCTTGCAACCCTATTGGCACCACGATGAATTCCTCGCTCTTCTCTGCCCCTTCGATCTGGACCCTCAGTGGACAGATTTCGGACGATGACTCGATGCGTCGATTCACGCTCGACCTTTCTCCCTTCACGGTCGGACGGCGTCCCGATCGCTCGTTGACCCTACCGAGCGCGACCGTTTCGGGCAAGCATGCGGAATTTCTTATTGAAGGCGAACAGCTTTACGTCCACGATCTTGGTAGCACCAATGGCACGTTCGTCAACGGCGACCGTGTGCGAGATCGCTGCGTGGTGAACCACGGCGACCTCGTGCAATTCGCCCAGATCGTTTTCCGCACTAGCCGCGATACGGCGGCCACGCACCACTCCACGGTCGAAAACAACTCGGCCGATCGCGCATTAGCCCTCATCCAGTTCGACAAACTGATGACCGACCGGGCTGTCTTGCCTCACTTCCAACCGATCATCACGATCGACGACCGGGCGATCATCGGCTACGAAGTTCTCGGGCGCAGCCGGCTCTTTGGGCTCGCAGATCCCCATACGATGTTCATGGCGGCGGCGGTGCTCAATCTGGAATCGGAGCTAAGCCGTATTTTTCGTGTGGAAGGCATTCGCGAGGGGAAACCGTTGCCTTCGCAGCAGTTGTTCTTCGTCAATACCCACCCCAACGAAATCGCCGACCTCGAGTTGTTGATCTTCTCCCTTCGTGAACTACGAGAAATGGTTCCCGACAGGCCCATTATCCTGGAAATCCACGAAGCGACCGCTACCAAGACCACCGAGATGCGCGAGCTTCGCGCCGCGCTTACGGACCTCGATATGGGCCTCGCGTACGACGACTTTGGTGCGGGACAGGCAAGGCTCGTGGAGCTGGTCGATGTGCCGCCCGACTATCTGAAGTTCGACATGGCGCTGGTCCAAGGCATCGCCAGTGCCAGTCTTGGTCGTCAGCAAATGGTGAAGCAGCTTGTGCAGATGACGCGCGATCTGGGAATCCAACCGCTGGCCGAGGGAATCGAAACGGAAGAAGACCATGCCCTCTGCTCGGAAATCGGATTCTCGACCGCTCAAGGATTCCTTTACGGAAAGCCGGCCACGGCCAAAGCAACCCTCGCATCAGTTCAACAGGTCGCGGAATCGGCGCTGAGCTAGCTCCCAACTTTCATCTCCGGGCGACTCCACTACCTTCGGCTCGAACGAGCGAGCAACAATCGCACGCAACTCGGCAAGGTCGGCCAACTCTCCCATGCCCATCGCCTGCACGAGCAAGTTACCAATGGCGGTCGCCTCGATCGGGCCGGTAACCACGGGCCTGCCGACCGCCGCAGCGGTCAACTCGCTGAGCAAGTGATTCTGCGTGCCGCCACCGACCACATGCAGCCGATCGATCGACCGGCCGAGTAGGCGTTCTAGTTCGCGGAGTGTTTCACCATAGCCAAGCGCTAAGCTCTCCAGGCAGCAGCGCACCAATTGGCCCACGCTCTCCGGTTCGGGTTGCCCCGATTTTTGGGCAAATCTCCGGAGCTTGCCTGCCATGTCGCCCGGCATTCCAAACTCCGCGTCGTTGGGATCGACGAGCGTGCGAAACGGCTCCGAACGGCGAGCCTCTTCGACCAGCTCCGCGAAGCCGCAATCGTCCCCCGCAAGCTGCCACTCACGTTGCAACTCTTGCACGAGCCAGAGCCCGGCCAGGTTCTTGAGTACCCGCACGGAACGATTCACCCCCCGTTCATTGGAAAAAGAGGCCTCGCGCGCCGCATCGGAGTAGAGCGGCTTCGGAAGCTCCGCCCCCAAGATCGACCAGGTCCCACTGGAGAGAAACGCCCAAGAATCCGTCCCTGTCGCCGGCACCGATGCGACTGCTGATGCCGTGTCGTGCGATCCCGGCATGATCACCTTCACCTCGGCGGAGACCTCGGCCTGCTGTGCAATTTCTTTTCGCAACGGCCCCAACAAGGTTCCTGGTTCGACGATTGTGCCGAGCAGGTTGGTCGGCAGGCCCAGCTCGCCAAGCAACTCCGTATCCCAATCGCCTGATGCCACGTTCAGCATGCTGCTCGTCGAGGCAATGGTCCGATCGGTTGCTCGGACTCCAGAAAGCCAGTAGTGGAACAGGTCGGGAAGAAACAGTAATTGGTCGGCGGCATCGAAAAGCCGTGGCTCCGCCTCCTGCCTGGCGGCGATCTGGAAAAGTGAATTGAAGGGCATGAACTGAATGCCAGTCCGCTGGTAAAGACGCTCAAATCCGCCGAGCTTTTCCAAAACTCGCTCGGCGGCTGGTCCGTTTTGCGGATCGCGATAGCAGTGGGGCAGGGCGAGTAGCTCGCCGCTTTTCCCCACCAGCGCCCAATCGACACCCCAGGTATCGACACCGACGCTCGCAAGGGGCACGTTGTTTTCGTCGCACCAATGACCGGCAGCCCGGAGTCCTTGGAGCAAGTTCAGCCAGATGCCGGTCAAATTCCAAACCGGGCCTGTCGGCGTCGAGCATGCCTCGTGTCCAAAGCGGTGGACCTCCTCAAGGCGCAGTCGGCAGGGATTCCCCTCCAAGACGCCAACGATGGCGCGACCGGAACTAGCGCCAAGGTCAAAAGCCAAGTGAGCAGTCGGCATGGCGTACGAGACTCCCAGCTAACAAGAAAAGTAGAAAAAGGGTTCCCCCCATGATCCCGCAATCCAACTAGAGGCGTCAAGATGGCTTGTGTTTAAGGGAGTCCCTTGAAAGCCCCCCCCAACGCATCCCCCGAAGCGAACCAAGGCGGGCGGCCAGCCACTCCCACAGGACGATTGCAAAGTGGCTTTTTTGAACCGCCAAGAACGCCAAGCAAGAAAGTAACCGTTCACGGTGGGCAGAAGGAACCACGAATCGAACGAATCCGACGAATAACGAGCCGAGGAGGCCCCTAGCTCCGACCCAGTATCCCCGATCAAGCTTGGTCGGGGATACTGCGGGGCGATTTCTTTCTACCTCCTCCAGTCGGCCCATCGCTTGCGTCGCATTCGTCGAATTCGTTAGATTCGTGGTTTCCCCTGCCTTGGATTTTGTGAACGGTTACGAAAGAAAGAAGCCGAGTGGATAAACCACTTGTTTTGAATCTTTTTTCTCTGCTTGGCGTCCTTGGCGGTTTTTTGACTTTGCAATCGTCCTGACCGCTCCCACGTGGGCGTTGATTTTCTGCGCAATGAAAACGACAATGGGGCGATCCCGTTCGATTCGCTGGCCGTCTCGAATCCAAGCTCCGGCACTTATGGTACTGAAACCCCAAGGAGAGTTTTTCCCATGTCCGTTACCTCTTCACCGAAAATTGGAATTCGTCCTACCATTGATGGCCGGCTGGGAGGCGTTCGCGAGTCGCTAGAAGACCAGACAATGGGGCTCGCCCAATCGGTCGCGAAATTTCTCTCCGAGAATGTCTTCCTCCCCGATGGCTCGCCAGTCGAGTGCGTGATCCACGATACTTGCATCGGCGGCGTGGCAGAAGCAGCGGCAGCGGAAGAGAAGTTTGCTCGTGAAGGGGTCGAGGTTTCCCTCACCGTCACACCTTGCTGGTGCTATGGGTCCGAGACGATGGACATGCACCCGCATCGCCCCAAGGCGGTTTGGGGGTTCAATGGCACCGAGCGCCCCGGCGCCGTTTACTTAGCGGCAGTGCTCGCCGGGCACACACAAAAGGGCCTGCCGGCATTTGGTATCTACGGGCGCGACGTCCAGGATGGCGGCGACAGCACGATCCCTGACGACGTTGCCGACAAGTTGCTCGCCTTCGCCCGCGCGGGGCTGAGCGTCGCACAGCTACGGGGGAAGTCGTACTTGTCGATCGGCGGCACGTCGATGGGCATTGCCGGGTCGGTGGTCGATTCCTCGTTCTTTGAAAAATATCTCGGAATGCGGGTCGAGGCAATCGACATGACCGAGGTGGCCCGACGCATGACGCGAGGGATTTACGATCCGGACGAGTACGCCCTCGCCATGAATTGGGTCAAGGAAAAATGCCCCGAAGGCTTCGATGCCAACGCCAAGGAGAGCCAGCGAAGCCGCGAACAGCTCGACAGCGAATGGGAAAACAGCATCCGCATGGCGCTGATCACCCGCGACTTAATGGAAGGCAATCCGCGACTCACGGAAATGGGGCATGGCGAGGAGGGCCTCGGCCACAACGCAATCGCCGCCGGATTCCAAGGGCAGCGGCAATGGACCGACACCTACCCGAATGGCGACTTCATGGAGGCCATCCTCAACACGTCATTCGACTGGAATGGCCGCCGCGCCCCTTACATCGTGGCGACCGAGAACGACGCGCTCAACGCGGTCACCATGCTGTTTGGCCACCTGCTGACCAACACGGCGCAGATCTTCGCCGACCTACGAACCTACTGGAGCCCCGATGCCGTGAAACGAGTCACCGGGCACTCCTTGTCGGGCGATGCGGCGGGGGGCTTATTGCATCTGATCAACTCCGGACCGGCGACACTGGATGGCACGGGCCAACAAACCGTCGATGGTAAGCCCGCAATGAAACCTTGGTGGCAAGTCACCGACGAAGAACAGCAGGCCTGCCTCCAAGCGACGACTTGGCATCCGTCGATCACCGAATATTTCCCTGGAGGCGGATGGTCAACCCGCTACAAAACACGTGGTGGAATGCCGGCGACCATCGCAAGAATCAATCTGATCGATGGCCTTGGCCCCGCACTGCAACTTGCCGAAGGCGTGACGGTCGAGCTCCCCGACGACGCCCACGAGAAGCTCGACCAGCGAACCAACCCGACCTGGCCGACAACCTGGTTCGCAGCACGCGAGACAGGCGAAGGGGCGTTCCGCGACACCTATACCGTGATGAACAACTGGGGCGCCAACCATTGCGTGATGAGTTGCGGCCACATCGGTGCGGACCTCATCACACTCGCCTCGATGCTCCGCATCCCGGTCTACATGCACAACGTGCCCGACGAGCAGATTTTCCGCCCTAGTAGTTGGTCCGCCTTCGGCATGGCCGACCGCGAGGGGGGGGATTTCCGTGCGTGCAAAACGTACGGCCCGCTTTATTCGTAGAAGAGGCGTCCAGTCCTTCCCCGGCCATCGATTCATCTCGTTTGGGGGAAACCGACGGCAACGAGCTCTGCAGACGATGCGTGGCAACCACGAATCCGCGTGGTGCGTTGAGCTATTCGGAAGGCTCTCTTCTCCGGGAAGGTAAGCGTCTGCGCCGGGCCAATGAGGAGGGAGGGCACCGAAAACCGGCTGTCGCCCGCTTCCAAGAAGCTCTTTATCGAAGCCGCAAGATACTTCTGTAACACGAGTTACGTTGTTTTTGGGCAATCTGAACAGGTCAACCAGTTCGTTTCCTGGCGTCTGCATGGAATAAAATGACAGTTTTCTTTCATTATATTGATTGCAAATGAATGAATAGATGCTTACAATGGCATCTGTACATCCATGATTCTTACCTGGAGGTGGCAAGATTGGCCGCGGATCGCCGAACTCGCCTGCTAGAGATCGTTCGTCGGCAAGGATTTGCCTCCCTTCCTGACTTGGCGGGGGCGCTTGAAGTGTCGGAGTCGACGATTCGCCGCGACCTGGCCCACCTCGAACAACAAGGCTCGACCAAGCGGACCCATGGCGGCGCCTTTTATACCGGCCCGTCGCCGCAGATGCCTCACTTTCGGCATCGCCAGGAATCGAATTGGAGCAAGAAAAAGGCGATTGCGGCGATGGCCGCTCGCATGATTGACGATGCCGATACCGTGCTACTCGACGGTGGAAGCACCACTTACGAGTTGGCTCGACTCCTATCAGGGCGGCCACTGCAAGTCGTTACCAATTCGCTGCCTGTGGCAAACCTGTTTAGCTCGGCACCCCATGTCGACTTGATACTCATTGGCGGATACGTCCATACGCAGTCAGGAGTGATTTACGGCGACTACGCCAACCAGATGCTCGAGTCGCTGCGAGTCCGAAAGGCAGTGATTAGTGCGGCGGGCGTTAATGACACCGGCCTCTACAACAGCAACCACATGGTTGCCACCACGCAACGGGCGATGGTCGCCGCCGCCGAGGAGCTGATAGTCGTTGCTGACAGTACGAAGTTTGGTCACCAAAGTTTGGCCCACATTTGCAACCTGAGCGAAGTCAATCGCATGGTGGTCGATCATGACCTCGATACGACTTGGCAAAAAAACATCGAAGAAGCTGGTGTTCAGCTCACCCTTGCCGACGATCTGTCCACCGAATCCAAAACTTCCGATACCCAATAACCCTAGCTCGATACTCGGATAGAATTCACCCCATGAATGCCACCGCAACTCTCCATCGCGAAGAGATCGAACGAATCGTCCGGCAGGTCGTGCGTCAGCAGTTTTCTTTTGGCGATGACGCAGCCGTAAGCCGTGACGCTACCGCAGCATCCAAGCTCGTTGTTAGCGTTTCGGCTCGGCACGTCCATCTCTCGGACCAGCATGTCGAAGCACTTTTTGGTCCTGGTCACACGCTCACTCCGGCAAAAGACCTTTACCAAGAGGGTTTTTATGCAGCCGAGGAAACCGTGATGGTTGTCGGCCCGCGCCGGCGAATGCTGCCCAATGTAAGAATTCTTGGCCCGACGCGATCCTACAGTCAAGTCGAGTTGGCATTTACCGATGGCATCTCGCTCGGCATCGACCTTCCGGTAAGAGCGAGCGGCAACATCGCGGGCACTCCTGGATGCGTGCTCGTGGGGCCGGCCGGTGTGGTGGAACTTGCCGAGGGAGTGATTCGCGCCGAAAGGCATGTCCACATGAATCAGCAAAATGCCGCGAGTTACGGCGTGAAGAATGGCGACCGGATGAATCTGCGGATCGAGTCTTCTTGCAGTTTGCTTATGGAAGACCTCCTCGTGCGAGCAGACGAGACGAGCAAGCTAGAGGTTCACATCGACACCGACGAAGGCAACGCCGCCAACCTTGACCATGCCACAAGCGTGGTCCTCGAAAAACAGGAAGCTTGTGCGTGTCACTCACACGCCTAGGCGTCTTTCACTCGACGAAAGAAAACATGGCTTTCGCGGAGTGAAAGACGACGTTGAGAAGATGGATACCAGGTACCCTTTTTTAGCACTTAACAGCGAGGCGATAACGATGGCGAAGAAGATCGAAGCGCTCGGCATGATCGAGACCAAGGGGTTCACGACCTTGGTCGAGGCGACCGACGCGATGCTTAAAGCGGCCAACGTGGAATTTCTTTCTTGGGACAAAGTCGGTGCCGGCCTGGCAGCCGTGTTTGTTACCGGCGACGTGGCGGCTGTCAAAGCGGCCACCGACGCAGGGGCTACCGCAGCCGGACGGATCGGCGAAGTCACTAGCGTCCAGGTCATTCCCCGACCCCACGAAGATGTCGAAACCATTGTCGGTCTCGTCAAGAAAACCGCCAAGTAAGGCAACTGAGTAAGGCAGCCAAGGGACAGCTCCAAAAGCTGCCAACTTCCTCCATCCCCCTGAAGCATCTAGCGAATTTCGCGAAAGGCAAAACATCATGCAACAAGCAATTGGACTCATCGAAACAAAAGGTTTGGTGCCGCTCGTCGAGGCGACCGACGCCATGGCCAAGGCTGCCAACGTTACGATTGAAAAACGAGTCGCCATCGGCGGCGGACTGGTCGCGACCGTGGTTAGCGGCGATGTCGGCAGCGTTCGCGCAGCTGTCGAAGCAGGCTCTGCGGCAGCAAGCCAAGTGGGCGAGCTGGTCTCCAGCCACATCATCGCCCGTCCTTCCGATGGCGTCGTCGATGCCTACTTCAAGTGAAGCAATGACCGCTCCGCTAAAATCGAAAACGCCTACCGCCATGAAGGAATTGGTATGAAGGTGCTGGTCGCCAATTTGGGCTCCACGAGTTTCAAGTACCGCCTGTTCGACATGAACAGCGGCGACCAACTCGCGCGCGGCGGCGTAGAACGAATTGGCGACGACCTCAGCCCGGCGTTTGTCGAGATGGGGAATAGGCGTCACGAGCTGACCGTGAAGGCTCCTGATCATGCGGCGGCCGTCGAACAATGCTTGATGCAGCTCACCGATCCGGAGTCGGGGTGCCTCAAGTCGGCAGACGAAGTCGCGGCGATTGGCTTCAAGGCGGTGCATGGCGGCAGGGCAGGAGGGGTCGTTCGCGTCGACCACGAGGTGCTCGAGGCGATGGACGAGATGGGACGTGTCGCCCCGGCACACAACCCGCCCTACATCCGTGCGATGCGGCAACTGAGGGAAAAGCTGCCGCAGATTCCACTGATTGCGGCGTTCGAGACCGGTTTTCACGAATCGATTCCCGATCGTCTCAAGCACTATGCGGTACCGACGGAATGGGCGGAGGAATTCGGCGTCCGGCGCTGGGGTTTTCACGGAGCGAGCCATCGCTACGTCGCAGAGCGAACGGCTGAGCTTCTCGGTCGGGAAGATTTGCGGGTGATCTCCTGCCACCTGGGAGGATCGAGCAGCGTTTGCGCGATTCGTCATGGACAAAGCGTTGCCACCTCCATGGGCATGAGTCCGCAATCAGGATTACCACAAAACAACCGCGTCGGCGATTTCGATCCGTTCGCCCTGCCGGTTGTGATGGAACGAACTGGCAAGACGCTGGACCAAGTATTGGAAATACTGGCTAACCAATGCGGGCTCGAAGGCCTGTCGGGATCGAGCGGTGATTTTCGCGACTTGGCAGCTTCGGCAGACGGAGGAGATTCGCGAGCGAAACTCGCACTCGATGTCTACACAAGCAGCGTTCGGCACTACTTGGGTGCCTACTTGGTCGAACTGGGTGGCGCGGATGTGATCGCGTTTGCGGGTGGTATCGGAGAGAATCGCGGTGCCATGCGACGAGATATTTGCGCCGGACTCAACGAGCTGGGTATCGAGTTGGATGAGGAGAAGAACGCCGGTGCCAACGGCGAAACGGCGATTCATACAAAGAGTAGCCGAACGCAAATTTGGATTATCCCAACCAACGAAGAATTGATCGTCGCCCGACAAACAATGCAATTATTGGAACAACGGTAAGCGAAAGGGTTCGAACATGTTTCTCGCAAAAGTCACTGGATCGGTTGTGTCGACGCAAAAAGTCGAGACGATGCGAGGGCAGAAGTTACTGATCGTGGAGCCTTTTCGTCTGAATCCGAAGGGGGAGCGAGAACTTGTCAGTGCCGGCAGGACATTCGTCGCGGTCGACACGCTTGGAGCCGGTGAAGGGCAAATGGTACTCATCACCCAAGGCTCCAGCGCCCGACTCACGCCGGAAACCAAGCATCTGCCAATCGACACCGTCGTCATTGGCATCATTGACCGCGTTGACGTCGGAGAGACATGCGTCTTTGATCAAAGCCGTTAGCCAGACTAAGGGATAACGGAATCCCCTGAAGATGGGAACGCTCCTTTTCACGAGTCACCACAAAAATACCGATCGAGTGAGGGTTGGCGTTCCAACAACCAACGACGCTATGCCACTAGAAGATATTTCCACTCATGCATCTTGTCACCTAGAGACGCTTACCATGCAGTTTAGTGAAACTACTATCCGAAACGTCGTCCAACAGGTCTTGGCCGAAGTCGGTAAAATCCCGGACAGCTCGAATCGCAGCAATTCGTTTGCGGGCCAACATGGCATTTTTACTTGCGTCGACGAAGCGGTCGCGGCAGCCAACGAGGCGTTTGATCAGCTTAGTCGAAGGCCGATCGAGGACCGGAAGAGGATCATCGATCACATCCGACGCATCTCGATCGACCAATCGGTCGAACTCGGCACCATGGAGATGAAAGAGACGCAGATTGGTCGGCTGGAGCATAAGATTGCCAAGCTTCGAACGCTTGGCGAAAAGACCCCTGGCGTGGAGTTCCTCAAGTCGGAGGTCTTTAGCGGCGACGATGGCCTCGCGGTAATTGAGCGTGCACCGTTCGGCGTGATTGGCGCGATTACGCCCGTCACGCACTCGCTGCCGACTATCACTGGCAACGCGGTCAGCATGATCGCGGGTGGCAATACGCTGGTCGTGAATCCTCATCCGAGCGGCAAACGGGTGGCGGTGGAGGGGGTCAGGCGATTCAACGAAGCGATTGCGGCGGATGTCGGCATCGACAATCTGATCTGCGTCATCGCCGAGCCAACGCTCGAGACGGCCAATGCGTTGTTCGCCCATCGTGATATCGCCTGCATTTGCGTCACGGGCGGCCCCGCGGTCGCGCGTGCGGCGCTCAACAGTGGCAAGCGAGCGGTCGTCGCCGGCCCTGGCAATCCTCCGGTGGTCGTCGACGAGACGGCTGACTTCGATCGGGCCGCTCGAGCGATCATCCAAGGCGCGTCGTACGACAACAATTTGCTCTGCATCTCCGAAAAAGAAGTCTTTTGTACCGCTGCGGCGTTCGATCCTATGATGAACGCCATGGAAAAAAATGGGGCCGTACGGCTCTCTTCCATCGAGATCGAGCGCCTCACCGCCGTGGCGATTACTTCGGTGGGCGAAGGGGAACAGAAGCACGACGTCGCCGCCAAAGAGTTCATTGGCAAAGACGCGGCGGTGCTCGCGCGGGCGGCAGGTCGTGACGTGCCGGCGGATACCGAGTTGCTCTTTGGCGAGACCGCTGAGACCAACCCATTCGTCCCGGTCGAACAGATGATGCCGTTCGTTCCGTTCATTCGTTGCAGTGACATCGACGAGGCGATTGCCAAAGCCAAATACTACGAGCATGGTTTCCGCCACACGGCGATCATCCACACCAACAATGTCCGAAACATGACCAAAATGGGTCGGGCACTCGACACCACGCTGTTCGTCAAGAATGGCCCTTGCATGGCGGCGTTAGGCTTAGGAGGCGAAGGGTACCTTTCGTTTTCCATCGCCACGCCGACCGGTGAGGGTGTCACCACGCCGATGACGTTCACGCGCGAGCGACGATGCTCGCTGATTGACGACCTGCATATTTTGGGTCGGGACTAAAGTGCCATTATGATCAACGCCAAAGTAGTCGGAATTGCCAACGCAACGCTCAAGCACTCTTCGCTGGAAGGGCGCAAAATGATCGTCGTGCAGCCGTACGGACTCGATGGCACCACCCCCGATGGCCACCCGCTGATCGCGGTCGATACTTGCGGCGTGGGGACGGGGGAGAGGGTCGTCCTGACGAGCGACGGTCGGACATCACGAGAACTACTCCAATCCGACACCACACCAGTTCGTTGGACCGTTTTAGGGATCATGGATTAAAGGAAGCACCAGCGGATGATATTGAGCCAAGAACAACTGGAATGGATCGTCCGAGAGGTCGTTCGGCGACTGCGCGAAACAACCGGCGAGGGAGACTCGACGGCAGACTCGGGCAACGGGCGGCTGACGATTGCTGAAAAACTAGTCACGATAGAAACCGTGCGAGACAAACTGGGCAGCGTGAAATGTGTCGAAGTCCCTGGCCGAGCGATCGTGACCCCGGCCGTGGTCGATTGGCTCAAAGACAAACAAATCGAATTGGTACGCCTCTAGCCAGAGGAAGACCTGCCTCCGGGAATCGCGGACCGCGTGGCGGTCCGGCTCGGGACGACCCCCCCCTTGTAACGTGCCCCTTATGCGAATTGCCAAAATTATCGGAAACGTCGTCTTGAGCCGTAGCCATCCGAGTTTGTCCGGCGCCTCGTTGCGGCTGGCGGTGCCGATGATGCTGGACGAATTGCAGAACGAAACAGAGCCTTCCGGGGAATGCCTCGTCGTCTGGGACGACCATGGAGCGGGCAATGGTTCCATGATCGCCATCAGCGAAAGTGGCGAAGCGGCTCAGCCTTTCCGGCCTGAACTCAAGCCGGTCGATGCCTACAACTCAGCCATTTTAGATACCCTCCGATTGTCATAAATCCTTAAGGAGTCCAGCCATGATGAACGCCCACCGAATGAAACAAGAGATTTGTGCCATTGGCGACCGCATCTACAAGAAAGGATTTGCCGCGGCCAACGATGGCAATATCACGTTTCGCCTGAGCGAGAACGAGGTCCTCTGCACGCCGACGATGCACTCCAAAGGTTTTCTCAAGCCGGAGGACATTTGCACGGTCGATATGCAGGGAAACCAAATCGCCGGCAACAAGCCGCGGTCGAGCGAGGCGTTGCTCCACATCGAAATCATGAAATCTCGGCCCGACGTGAAGAGCGTCGTCCATTGCCACCCACCCCACGCCACGGCGTTTGCCATCGCCCACGAACCGATTCCGCAGTGCGTGCTGCCTGAGGTAGAAGTCTTTCTAGGCGATGTGCCGATCACGAAGTACGAAACGCCTGGGAGCCAGAAATTTGCCGATACGATTTTGCCGTTTGTGCAAAACACCAACGTCATCGTACTGGCCAACCATGGCACCGTGAGCTACGGCGAGACCGTCGAGCGGGCCTACTGGTGGACCGAGATCCTCGACGCCTATTGCCGAATGCTGATCCTCGCGAAGCAGATTGGAAACGTTGAATACCTCACCAAGGGGCAAACTCGGGAACTGTTGGATCTCAAGGGTGCCTGGGGGATGGACGACCCGCGGCTCAAGAAGGAATTCGAGAACTGCGACATCTGCGCCAACGACATCTTCCGCGACAGTTGGGAAGGTGCCGGCATCGAGCGGCGAGGCTTCCCTGCCCCGCCACCCATGCCAGCAAACGGTGCAGCTCCCGCAGCGCCGGTTTCTGTAGCACCCGAGGGGAACGATCAAGAAGCGATCGTCCAAGCGATCACCAACCGAGTTTTGGAATCGCTCGCCGCAGGCTCGTAAAACGGAACTCCTGCCGTTCACGACCTCCATGGGATGGAATGAATTCCGTTCTACTCCGAAAACAGACATCTACTCCGAGAACAGACTATGAAAGTAAGCATCATTGGCGGCGGTGGGTTGGTTGGCAGTTGTGCGGCGTTCGCGTTGCAAACCGGCGGCATCGTTCGAGAAATTAGCCTGATCGACCTCAACACCGAACTCGCAGCCGGGCAGGCACTTGACCTCTTGCATGGCGGGCCAAGCGTGGCGGACCAAGTCATCCAGTCCGGCGGCTACGAGCATATTCCCTCGAGCGATGTCATCTGCATCACCGCGGGCCTCCGGCGCAAGCCGGACGAAAGTCGGCTCGACTTGATCAATCGCAACGTCGATCTGTTTCTCAAGATTCTCGATAGCGTGAAGCAAGCAGGTCCGAAAGAGTCGGCCATTGTGTTTGTCGTCTCGAACCCGGTCGACGTGCTAACGCACCTTGCAGCGGAACGGCTTGGACTGCCAACGTCCCAAGTGATCGGGCTCGGAACGCAACTCGATACGATTCGTTTCCGCAGTTTAATCGCGGCAGAACTCGGCGCCGCACCAACGCAAGTGAAGGCGCTCATCCTGGGCGAACATGGCGAGAGCATGGTGCCGATTTGGTCGAGCGCCACGATCGCTGGACTGCCGATCGAAAAATACCCTGGCTGGAACGCCAACTTAGCGAATCAGCTATTCAAGCGAACCAAAGGGAGTGGTGCCGAGGTCATTCGTGGCAAGGGGGGTGCAGGCTTTGCTGTTGGCATCGCCATTCAAGATGTCATCGAAGCGATCGCCCTCGATAGTCGCCGCGTGCTGCCTATCTCTAGCGTGCAAGAAGGCTGCTACGGCATCCGCAACGTGGCGCTTTCGGTGCCAACGGTCGTGGGACGTTGCGGCGTGGTTGATCGCATGGAGGTGGAACTCTGGCCCAAAGAAATGCAGGGGATTAAATCGAGCGGCAATGTTCTGCGACAAACGATCGAAACGGTGAAGAAGCGAATCGGCGGGTAACATGGCCTTGCCTCACTGGCCCGACGAGCCCTCCCAAGGCGGATCGACGGCGTTTGCTAGCGAGTGATTTCATTCGCTCGTGGCGATAATGTCGTTCGATTCGCTCGCCACGAGCGTTCCCCACTCTACCCTGAATCGCTGCTCGCACTTAGGGCAGACGACCTTCTTGCCAAGGAACTTGGCGGGAATGTCCTTGCCATGCTTGCATTGGTCGCAAGTGATGTGCAGTCGGCAGGCCTGGTCGTCGATCGGAGTGAAGACATTCTCGGGGATCTCCTCAAACTGGATATCGCCCTCGACGAGCAACTGCAACTGATCGTCCGTGATCTCCACGATCCCCGCCAAGCGATTGGCCATGCCTCGGATCGCTTGCTCAAACAGGTTGCGCGCGGCACGACCGTTACCAAAGTGGCGATCGCGGTGGTCGTAGAGATACGTCATCCCTTGAATAATCTTTAGCCGTGCGGCCGGCGTGAGGTCGTAGTGGTTCTTTCGGCAAAACAGGCCAAAGATGGCGGCAATCTCGAACGGAGTGTAGTCGATGAATTCGAGCTGCCGACTGAACCGAGAGGAGAGGCCTGGATTCGACTTCAAGAGGTCCTCCATCTCGTCGGGGTAGCCAGCAAGGATAACAACCAGTCGCCCCCGTTCATCCTCGGCCCGTTTGAGCAGCGCCTGCACGGCCTCGTTACCATACGGGTCTTCGCTGCGCGTGGCGACGAGGCTGTAGGCTTCGTCGATGAAGAGGATTCCATCGAGCGCTTCGTCGATTTTCTTGTTCGTCTTGGGGCCCGTTTGGCCCGAGTACTCGGCAACCAGGCCGGAGCGATCGGTTTCGACCAGATGGCCTTTGTCCAGAACGCCCAGCGCGCCGTAGATTTTTCCGACGATCCGCGCGACGGTCGTCTTGCCGGTGCCAGGATTGCCCGTAAAAACCATGTGGAGACTAATATCGGTTTCGGGAAGCCCTGCGGCGGTTCGCTTTTGCTGGAGCTTGAGAAAGTTGGCCAGCGAGCGGACTTCATGCTTGATTTCGCCCAGACCAATCAGCTTGTCCAGTTGGGCCAGCGCTTCCTCGACCGTGATCTTAGGCGGTTCTTTTTTTCCTTCGGCGACGGCTAGATTTTCCGCTGGCTTCTTGCGGCGGGGATCCAGCCTCGGCCTGTTGCCTCGTGAAGGGGCTGCGACGTAGATGCCATCCTCCGCGTCGTAGCGAATTTCCTCGATTGCCTGCGAGCCGACAGCCTCGGCGTCGGTCGGCTCGGCATCCAGTGGTTTCTGCCGAAGGTGGCTGTCGAGTTCGATCTGAATCGACTTGATAATCGCTGCTTCGGGTGGGTTAAGCGTGCCATCGGCGCGGGCGATAAGGTTGGCGAGTCGGACGACAAGCGTATCGAGGCGGCCAATTTTTTCGCGAAGTGGCGTGATCCGGCCGAAGGGGCGGACCAAGCTATACCACTTCAGCTTGTTCGACTCGCTTGACGCACGCTTCATCGTCTCGCTGAGTTTCTCACCACTGAGCCAATGCCCCCACAGATGGTGACAGAGCACCTCGCCCAAGAATCGCTCTTGCTTACTCCACTCTTTGTCCGCTTCGCAAACCTGGAGATAAATTTTGAGGACCAGTGCTCGGTGCAGGTCGTCCATCAAGGCGACGAATTGGCCCTCCCCTTTCTCGATCAGATGCGGATAGTCCCGCTCGCAGAGTTCGCCACTCGAAACGTAGAGCTTCCGGCATTCGCGCAGTGTGCGACTAAAAAGCGATGGCCGAGACGGAATATCAAAACCTGGCATCGGTACGTTTCGCGGAGGGACAAGGGAGCAGCGTCCCTATTATCGCGCAAGAGAGCCGGGCTGCAAGCCGCCGAGCCTCGAAGTGCAGGGCGGGGTAAACCCGTAATGGCATCCGCCGAAGCGACAAAAATCTTTTATGCCATTCCCATTCGGACGGCCCAGACAGCCGCTTGGGTTCGGTCGGAGACGCCCAGTTTGCGGAGGATGTGCTGGACATGTTCCTTCACCGTTTCGTAACTAATGCCAAGCGCTTCAGCGATTTCTTTGTTGGTAAGCCCAAAGGCGAGTTGCTTGAGAACTTCCATCTCGCGTTTGGTGAGAGGGACTTCAATATCGAGCTCTTGGTTCGGTTCGCCCACTGGTCCGGTCACGCGGCGCCGATCCTCTGGCATCCAAACCGAACCACCTCCGGCCACTTCCTGAATTGCCGCAAGGAGTTTGTCGCGATCGACATCCTTCGTAAGGTATCCGGCCGCCCCCTGCGCCATCGCTCGCGCGACGAAGGTGGGGGAACGGTAGGCGGTGAACATCAGCACCGGGAGGTCGGGCCACTGCTCGCGGATTTCTCCAAGGCATCGCAGGCCATCGCACTCCGGCATCCGAACATCGAGCATCAGGACGTTTGGCTGAAATTCCTTCACGAGGCGAACAGCCTCCAGCCCGTTTCCTGCTTCGGCGACGACCTCGATTTCCGTTCCGGAGACGAATTGTCGGATGCCGGTCCGAACGACCGGGTGATCGTCGACTACCAGTAGCTTGATCGTCATCGCATTCCTCGCTTCCTCCGGCCAAACGGGGAGAGACGCTATCCGAGTCCAACCATCACGGTCTTTCTCTTTGCAGCGCCGCACTGTTTACACGCGGAGTCAGGAACTAAGATTTGTCAGAAAACTTTCATGGTACGGTGTGTGCTCTGGATGGCTCTCTCAATACGATACATCATAGAGAAAACGTGACGATTGCTTCGCCATGAATGTTGGCAGGCTGCGAAACAAGGTGTCACGAATTTTACACGACACCTTGTTCGTTAGATTGGTCACTTTTCCAATTTGCCACGATACGTTTACGGTCCTCTTGACTTTGGAAAACCGGATAGCCAACGAGTCAAGGGGAACTCCAGCGTCTCTTACCTTTTTCGCCAATCCATATCTTTCAAGGAGGATCATGGCATTGGGAGGGAGAAGAATTCCTGCTCCAATTGGAGACATCTTCTTGGCGGCCTCGAAGACTCTCACATCCAACTGCTGCAATCGCATCGCGATGGCTGTTGAAAGCCCACCAATTCCAGCCCCTATTATGATTCCGCGCAAAATGGAGTTCCTCCAAAAGCCTGCCGTGAAAGCTCAGCGGCGCGGCTTGCCCGCGTCCGCTGGAGTGTTTTGTTGGGTGTTTTCTTTGACTTTCAATGCAGCCTGCAAATCTTTGATCCGTTCTCGGTCAATCTTGGGCCATCGCACTCCTTCAGTGTAAGGGAAAATGCGTTTCTCCGCTGTTCTAATCACGGAACGGAGGAATCGTTCGACAAGGCCGATTGGAACCGTGAACGGTTCCGGAAAAAGTAACCACCGCTTTACGGCCTCCGGTCGCCTGCTACGGGCGCTTTTGCGGTGGCGAGCCATTCCAGTACCACCCAGCCGACCTTGGCCAGGGAGTCGCCAGAGCAATTTCGGGGGAGGTCTTGTTCCGTATGCCAGTACGAACCAGGTTGGCCAAAGGGGGTGTCAGGGTACTCTGCGTCAATGATATCGCACGTCGGAATGCGGGCGATGTCGTGAAGCGCGATGTGGTCGTCCCGAATAAATCCTTCGTTTCGCCCCCGTTTGGTGCGAGGAACAAACTCCTGGACTCCCAGGCGCTGGGCGGTGGTCCAGAGGTCGATCACCAGTGGCCGGGTGTCGGGCCATGAAACGCTGTATTTTTCTTGCAGGATTTCAAGGTTCGCATCTCCTACCATGTCGAGCAGCACGCCCCAATGGTAGCGGTGGGAGGGGCGATTCTTTCGGTAGTCGCGGGCAAAGTACTCACTGCCGAGGAAGTATTTTCCTTTTTCGCCTCCCCACCGATTGTTGCCATAGACCAACTCTTCCGCATCGAACAGCACAAAATCAACGCCCAAGTTCGGTTGTAAACGCCCCAAGTGGTGCGCGAGTTCCATCAGCACGGCGACCCCGCTTGCCCCGTCGTTGGCACCGATGAAGACCCCTTCACGTCTGCGGCGAGGATTCGGGTCTTGGTCAGGAAGGGGTCGCGTGTCGTAGTGGGCGCAAAGGAGCAGTCGGTCGGTTTTTTCCGGGTGCCACTCGACGAGCAGGTTGGCACAGGCGACCCGTTTTCGGGTGATCGGGTGGCGAATGGAGAACTTCTGCCGGGTTACTTTGCCTCCCAGCTTCTCGAAAAACTTCGTGACGAGCGCCTGCTGCCGAGCCATCCCTCGGCTGCCGCTTGGCCGGGGTCCGAGATTCGCCAACTGCGTGAGGTAGCCGAATGCCCGATCGGCGTCGAGCGGGTTGGTCCTCTCTTGCTGCGCCGCGACTTGGCGAATGGGCGACTTACTTGCCTTGTCGCGACTTGCCGGCGCCGCTTCCGGCTGCTGGCCTCCACACCCCAGCAGCAATAACACCAAGACCCAAACGGCGGGCGAGCCCGCTTCAGCGGGTGGCCCTCCCCCCTCACGGTACCGGCACCTCTCAGTCAACATTGTGAAACTCCGAAATAATCTTCCACGCCTCCTTGGGCGTTTCGGCAAACGAGATCAAGTCGAGATGTTCGTCAGCAATCACCCCTTCGTCGGCGAGCGTCTGGAAGTTGATGATCGACTCCCAGTATTCCCGGCCATACAGAATGATCGGAATCGCCTGCATCCGACCGGTCTGCCGCAAGCAGAGGGTGTTGAACAATTCGTCGAGCGTCCCATACCCACCTGGGAAAACCACGAGCGCCGCGGCCCGCAAAATGAAGTGAAACTTCCGCATCGCGAAGTAGTGGAACTGAAAACAAAGCTCCGGCGTGATGTAGGGGTTCGGTTCCTGCTCGTGCGGCAGCTCGATGTTCAGCCCGACGTTCTTCGCTCCGACTTCAAAGGCTCCCCGGTTGGCTGCCTCCATGATCCCTGGCCCCCCCCCGGTGGTCACGACAAATTCGCACTTGCCATCCAGTTGGCAGCTACTCGAGGCGATTTTCGCAAACTCCCGGGCGTGGTCGTAGTAAAAGCTCTTGGCGAGTTGCGCTTCGCTGCGTGCGACGGCCCGTTGCAGTCGTTCGTTGCTGGGCGTCTCGGCAAGTTCTTCCTTGGCGGTGGCGACCCGGGCTTCGGCTTCTTCCTTGGCCACGATTTGCGTCCCGCCAAACACGACGACGAGCGACTCGATATTGTGTTTACGAAACCATTGCTCGGTTTTTTGCAGCTCGAGCTGCATCCGCACCGGTCGCTGCGCCGACCGTTTCAGGAACTCCACGTCGTATTCGGCCAGCAGGTAGCTGGGCGATTTCAAGATCGCCTGCCGATTGAGCTCCACCGCCTCGGCAAGGTTTTCGTGGTGAGCATTCAGGGTGAATTCGTCAGGTTGGGACATGGGAAGTAAGGAAGGGTAAGGGGTAAGGGAAAACAGCCGACGAGCTACGCCTCGTCGGAATCAGCCTATCGTATGGGAATCGCCCAAATCGGGCACCACCACTTTCCAGCCTCGGTCCGACCGGAGTGTCTGAGCCAAGGCCTCCGCACTGTCCGATTCGCCATGGGTGAGAAAAACCTGCTGGGGATCGTTTTTCAGGTGGCCTAGCCAGCGGAGCAGGCCGCTCCGATCGGCGTGGCCACTCAGCCCCGGGACTTTTTCGATCGCCGCGTTGACCGGGATATCCCTCCCATGGATTCGCAAGGTTTTGGCTCCTTCTTGCAGGCGTCGCCCTCGCGTGCCGACCGCCATGTAGCCTCCGAGGATGACCGTATTCCGTTTGTCAGGCAACCGTTGCTTGAGATGGTGCAAGATCCGCCCGGCCGTCATCATGCCGCTGGAGGAGATGATCACCGCCGGCCCTTCGACGTTTTGGAGCCCCTTCGATTCGTCAACACTTCGGCAAAGGTGCACCGCTGGCCCCCCGAGCACCGGGCGATCGCCGCCAAGTTGGCCTTCCGACAAATCGTGGTCCTCGGAGTGCTCGCGGTAGATGTCGGTCGCGTTGCACGACATGGGGCTGTCGAGATAGATCGGAATGTCGGGGATTTTTCCTTCCGATTTGAGCACCTGCATGAGGTAGATGAGCTGCTGCGCGCGGCCGACTGCAAACGACGCCAGCAGCATCACGCCCCCCCGATCGACCGCCCGGTTGAAGACCTCCGCGAGTCCTTCGGACAGGTCGCCCTTGGGATGGTCGCGATTGCCGTAGGTGCTTTCGCAGACCAGCACATCGCACTCGGGCGGAGGCGACGGGTCGTGATAGAGGGGGCCGTCGTACCGGCCAATATCGCCGGAGAACAAGATTCGGAGTGCCGGCTCGCGATGGCGAATTTCGATTTCGATCATGTTGGAGCCGAGCAAATGGCCCGCATCATGAAAGCGGGCCCAAATCGGTCCGGCGATCTGCTGCCAGTCGTTGCGAGGGACCTCTCGCAACAGCTTGACCGTAGTGAGCACGTCCTTGCTTTCGTAGAGCGGCAGCGCCGGCTTGTGCTTCGAAAACCCCTTCTTGTTAGCGTACTTCGCGTCGTACTCTTGAATCTTTGCCGAGTCGAGCATGATCAGCTCCGCCAACTTGGCCGTAGCGGGCGTGCAGAAGATGCGGTGGTGAAATCCCTCTTTGACGACTCGCGGAAGGTAACCGACATGATCGAGATGGGCGTGGGTCAGCAGCACGGCATCGAGCGACTTCGCATCGAACGGCGTCGGCTCCCAGTTCTTCTTGCGAAGTTTCTTGAGCCCTTGAAACATGCCGCAGTCAATGAGGACCCGAGTCCCCTCCGCTTCGAGCAAGTATTTAGAGCCCGTGACGGTGCTCGCCGCGCCGTGAAAAGTGAGTTGAGCCATTTTGGTGATTGAAGTGTTAAGGCGGAGGGTCGAGGGCGGAGAAACTGCACCGAGCCAAGCTTCAAGCCTCCTCCGTTCGGTCGGTGGCGTCAAGATAGGCGAGTTACAGCAATCCGCACCCGAGTACCACTACGACGAAGAGAGCCGCCACCGCCGCTTCGACCAGGGGGTACTTGGGCGCAATAGGCTCGTGACAGTCGTAACATTTGCCTCGCAGCATCAACCAACCGACCACCGGCAGGTTGTGCCACGCGCGGATGGCATGCTTGCACTTGGGGCAATGGGACCCAGGCCAAACGATGCTTTCCCCCCTCGGCAGCCGGTAGATCACGACGTTCAGGAAACTCCCGATGCACCCACCCAGGAACGCAACGAACGCGAGCACCACCCACCACTGGGCCAAGTTCCATTCAAGGGCTTCTGCAAGGGTTGTCATCGATAAGCCGTAAAAGTGAGCTGGGATAGCCGCGAAGGTGAGCGAGGCTGCCGGTAACCGTGAGCCGGGCCGTCCTCGGCCCCGGAAAATAACGGCCCCGAAAAGCAAACCGCTAAAACAACCCTGCCAGCGGTCCGCCACGCGCCGCCATCAATTCGATCTTTTGGGTGACCGCCCGGTCTTCTTCCAGTACCGGGGCGTGGTGCGGCTTCACTCGGGCGTCGAGCACGAGCGCCCCAGAGCAACCCCAATGTTTCTCGTGCGTAAAGGCGTCGATACCGTCGATATCGGCTGCTGGGTTCGTTCGGGTGAAGGTAACCCAAAGGAAGTTGTTCAGCGATTCGCCGACGAAGGAGGTGTTGTCAACGAGCAGGACGATCCGGAATTGGTTGATCGAGGCGGTGCGGGAGTAAGATTCGCAAAAGTGGCGTAGGCTCGACTCGCCTGAAGCCCCTGAAGCGGCATCGCCAGCGGCTTGGATTGCGAGGATCCCAGGGAGGAGGACGCGGGGATGGGAGAAGCCGGCGGGGAGCCGTAGGTCGGCGGGGAGCTCGGTCGCGAGATCGAATTTTGGCGGACCGACGGCGGCGATGACCAACTTCGAGCCGGCGTTGAGCCCCGTGCCGGAGTAGTCGAGCGTATCGATCGTCGTCTCGGTCTGGAAGTGCAGGTCACGCCTCCAATCGGCCCGGGCCAGCATGTGGGCAAAGAACGCGCGGATATCGTGGAGATCGAGCTGCGGGTCGTCCTGCTCCGAGGCAATCCACAAGTACTTGGCCAACGACAACTGTCCCTGGCCCAAAATCGCGCTCGCTTGGGTCAGTAGCTCTTGCGGTCGACCCGACTCACGAAAAGGCATGTACCGCTCGCTCCCAATCGCCAGTAGCAGTGGATGCACGCCTGTCGCGTCGACCGCATGGACCCCCTTCACGCCTGGCAACACCGTCGGAATGATCGGTCCGGTGAGGTCGTGAATCAACTGGCCAAAGATCGTATCTTCCTGGGGCGGACGACCAACAACGGTGAAGGGCCAAATGGCATCCTTGCGGTGATAAACCTGCTCGACCTGGACTACCGGAAAGGGATGGGCGAGCGAATAATACCCAAGGTGATCCCCAAACGGCCCTTCGGTCTTGAGCATTTCGGGAACAACCGTCCCGCAGATCGCAAAGTCCGTATCGGCATGAACGGGCAGTCCGCCAGGACGCCGCACCATGCGGATCCGCCCTCCCGCCAGGGCTCCTGCAAAACCGAGTTCGCTCATCCCCTCGGGGAGCGGCATGACGGCGGCCAGGCTCATCGCGGGGGGGCCCCCCACGAAGACGTTCACCCGAAACGGCACCCCTCGCTCCATCGCGAGCCGTTGGTGAACGCCGATCGAGCGGTGAATCTGATAATGCAAACCGATCTGCTCGTCCGGCAGGTAGTCGCCTCCCGAAAGCTGGATGCGATACATCCCGAGGTTCGACTTTCCGAGCCCTGGTTGGCGGATATCTTCGGTATAGACCTGTGGCAGCGTGACAAACGCTCCGCCATCGTTGGGCCAACTTACCAGTTGCGGCAACTGGCCAATCGTCGTTTGGCCAGCCATCACGGGCCCGGTCCGGACAAGCTTCGGGAGTGTTGCGAGCGCGGAGAACGGAACACTCGCGTACTTCATCGGCGAACGGAGTGCCCGCATCGGGTCGATCTTGAGTTCGACCAGCTGCTCGACTTTGGCGTAGGTATCGCGAAAGAGAAACCGGGCCCGCTCCATGGTGCCAAACAGATTACTGACCATCGGAAACGAGCAGCCCGTGACGTTGGCAAAGAGGAGCGCCGGCCCCCCTGCCTCGAAGACCCGGCGATGAATGGCCGCCGCTTCGAGGTGCGCGTCGATCGGCACTTCGATGCGCACAAGGTGCCCATGGTGCTCGAGATTATCGACGCATTGGCGAAGGGAGGTGTAAGGCATCGGAGTCGTGTCACCCTTTCAGCCGACGAGTGGAGTTTACCCGCCGAAGGAGGGCCTCGTTCCAGCCGACGAGCTACGCCTCGTCGGAACGACATCGGAACGACGAGGCGTAGCTCGTCGGCTATGCCTTTTTTTAAACCAATCGGCCTTTCTTAAACCAGTCGACGGAGTCGCATTCCCTCGCGTCCATGGAAGCTCAACAGGAGTGCCCCGGTCGCGCCGCACTGGGCGAACAATTCTTCGCTGAGCGCCTCCTCGCCCGGCCAGGGGTAGCAGTAGACCACATCGAAGTCGTCTGGGTCGAGGTCCAATTCGTCGTAGGCGTCGCACCCATCGGTTCGAACCCAATTGAAGTCGCCCAGCATGTCGAAGAGGTCTTCCTGCTCAGGTGGCACAAAGCTACCGGCCACGAACTGGGCAGCCACCTGGTGGTCTGCTGCGAGTTCGCGCGAGACATCGACCAGCTCGTCTTCGATCTCGATCCCGACAGCGTCAAACCCAAGCTCGGCAGCCAGGCAGGTCGCCACGCCGACACCGCAACCCCATTCCAGAAATCGCCGGCCAGGGGCAAGCCGCTGAATCTCGATCGCTGTGAGCGCCTGGTAAACCGCCACGAAATCGCTCGGAACAAACGCGGCGATCGGCTCGTCTCGGCGAGCATGCTGGAACGCATCGATCCGCTCGTCCGCATCGTTCAAAAGGTCTAGCACGCGCTGCGGTAGGGCGATCGCTGGGGCGTCGAATTCGAGAGTCTTGAGTCGAGACAACGCGACGATCCCCTGCGAGGTTGCGAACGGGCCCTTGCGAGGTTGCGAATGGGGCGGGCGAGACGTTATCTTGTAACACCCGGTCAGGTCGACCGCAACAGGTGCCGGCTTGAAAGACCAACGGAGTCTCGTCTTTTACCAACCAGGTAAGGTCGGGCCCCAACCAGGAAGGTCGAATCCAATTACCGAACCGACGATTCGCTTGGCAATCAGGAATTCCGTATCGATGGCAGCAGAGATCCACATCGGGCTCATTGGCTACAAGTTCATGGGCAAAGCCCACTCCCATGCCTACAGGACGGTCGACAAATTTTTCGATCTCACGGCTCCGCCCGTGATGAAGGCGGTATGCGGGCGCAATGCGGCGGCGGTCGAGCAGTTTGCCCAGCGGTGGGGCTGGCAAAGTCACGAGACCTCCTGGGAGAAGCTGGTCGCCCGCGACGACATCGACCTGATCGATATCGGAACCCCTGGCCACACCCATGCCGCGATTGCCATCGGCGCCGCAAAGTCGGGCAAGCATGTCTTTTGCGAGAAGCCTCTCGCGATGAACTTGACTGAAGCACGAGAAATGCTGGCGGCGGTCCGTGCGGCGGGTGTCCGACATATGGTCAATTTCAACTACCGCCGCGTGCCGGCCGTCTCGCTCGCCAAGCAAATGATCGAAGCGGACGACATCGGCGAGATCCGGCAGGTTCGGTTCACTTACCTGCAAGACTGGCTCGTCGACCCTGAATTTCCGATGAACTGGCGACTGCGCAAGGAGTCGGCCGGGAGCGGTGCTCATGGCGACCTGGGAGCCCACGCGATCGACTTGGCCCGGTTTCTCGTTGGCGACTTGGCCGAAGTCGTTGGCCAAAAGAAAACCTTCATCACGGAACGCCCTGCCGAAGGGACGTCGGATGGCCTTACCGCGACGGCCGGCAAAGGAATGGAGTCGGTCACCGTCGACGACTGCAGCATGTGGCTCGCCAAATTTGCGAATGGTGCGCTCGGCACGTTTGAAGCGACGCGCCTCGCCGCCGGCCGAAGAAACTACAATCGCTTCGAGATCAACGGCAGCAAGGGGTCGCTCGTTTGGTGTTTCGAGGAGATGAACTTTCTCGACTTCTACTCCACGGAGGATCCCAGCACCGCGCAAGGATTCCGCCGAATCATGGCGACCGAGGGAGACCACCCCTACGCGGGCAACTGGTGGCCGCCAGGGCATGCCCTGGGGTACGAACATGGCTTCGTTCACGCGGTGTACGACTTGCTCGAAGACATTTCGCACGACCGCAACTGCCAGCCCGACTTCCGCGATGGTGCCCAATGCGTTGCGGTGCTCGAAGCGGTCGACGCCTCGATCGAGTCGGGAGGCTGGGCAGAGGTAGAGCGGGTAGAGTAAAAAGATAGGACGCCCCTCCGACAGACTACGGATAACCAACAACGGACCAACCATGCCCATTCAAGCAGCAATCATTGGCACCGGCTTCATCGGCCCCGCCCACCTCGAAGCCCTTCGCCGACTTGGTACCGTCGACGTGGTCGCCGTCTCCGAACGCAACCAAGAGCTTGCCGATCTCAAGGCAAAGGAACTCTCGATCCCCCAAGCGTATGGCGACTACCACGATCTACTTGCCAACCCCGAGATTCAGGTCGTCCACAATTGCACGCCCAATCACCTCCATTTCGAGGTGAATAAGGCGATCATGGCGGCTGGAAAGCATGTGGTGAGCGAGAAGCCGCTGGCGATGAACTCCACCGAGTCGCGTGAACTGGTCCGACTCGCCAAGGAGAGTGGCGTGGTTCATGCGATCGACTTCAACTACCGCTATATGCCGCTCGTCCAGCAAGCCCGCATGATGTGCGAGAAAGGGGACGTCGGTCGGATACTCGCCGTGCATGGCAGTTACCTGCAAGACTGGCTCCACCAAGAAACCGACTGGAACTGGCGACTCGTCCCGGAAATGAGTGGCGACTCGCGGGCGATGGCCGACATCGGCAGCCATTGGTGCGACCTGGTGCAGTTCATCACCGGCATGAAAATCGTCCGCGTGATGGCCGACCTTGTGACGATCCACCCCGTGCGTAAGCGGCCCAAAGTCGAAGTCGAAACCTACGCTGGCAAAGTGCTCAAGCCGGAGGACCTCGAAGAGGTCGAAATCAACACCGAGGATTACGGCAGCGTCCTCTTGGAGTTCGACACCGGTACGCATGGCGTGATGACGGTGAACCAGTGTGCGGCAGGGCGAAAAAACCGCCTCAGCTTCGAGATCGACGGCAGCAACTGCGCCCTCGGTTGGAATCAAGAAACGCCGAACGAACTTTGGATCGGACGCCGCGACAAGCCGAACGAAGTGATGATGAAGGACGCGAGCCTCATGTACGAAGAGGTCCGCGACTACGCCCATTACCCGGGCGGCCACAACGAGGCGTACCCCGATGGACCGAAAAATTTGTTTCGCAACGTCTACGGGTTCCTCACCGGAGACCGGCCCGGCGGCGACTTTGCGACGTTTGAGGATGGCCACAACGAAATCGCGATTTGCGACGCCGTGCTGAAGAGCAGTCGCGAAAGAAGTTGGGTCGACGTGGAGTATTGAGTTGGCGGAACGGACGGCTAAAGAGGCGGGCCTCAGGAGAATTGCAACGCCCTTTCTTTTTTCCCGTAGCCCCGACCAGTCCGCTGTCCGTTGCTCCCCCCAAAAGCCCCACCCACGCACCCCGGCAACCACCATGCTCCGTGAATCCGCAACTCCCGGCGAGCGCTTCCGAGCGGCTCTCGACGAGGAGAGGCCGCTCCAGTTGGCTGGCACGATCAATGCGTATTCGGCCCTGCTGGCGGAACGCGCTGGATTTCGAGCGATCTACCTTTCGGGTGCCGGCGTGGCGAATGCCTCGTTCGGATTCCCCGATCTCGGGGTGACGACGCTGACGGATGTTTGCGAAGAAGTCCGCCGCATTACCGGGGCGACCCAACTCCCCCTGATGGTCGATGCCGATACCGGTTGGGGAGGGGCGATCATGATCGCCCGTACGATGCGGGACCTTGATCGTGCCGGCGCTGCAGGCTGCCACTTGGAAGACCAAGTCCTGACGAAACGATGCGGACATCGCCCTGGCAAGCAGCTTGTCTCGACGACCGAAATGTGTGACCGCCTGAAGGGGGCCGTTGACGGCCGATCGGACGAATCGTTTTTCCTGATGGCTCGTACCGACGCCGCTGCCATCGAGGGACAGGGTGCCGCGATCGAGCGAGCGCAAGCCTATGTGGCGGCCGGTGCCGACGCGATTTTCGCCGAAGCCTTCACAACGATCGATCAGTACCGCGAGATGACTGCGGCGGTCGAGGTGCCAGTGTTGGCCAACATCACGGAGTTTGGCAAAACGCCCCTCTTCACCGTGACCCAACTGGGCGAGGCAGGCGTGCGAATGACACTGTATCCGCTCAGCGCGTTTCGCGCCATGAGCCAAGCGGCGTTGATGGTCTATGAAACACTCCGGCGCGACGGGACGCAAAAAGGGGTACTCGAGACCATGCAAACACGCGAATCTCTCTACGATGTTCTGGGGTACCATGCTCTTGAAAAGAAAACCGACCACCGTTCCAGGTCCGAAGAAGGAACCACGAATCCGACGAATGAGTGATGCCATTTTTTCGCTATTCGCGTCATTCGTGGTTTTTCCTGCCTTGGCTTCCGTGAACGGTTACGAAAATCGATAGCGATCCCAAGGAGAAACCCTTCACGATGTCTACCCCGACCCGTCCCTTGAAGCCGAAAAAATCCGTTGCGCTTTCGGGCGTTCCCGCAGGCAACACGGCCCTCTGCACCGTGGGGCGGAGTGGCAATGACCTGCACTATCGGGGCTACGACATCCGCGACCTGGCGGCAAGATGCGACTTCGAGGAGGTGGCCCATTTGCTGGTGCATGGCCATCTTCCTAACCAAGAGGAGCTGGTCGCCTACGAAGCGAAAATAAGGTCGCTCAGAGGGTTGCCTGAAACGGTCCGAAAGGTGCTGGAAATGTTGCCAGCCACCGCGTATCCCATGGACGTCTTACGGACAGGTGTCTCGGTGCTCGGTTGTGTGGAACCGGAAGGGGAGACCCACGACGCGGCCGGTGCTCGCGACTTGGTAGACCGGCTGCTCGCCTCGCTCGGCGGAATGCTGACCTACTGGTACCGGTTTGCTCACAGCGGCCAACGGATCGGTCTCGAATCGGAGGAGACTTCCATCGGCGGAAGCTTCCTCGAAGGGCTTCAGGGCAGGCCCCCTACAGAGACAGCCATTCGCGCGATGCAGGTCTCCCTCGTTCTCTATGCCGAGCATGAGTTCAACGCCTCGACGTTTACGAGCCGAGTGATTGCAGGCACGGGATCCGATCTCTATTCCGCCATCACCGGTGCGATTGGCGCGTTGCGAGGTCCCAAGCATGGGGGTGCCAACGAGGTCGCCCTGGAGGTACTTCAGCGGTACGCCGATCCCGACGATGCCGAGGCCGACATTGTCCGCCGACTTGGAAACAAGGAAGTGATTATCGGTTTCGGCCACCCCGTCTACACGGTCTCGGACCCGAGGAATGAAATCATCAAGCAAGTTGCGCGTGATCTTTCGGTGGAAGCGGGCGATCGAAAGCTATTCGACATTGCCGAACGGATTGAAACCGTCATGATGCGAGAGAAGAAGATGTTTCCCAATCTCGACTGGTTCAGTGCGGTGTCGTATCATCTCCTCGACGTGCCGACCACCCTGTTCACCCCACTGTTTGTCATCGCCCGCACCGCTGGCTGGGGGGCGCACGTAGTCGAGCAACGCGAGGATGGAAAGATCATCCGCCCGAGTGCCCACTACACCGGGCCCGAGCCCCAGGCGTTCGTTGCTATGGAAGAGCGTTGAATGGCGGGTCGCTTTTTTTTGTAACCGTTCACGGAATCCGAGGGCCCGACGAGGCGTAGCTCGTTGGCCAGGGGCCCGGTCAACAGAAGGGCCGAAGATTAGCGGCTCAACCGGTCCGCCATGTCGAGCGCCTCCTCGCGCGATTGGAGTCTCCCTTCCAACTGGGCGTCGCGAATCGTTTCGAGCCACGAGCCAAACTTTGGCCCTGGCGCGAGTCCGTGGCGGATCAAGTCGTCACCGGTGACGAGCGGCGTGGGGTTGAGCTGCTCCGCCGGGAGCGATAGTTTTTCGCGACAGAGCGTCACGGAGGGATCTTCCCCACCGGCAATCGCGGTCGCCAGTGCTAAGAGTTCCGGCGCACCGTCGTGCGACAGCACTCGCTGCAAACGAGGCCAACCGACCCCGCACGCGGCCAAAACCACAGGCAATTTTTCTAGGAGCCAGTCGGCGCGGGCAACGTCGCGGTTGGGGAGCTTCCATCGGCCTCCGATGCCCCCCGCTACCCTTAGGTCAGAATCACCACGAAGCAAGGCGGCCAGCACCAGCGGCAAGGTCGGACGGTTTAGCCGAGCTGCAACGGCGAGCAAATCGTTCCAGTCGTCTCCAACAACCGAGGTTATCTCCGAAAACACGTGGGTTTCCAAGCCGGTTTGACGCAGGAGTTCCATCGCCTGGGCCCGATTCGGGTCGCAAAGCATGGCCCGTAATTCGGCACCGATTCGTTCGCCACTCACCTGCGCAATGTCGGCGTTCCGATCACGGACCGCGTTCATTGTCGCCCGATCGATTACAAAGTCAAAGCGAGCCGCAAACCGGACTGCCCGAAGCATTCTCAGTTTGTCTTCGCCGATCCGATCGGCCGCATTGCCAATCGCCCGGACAACGCCTGCTTCGAGGTCCGCGCGGCCTCCGACGTAGTCCATCACTTCCCCGGTAAGGGGGTCGAAGAAGAGACCGTTGATGGTGAAGTCGCGTCGACTGGCATCGATTTCCGCTGTCGCAAATTCGACACGATCGGGGCGGCGTCCGTCGGTGTAGTCTCCTTCCGTGCGAAAGGTGGCGACCTCGATCGGCTGGACATCTTTGGAGCCCAACACGGTCACGACCCCAAACGCGACGCCGATCGGAATCGTTCGCTGGTGACCAAACAGGTCTCGAACTTGCTCCGGCGTGGCACCGGTCGCCACGTCGTAGTCCTTCGGAACCTGTCCCCGTAATTGATCCCGCACGCAGCCCCCGGCCCACAGCGCCTCGAACCCCGCCTTCCGAAGGCGCGCTACCACATCGTGCGCAAATTGCCGTTGAGGGTCGTGAGGGGTCGGCATTAGGTGGTCGCTCCGGCCAGTGCTTGTTCCACGAGTTCGATCGCCTGCTGACGGGCCGCTCGGTTCCATGGTGTGACCTGTTCCATACCGGGACGGAGGAAGTGGAGGACCAGTTCGTCCGGGCCGGTGCCCCATGTCTGCTCGACCGCCAACGCATAGACGGCCATTTGCAATGCGTACTTGGCGGCCAACGGAGGGACTTCCTCCGCGTTACAGAGGTTCGTTTTGTAGTCGATCACGCGCCAGACGCCATCGGCTCCCTGGTAAAGACAATCGAGGTAGCCCTGCAAGTAGCGGCCGTTGCCCTTCGAGGCCTTGGTCTCCGAGGTATTGACCTTCGAGCCAGGGGGCCACGCCAAGAGGAATTCTACCTCGTGATGGATCTTCTGGGCAGATCGCATCTCTTCGGCACGGCGAGACTGGAAAAATTTCTCGACCAGTTCCCTGGCCGCCGTCGCCGCCTCGGCTGCGGCAAGAGGGTGGTGAAGCGGGGCTAGGGTATGGCACCAAGGGTCGATCGTCTCGGGGTGAGCAAAGTCGGCACGTTCCAGAACCGCGTGGACAAGCGTTCCAAAAGATAACGGGTCCAACGCCGAATTCCTCGCCGCTGAAACCGCCTCGCCCCGCCAGAGGTCGCCGCCGGCGCGGACAATCTGGCCCGAAAGCCTGGTCACCGAGAAGCGGCGACGCCAGCTCGGGTCGACCTCCAGCAGTGCGGCCGCCTTCGATTCGGGGGAAACCTTTGTCTGTATCTCTGCCTGTCCCCCTGCCTGCATTTTTGCCTGTTCCAGCAGCTTCGGTAACGGAGGTCGCTTGGCACCCGAAGAAAAAGGGCGATCGGTCGTCGGCGAGACAACATTCACATCAATGCTTCGGTTGGCATCGCCCGACCGATCGCTAAGGAGCTTCCCCTCCCTCAGATCAAACGACTCCGCTAGCCGCTTGAGCCATGGCCCGGACGGCTTCTCCAGATCGTTGACTCCGGAGGAGAGAAGCAGGTAATCGGCCGCACGGGTGCAGGCCACGTAGAGCAAACGATTCGACTCGGCCGCTTCTTCCAGGTTTTCAAAATGGCCAAACAACCGCAGCCCCGAGGCGTCGGTTTTGTCCGCCTCGGGTTCTTTCACGAGTGGGCCGAGGTCACGGTGAAAGGCGACCGAGACCGAGTGGCTCGACTTGTCACGATCGACGTCCGGAACGATCACGACCGGAAACTCCAGGCCCTTGGCTTGGTGAATCGTCATGAGCCGCACCACATTGGCCGTTTCGGGCGTCGTGGCGGCCAGGGCCTCCTTGGGAGCGCTGGTAGTGAACTCGGCAAGCTGCGTCACAAAATCGTCGAGCGAACCAACCCCACTAGCCCCCGCCAAACGTGCCTGCTCGACTAGTTTTTCGACGTTCGCCAGTTTGCGCTCCCCCATGAAGTCGGCAAGGAGTGCCGCGTCGAAGCCGGTCCGCTCGAAAGCCTCGGCAAGTAACTGCGAGAGAGAGACCTGCTCCTTGATCGATCGAAGATAGCGGAGCGTGTTGGCGGCCGCGGTGACTTTTTCTCTCTCGAGTGCCTCCAATTCCTTCGGCGGGCGCTCCGCAAAGAGCCCCGCCTCGAGGCTGCGCCCTCGCGCCGTGAGCCAAAAAAGGGATTCGTCCGCGAGCGAAAAAAAAGGACTCCGCAACACGCCGGCGAGGCTCAGTTCATCGCAACTGCTCGCAATCGATCGGAGCAGATGAAGTAGGTCGTAGACTTCTTGTTGGGTGTAAAACGCATGGCCCCCCACGAGGTAGTAATCGATCTTCTGTTCGCGGAGCGCGGCCTCGTAATACTGGACGTCGCTCAGCACGCGGAAGAGAAGGGCCACGTCGCCTGGCTGGGCGGGCCGACAGCCCTCCGGGGCTCCTGGGTCGGCAACGATCTTCGCATCGCCATCGAAGAGTTCCCGCAATCGCACGGCAATCGAGCGCGCCTCGGCCTGCCGGCTTCGCGCCTTCCAGCCTGCCACGTTGCGATTTCCTTCCACGACGGTCCATCGAAACTCGATCGCAGGTTCGGGAGTGACTTGGGGGCGGCTTGGGGAGAGTGGCTGGTACCCGCCAGTAAAAAGATCGCCAGCGAGCGAATTGACAAAATTCAAGATGGCAGGTTGACTGCGGAAATTCATCGACAGAGGCAGCCGCCACGACTCGGCCACCTCCGACCGTAAATCAAGAAAGACTTTCGGCTCCGCGCCACGAAAGCGGTAGATCGATTGCTTGTCATCTCCCACGAAAAAGAGTTTGCCCGCCTCTTGAATTTCGCCAGCGAGCGCCTTGACGATTTCGACTTGCAGGCGATCGGTATCCTGAAACTCGTCCACCATCAAGAGACGAATTTTCCCTCGTATCTGATCCTGGGTATCGCGGTGGGCCTCGTCCGTCAGCAAGCGATGCGCGGTGGCGATCAGGTCGTCGTAGTCGAGCGCGCCGAGCGACTCCTTTGCCTGACGATAGGCGTCCGCGGCGAGCTGCGTCAATCTCGCCAAATGGAGCCCCAACTCCGCCGACCGATGGGCGCTCGCGCTCGTGAAATCGGCGTTCGGCAGGGCCTTGATGGCATCTCGCAGCCGTGTGGCGGTCTCCTTGAAACGCTCGAAGAGCGCATCGTCGCCCCACGTTTTTTTTGTAAAAGGTTTCCGGTTCGCGCGGGCGAGCGCCTGAATTGCCTCCAAATCGGTCATCGATGCGCTTCCATCGACAAGCGTCCGGAGCAGCGAGAGAAATTGCTCCTTTTTTCCCGAAGCCTCAGCATTTTCGGGTGCAAACTCACTGACCAGCACTATCAATTCCTCACCGACCGAGCCTAGGTCAGCGCAAGCGGCAGGCCAGACCTCCTCACGATAGAATCGTTCCCAGGCAGTGATCGCGTCGGCCGGTTCCTTCTCCAACCATCGGGCAAACGCTTCGCCCCGATGCTGATCGATGAGACCAGCGATCCGCTTTTTCAGTCCTTCGATCCCCCAAGTCGAAGCCAGCTCAAACGCCAGGGGATCGCGCACGGCGAGTGTTTGTCGGAGAGTATCTTCGATCGCTTCGGTGCGGAGGACGAGCGAGGAGGACTGGTCGAGAACGGCAAAGAGGGGGTCGAGTCCTACCTCAAAAGCATGGCTGCGAAGCAGGGTGCCGCAAAGCGAATGAATCGTACTCACCCGGCACGCATCGAGCGCCCTTTGCAGTTGCCGCCAGTAATTTTGTTCACTGGGCGAGGCTCCATCGATCCGGGTCCGTACCACGTTACGAATTCGTGAGCGGAGCTCGCGCGCGGCCGCATCGGTGAAAGTAATCGCCACGAGTTCCGAGAGCCGCTGCTCGGGGTTCGGTTCGTTTTGTTGTTCGGCGCCGGCATCGTTTGGCGCAAGCTCGGCGAGGAACCGCTCGGTAAGGACGAAGGTCTTTCCGCAGCCCGCCCCGGCGGCGAGCGCAATCGACACGTTGCGCGCTTCGATCGCGATCTTCTGCTCGGGCGTGTATTGGATCGCGGGCTTAGTCATGCGTCGGCTCCCGTTCTCCAGTCACCGAAGACCCGGCCGCTGAAGTGGCCTCGCCGGGCCAGGTTTTTCCTAAGCTTCGTATCTGGTGGACGCGGCAGACGTGCTTGAAATCACATCGGGTCGTGCATTGATCGTCGACGTTGTGCATGGGGAAATCGCCCTTCCGCACCCCGGCGACCATCGCTCGGAGTCGCTCCTTGAGAGCCGTTTCCAGCGATTCCCAGTCGGCTGCCGGACGGACTTCTCCGTCGGCCACTTCGTGCAATGCAAGGCTCGATTTGTCGGTAAATCCTTGCGCTCTCACGACCCAGTATCCTGACTGCAGCGGCAGCGCGATGTCGCTGCTTGTCGAGACGATCTGCGCTGCGGCCATGGCGTAGAGCGCGGGCTGTAGTTTGCGTCCTTCGCGAACCTCCTCGTCACTCACGTTAAACCGGCTTGCCGTCTTGTAGTCAATCACTTGCAGCACGATGTTCGGACCGACTTGCCCCACATCGATTCGATCGATCCGCCCCCCCACCAAGAGCTGCTCTGTTCCCAAATCGACCACGAGTGGCTGGTCGGTCGAGGCGTTGTCTTCGGGTTCGTCGCCCGTTCGCTGGCGCAGGTCGCCGAAACGAATCTCGAAATACGTCGGCGTCAGCGGGGTGTCCCATTCTCGGCACGTGGCGTCGTACTTGACGTGCTGCTCACGATAGTCCTCTGCCCAGCGGCGAATTTCCACGGCAAGGAGCTCGTTGAGCACTCCATCGATCCCAAAGCTAGCAAAGCCCTCCAGGACTTCGTCGACCGCCTCGTCAAAGGTTGCACGAAAGGCGGCCGCGTCGTGTTCGGACGGCGCGCGTGCATCGCTTCCTAGTCGATCGAGCCGGCTATGGAGCTCGACCAGCGCTCGATGCGCGAGAGTCCCCCGACGACGGTAGTCGGTTTCGAGCGCTAGGTCGCCCAAGGGTTCCAGGTGGAGCACCTTCTCTAAGAAAAACTGGTAAGGGCAATTCGCGTAACCTTCGAGCTGGCTCGTGCTCCAAAGATGCTCCGGACCGTAGTTTTGCGCAAACCATTTCCGTGCCGCGGGGCTTGGAACGAGGCCTTCGAACGGGCCGAAGCTATCCCCGGTCGCCCGATGGTGGGACATGGCGACTGCTGCAACCACTGCCTTAGCGGTTCCGCGAGTCGCTTCGTTGGCGAGCATCGAGCCAAGGCGTGCGGGTTTCTTAGCGAGTAGTTCTGCGACCGCTCCTAGACGCCAGTCCTTGGGCGAACGGGCCAACTCGCCTGGAGGGGGGAGCGACGTGATGTCGGGGGCGGCGTTCATCGCTTCGACGAGTGGCGAGCCAAACGCCCGGCAAGCTTCCTCCAGCAGCGGACTGGGAGGCATGCGCTGGCCTGCACCATCGAGTGCCGGGTAGCTGAACGTGAGCGATTCCTCCGCCCGACAGACCAGGTCGTAAAAAAGCTGCATCGCTCGCTGGTAGGGGCGGATCGACAGGGGGGCCTTCTCGGAGCCAGCCGTGGCGGCGGCGAGCCTGTCGTACTGCTCCTCGGTGTAGAGCCCGCTTGCCGAATCCGCCGAAGAGAAGGACTGCTCGGAGAGCCCGACAATAAATAGGTGGGGCACCGCGACATGCCGCGCCGCCTCGACCGAAAGAACCCGCACTCGTCCTTCTTCCTCCAGGCTCTTCGGGATCGGCATCCACGCGCACCAGTCGCGTAGCTGCGAGAGCCATTCCGCCCGGCTCCAAACGAGCGTGGCCCCCTTGTCCTTAGTCGGACCGCCACGCGGCCCGGCACCTGTTACGGACCGCGTGACGGTCCGTTTAGAAGAGACGCGTTCCATCGCCGCCGCTGCTTCGCGGACTTGCTGCCAGGCAGGGCGATCAGGCGGATCGAGGTCGAGCCCGAGCGCCGTCGCGAGTTGCTCGCAGGCAACGACCCATTGCCCGGGAGTCGCGCTCGCGGGAAGCGCGCCGGTGGCTGCAGCGATCTGTTCGACCATCGGCTTCGCCATAGCTGCCGCCTGTTGTCGCAAACTGGCTCCCTCTTCCGTGGTCGCGGCGAGACGTGCCAGCGTGTCGAGTAATGCCTTCTCTTTGCGAGCGATTTGGAGGTCACGAACGATCCACTCGATCGCCCCTCGTACGGTCGGCCAGCGACTCGCCAACGACGAAGGGCCGTCGAGCGCCGTCAGCAGTCCGTTGCCGACCACCTCCAGCACCCGACGAAAGGGCCAATCCTCGTCTGCAAGCGAGAGGAGCGACAGGAGTGGACGCATCTCGGGAGCTTCGCCTACCGGTTGGGGCGTTGCCATCGCCATGGGTACACCGAAGCTCTGAAAGACTTCCCGCAATCGATGTTGCTGCAAATGAAGAGCCGGCGCAGCAACCACGATGTCGCGCGGCGCCACACGACCGCTGGTGAGCAAGGCTTTGATCCGCCGCGTGACTTGAGTCAACTCATCCTGCGCATTGGTGCCGACCACCACCGATACTCGGTCAGCCGTTGCCAGCGCCTCGTTGCTTAGTAGCGAATCGTCGCTTGACGGCGAACCGTGCGGTGCGAAGAGCCCTCGCCGCAGCCGCACCAGCGATGCGGGAGGCGACGACTTCGATCGGTCCCCAACTGGCGAAAGAACCAGGTCTGGATAGCGATCCTGAAACCACGCGAGCATTCCGCGAGCGGCAACGGCCAGATCGCTCGTTCGCTCTCCAGGCAGTTGTTCTCCCGACAATTTGGGGCCCATCGCAACGGGGTCGACCGCCAGCGACACCACGATCTCGTCCGCCCTTGCCACGACGTGCGTGAACATCTCCCGCTCGTACCGCGAGAAACTGGCGAAGCCATCGACGACGACCAACTGCCAGCGATCGGAAGAATCGACCTCCCAATCTCTCGCCAACTCGACGGCCAGACGCGGGAGATCGTCACGATCGGCTGCCTCTCGCAGGGATAGTTGCTCTTCGTACCGCGCATAAACCGAGGCCAGTTCTCGGTCGCGCGCGGTGCCTCGCTTGCTAGAAGCGAATTTTTCAAACTGCCCAGCAGTGATCCCTCGGGCTTTCCATTGGCCGATCATCTGTTCGAGGGCGTCGACCAGCCCACGGCGCTCGGCTACCCGTGAAAGCAGGTCGAGTTGACGGTGGCGGTCTGCCTCGCGTATCGCTTGGCGAAGAAGCCAGCGTGAGCCGGAGCGGGGAAGCACCACCAGAGCATCGAGGCTTTGGGAGACCATCGATTCGAAAAACCGGGAGAAAGTTTGGACTCCTGGTGCGAGGCAGGCTTCGGCCTCCGAGGCGATCAGCCGCTCGCGAATGTTTTCCACCGCCAGCCGATGGGGAGCAAGCCACAAGAATCGCGGCATTTGTCGCTTGGCGAGGTCTTTTTTCAGCCGCTCGGCGTAGATTTGGACAAGGGCGTCCGTCTTTCCCGAGCAAGGCGGGCTGGCGAGAACCCGCAGGTTGGTCGTTACGGAGCGAATCGCCTGCCTCCTGTGAAAACCGCCAGTTGTAAAATAACCAGTCGCAAAACACCTCCCAGCCTCCCACGTATTTTCGCCGTAAGTGGTTGCCAGTCAAGCGTCTAGGCAATAACAGCGATTCGCATTACAACGAACAATCGAGATCCTACTGGTTGACAACAGGGGCCTTTTTCGGGTACATTGACAGGGTATTAAACTGCGGTGAGATTCGATGCTGGCGGACAGTAGCTTTTGGAGGCCGTTTTTCTTCTTTCTATCGAACGGGGAAGGATTCCGACTGGCTGCTGTGGACAACTCGAGTGGGAGAAACCCTTACTCGAGACGGCTGTTGTGGAGGGCCTGGTAATCGGGACGGTATCCAGGCTCGTTTTTTTCTTTCTTATTTTTTTCTCTTTTATCTTTCTGAGGAGGCATGTCATGATGGCGCTAAAAATCTCGCGAGATCCGAGACGTAGGGGTTTTACCCTCGTCGAATTGCTGGTGGTCATTGCGATCATCGGTATCTTGGTAGCCCTGCTGCTGCCGGCAGTGCAGGCGGCCCGTGAAGCGGCCCGTCGGAATCAGTGCTTGAACAACAACAAGCAACTGCTCCTTGCCATACAAAACCACCACGACACCAAGCTCCAATTGCCACTCGCCTCGACCGCACCGGCAATAGGGGCGGTCGGTAGCGTGGGTATGGCCGCCGGCAACGTCCTCGCAAGCCAGACGGGCGATGGCTACAGTTGGATAGTCCAGATCCTCCCCTTCATGGAAGGAAATGTCATTTTCGACAAACTGGGCGACCCGCAAAACTCCAACAGGCTCCGCAATGCGGCGTTTCCTATTGCTAATATGAGTTGGTCTCAGCAGCCTGGAACGGGCGTGACCCCCTTTATCCACGAAGTGCAGCTCGATGAGGCTCTTTGCCCCAGCCATCCGGGCGAAGAGACGAGCCAACTGTTAACACCCCAAACGGCGATTTCCAATTACGTCGCCATGGCGGCAACCCACTACACCAACCCCTCGACCGGCGACCTAGCGACCGGCCCGCCGGCGGCGCCCGCCTGTAATACCCAGACCTACTGCGGTAATGGCACGATCGTGTTTCCAGGGCTTGCTGTTGGGAGGATCGCCAGAAAGGGGCTCCGGATGGGGAGTGTCTCGGACGGCACCTCCAACACGATCGTGATTACCGAGTCACGCGATACCAATATTACGTCTTGGTACAGTGGCCTCGCAGCCTACACCGTCGCCGCATGGCCTCAAGGCCCACAACCGGTGGTGCAAGCAAACAACAACCGAGCCAACGTCGGTAGTTGGAGTCTTCCAATCGGTACCCCCTCAGGCCTCAACCAGGGGTCGGTCAATGTCAGCGAGGCAGGCAATTTGTTCATGGCGGTTGGCACCTTCCCACACGACAACGGGAACGGCACTGACCGCCAGTGGGGGCCTAGCTCCAACCACTCTGGTGTCGTGATCTGCGGCTCGCTCGATGGCCATGCTTCCGGCATTGCAGACAACATCGACGGAACCGTCTTCATGCACATGGTCACCCGCGCCGGTCGCGAAGTGATTCAAGAGAACTAGGTCGAACCGATCGACAAAACGCTCTACCGCCGCCGCAGCGCCCAGCGCTGCGGCGGTTTTTTGTTGGTAGCTCCATAATTCCCTCTATGTGGGCGTGGGAAGGTTTCCTCCTCACGCGAAGACGCAAGCGACGCGGCAACTCCCCGCTCTCCGTCCTGTCGGTCTCTCCCCCACTTGCGTGAACGCTTCGGTTTTGCAAAGGTGACGGGCAGTACATGCCGCCGTGGCGGAACTGGCAGACGCGCATGGTTCAGGTCCATGTCCACGCAAGTGGGTGGAGGTTCGAATCCTCTCGGCGGTACTTAGTCTCTCGCTGCTCGACTCGGCTACGCCGAGATCTCGCTAGCGGGGGGGGCTCTCGCTGTTCGGCTCGGCTACGCTGAGATCTCGCTAGCGGGGGGGGCTCTCGCTGTTCGGCTGCGCCGACGTAGGCGAGCCGACTCCGTTAGCTCCTGGGTAGACGACGCTGCTATGAGAATCCTTCGTTTCGTCGATCCCGCCGGCAATACGGGCTATGGTTGCGAGCACTCGGAGGGTGGTGTCACCCGTCTTGATGGCGAGCTCTTTGGCCCCCACCACGACACGGGGGAAGCGGTCGAAGTCGCTCAGCGGCTTGCACCGCTCGCGCCATGCGACATCTACTGCATCGGCCTCAACTACGCGAAGCATGCGGAAGAAGGAGGCAAGCCGATCCCTGAATATCCGGTCGTCTTCATGAAGTCGAGCTCTGCGGTACAGCATCCGGGCGAGCCGATCGTCCTGCCTCGCAAGTTGCGAAGCGATCGCGTCGACTACGAATGCGAACTGGCCGTGGTGATCGGCCGGGCCTGCAAGAACGCAACGCGAGACGAAGCGCTCGACTACGTTTTGGGCTACACCTGTGGGAACGACGTCAGCGCCCGCGACTGGCAAAAAAAAGGGGGCGGCGGGCAGTGGGTGCGAGGTAAGACCTTCGACACGTTTGCCCCACTCGGTCCGGTACTCGTGACCCAAGATGAAATCCCGAACCCCAACGACCTCCGCATCCGCACGACGCTCAATGGCCAAGTGATGCAAGACTGGAGTACAAGCGACATGATTTTCGATGTGCCAAGGCTCATCGAATTTTTAAGTGGTAGCACCACTTTACTGCCAGGCACGGTAATCTTTACTGGCACGCCCCATGGCGTTGGCTTCGCGCGCAAGCCTCCGGTTTATTTGCAGCCTGGCGACAGCGTGACGGTCGAAATCGAGAAGATCGGCCAGTTGACGAACCAGGTCGTGGAAGAAGAAATCTAACCGTTCACGGCCAGTAGGTTGGGCTTCTAGCCCGACGCTTTTCCCCCGACAAGGCGTAGCTCGTCGGCTAAGGGTTACACGCTTTCCTTTGATGAGCGTCTCGTTCCGGGGATAACGCTCTTTCGAATCGTAAACGGTTACAAGAAATCTAACGGCCCTGCGATTCCAGGACTCCCTCTGGCCGGACCACTCTCTTGGAGAGGGGACTGGGGAGAGGGTCCGCAATGGCGATCCGCCGAGCCTTCTTGGTACTTCCCAGCTCCATGCTTTTACGGAAGGCCAAAAGCTGTTCGTCTGCTTGTAGGGCGGTAAGGAATCCTAATTCGACGACGCACTTGTCGATCGGTTTTCGGCGATCGGATTGTAGCATCAAGAGTTCCGCCAAATCGCGCTTCGTCAGCAGGCCAAGCTCGACCGCGATGTCGCCAAAACGGTCGTGGGGAAGATCCGTTTGCACGCGCAGCACACGAAACACATCCTGCGCGGCCATCCGGCCTTCTTCGAGCGCAATCAGGCCAATCGGAGGAAGTTCCTTACTCTGATGGGCGAGCGCTGCGACGAGCTGCTCTGCGGTAATCTTACGCTGCTGATGTAGAAACATTCCAAACTTCATAGCGGCACTGCTCCTCTCTTGGGCCGAGAATCAATCACCCTTTCGAAAGCCCCGCCTCCCCCGGCGGTAGAAAAGAGTAGGTTGCTGGACCGGACTAGGGGATTCTAAAATGCCTCGGATGGCGGTTAATACTCAGGCGGTTCTCGGGCCCTCCGTCCCGATAGGAGCGCTTGTGCCGATTTCGACGAGGGCAACTCCCTCTTCTCGGCGACTTGGGATCGGCGGGGCACCTTGGAAATCGAATCTCGCGAGCCGAGCTGCGTAGCCCCAACCCGTATCGACGTCGACCAAACCGGCAGGGATTCGCAGTTTCGCGTCATTTAATTCCTAAAAATGGGGCTCTCCACGTTTTAGTTGCTTGATTCATGGCTCGCCGCACGATAGCCTAAGGAGACTGGGATTTGTGGCCGCTTGCAGCCTTTACTGCTAAAGCGCCCGCGTCGCTACCTTTTGCCTTGCAAAGGGTGCCACGCGCCAAGAGGGACATGCAATGAAGCCGCGGATGCCAGTGGAAGTTGGGCCGCGGTTTTTTTCGTGCGCGATGGAAAATCGCCACCACCAGCGACCGGGCCACCAGAGATTATCCCCACACGAAGGTCCTGTTATGAGCCCCATTCAAGTCTCCGAAACCAACCCTGGCGATTCGAGGAAGGAGACCAGCCGTGGGGACGGCTCCTCCGCCCCCCCTGGGCACCAGATGTCGACCCTGGCCGTTCATGCCGGGGAGTCCCGGCAGAAGCCAGGGGACTCGATTACGGACCCGATCTTCTGCGCGTCGACCTACACGTTCCGCGATACCCAAGCGATCATCGACTTCATCGAGCAAGAGCAGCCTCGCGAAGAATATGGTCGGTATGGCAACCCGGGCGAACGAGTTGCCGAACGGAAAATTGCCGCACTTGAAGGGGCCGAGGAGGCCGTTCTTTATTCCAGCGGCATGGCGGCGCTGGTCGGACTCCTGATGACGAAGCTCAGTTCGGGCGACGAGGTGATCTTTTTCAATGAGTGTTACCATCGAAGTCGAGAATTCTGCCGGAAGCATCTTTCGCGATTCGGCGTCACCACGATCGACGTGCCGACCGGGGACTACGACGCGATGCGTGCCGCCATCGGACCCCAAACGCGAATGCTCATTAGTGAGTCGCCCACGAACCCGCATCAAAGCGTCGTCGATATCCATCGGTTTGCGAAGCTGGGGCACGACACAGGGGTCGAAACCCTCATCGACGCCACCCTCGCGACTCCCTACAACTTGCGTCCGATCGAGGCGGGCGTCGACTACGTGCTCCACTCGGCGACCAAATACCTGGGGGGGCATAACGACCTTTTGGCCGGAGTGATTGCCGGGTCGCAAAAAATGCTCGAGCCGGTCCGCTACCTCCGAGGGATCATGGGAGCGATCAACGGGCCGCAAAATATTTATTTGCTTCTTCGCGGCCTGAAGACTTTCGAGCTGCGAATGGCTCGCCACAACGAAAACGGCCAGCGAGTTGCTCAGTTCCTGGAAGCCCATCCCCGCGTGGAGAAGGTTTACTATCCAGGGCTCCCTTCTCACCGCGATCACGATATCGCGGTTCGCACGATGCGAGGCTACGGAGGGCTTGTCACGTTCCTCCTGAAGGAGGCCGATTGGCGAGCGACCGCCGATGTCGTGGACGCGGTAACGATTCCCCGTATCGCTCCAAGTCTGGGGGGCGTCGAGTCGCTCATCGAGCAACCGCTGGTGATGAGTTACTATCAATGCACGCCCCAAGAACGTGCCGAATATGGGATTCCGGACAACATGATTCGTCTGTCGTGCGGGATCGAGGATTCGAGCGACTTGATCGCCGACTTAACCCAGGCTCTCGATGGCACCTCGTAAGCAATCCCGAGGAAGCGAATGGTAACGAATCCCCCTATCGGCCGATTTTCGTCTTGGAGGAGGTCGATCGGCATGGCGATGGGGGCCATTCTTGCGGGAGTCGGCGTCGGGGTGGTCTCGGCCATGTTCCAGCAGGCAGGGTTCTCCCTCGTCGGGATCCAGTCGATCGCCGTCGGCACCGCACTTGGAGTCCTGCTCCTCGGCATGACTTCCCTGGCCCATGCGAGCCGGACTGCTTGGTTCGCCGTGGCGATCGCTTGTTGCTGCGCCATCGCCACGCAACATATTTGGCTCTACAACATGGCGATGGCGTCACGGGCGGACGAGATTCGGCGAAAACCAGCGGCGGAACTTTTCAGGCCAGGCTGGTCGGAGGAATCACTGTTCGACTATCTAAGCGCCGAAGCCGAGCCATGGCGGGTAGGGCTTTGGCTCGTCGACGGATGCTTGCTCACCATCGCTGCGGTGGTTATCGTCAACCGGAGACACAAAATGAATGCTCAGGTTGAGTCGGTCGATGGGAGGAAAACGTCATGCAAATCTTCGGCATAGGTACGGACATCACGGAATGTTTGCGTATCGCCCGGATGATCGAACGACATGGTGAGCTCTTTATCACGCGAGTCTACACCGATGTCGAGATTGCCTATTGCAGCACCCGCAAAGCGGCAACGCAGCACTACGCGGGCCGATGGGCGGCGAAAGAGGCCGTGCTCAAAGCGCTCGGCACCGGCTGGCGGCGTGGAATCAGCTGGCGCGATATCGAAGTTCGCAACCTGCCAAGCGGAGCGCCCACTATTTTCCTGAGAGGTGGCGCGAGAGAGGTCTTCGAGAAATCGGCGATCCAGAAGATGCACATCAGCCTCTCCCATTGCCGAAGCCACGCCACCGCCTACGCCATCGCCGAAAGTGCGATGGCCCCAGATTGACGAATACCGACGAAGGAGGTGGGAGGTTCCAGGGAGAGGGGCTGCCAGGGATGCCTTGCTGGACGATGCCGGGATAGCCTTCCGCTACTCCTGGCTCCCACGGCGCGCTCGCTTGAAAACGGTGGCCCAGTCGGTTGTAATCCTTGGACTCGGTCATCTTGCACCCATGGAGGAGTGGCACCCCTATGATTCTCTCCGGTCAGCAAATCAAGCATCGTCTCGGAAAAGATATTCTTATCGAACCTTTCGACGATCAGCGGATCAACCCCAATAGCTATAACCTGAGTCTCCACAACGAGTTAATGGTCTATGAAGAGCTGGTGCTCGACATGGGTAAAGCCAATCGGGTAAGGCGGATTGAGGTTCCCGCCGAGGGGCTCACTCTCAGTCCCAACCAGCTCTACCTGGGACGCACCATCGAGAAGACGACCACTCACAATCTGGTTCCACAGATCGAAGGGCGGTCGTCGGTCGGTCGGCTCGGGCTATTCGTCCACGTGACGGCCGGCTTCGGCGATGTTGGTTTTTCTGGGTACTGGACGCTGGAGATGTTTGCGGTTCAACCCATTCGCATCTATCCGGGTGTTCCGATCTGCCAAATTTTCTACCACGAGATCACTGGCGATATTGTCGAATACTCCAGCAAGTACCAGCATAATCGCGACATTCAGCCGAGCTTGCTCCATGAAGAGCTTTCCCCCGATGGCGAAGACCCGCAACTCGCGCTGAATTTTGGGATGGAATTACCGAGGCATGGAAGTACCGAGTAACGAGAGCCCTCGGCTGTCGACACCGGACACCCGACTCTACATGACCGCAAAGTAGTTTTCGACCGCGAAGTCAAGCGTTTCGTTCGACATCACGGCAGGTTGTTTCGTGTACCGACAGTAGTTGCGGATTTGCAATAAGAGATCACGCGGTTGGCAGCAGCGCATGGGGCGGTTCACCGCACGGTAGTGGTTTTCCATCAGGTAGTCGAGCGACTTCTCGTCGTAGGCGACGCCGATAATGGGTGCCATGATACCAAACAACTTGCGGAAGGCTTCCTCGCTAGGATCGGTCACTTCGATCTTATACGGAATCCGGCGAAGGAAGGCGTCGTCCACGAGGTCCTTCGGCTCCAAGTTCGTGGAGAAGATAATCAGTTGATCGAAGGGGACCTGGATTTTCTTGCCGCTCGAGAGGTTGAGGAAGTCATACCGCTTTTCTAGGGGGATAATCCATCGGTTGAGAAGCTCGTCGGTGGTCATCCTCTGACGACCAAAGTCGTCGATCACGAGCGTGCCGCAGTTGCTCTTGAGTTGTAGCGGGGCTTCACTGACGTTGGTGTTCGTGTTGAGGGTAACTTCGAGGGACTCCATGGTCAGTTCGCCGCCAACGACGATCGTTGGCCTGCGAATCCGGACCCAGCGATTGTCCGCTTTTCGATCATCGAGAAGGCCCTCGAATTCTTCCACCGGTGCGGCTTCGTGCAAGCTCGGGTCGAAAACTCGCATGATCTCACCATCCAGGCCGATGGCTCGTGGAATCCAGATGAACTCGCCGAACGCCTTGGTAACCCGCTCGGCAATGCTGGTCTTGCCATTGCCCGGTGCGCCAAACAGAAAGAGCCCGCGTCCCGAATTAATCGCCGGTCCCAGCCGCAAGAGCATTCGTTGGTCGATGAGCAAGTCCTCAAAAGCCCGAGCGAGATCTTCTTCAGAAGGCTGCTGGTTCGCGAGTGTTTGCTCGGAGACGCTGTGGAGGTACTGCTGGAGCGTGACGGGAGCGGCACCAAAATAGGTGCAATATTCCGAAAGTTTTTTGGCTCGCTCTCGCCCTTTGTTCGTCGGTTGGTAGATGTAGTCGTTGATCATCGCCGCGTTGCGAAACGCGATAAGCTGGTTCTGCTTCATCATTTGCAGTAACGGATCGATGAGTCGGAAAGGCAGCTTGATGGACTCCGACAGATCCCGCCCGCTCGCCTCGCTTCGCGCGCTGAGCGACTTGAGCAGCAAGTCCTCCACTTCACTTTCCGATAGCCCGGCCGCCGGGATGTCTTCTGGCTCTGCGGGATACCAATCGCCCTGAGCATCTTGGACATCGGCGTTGGAGGCCGCTTCCGGCGATGGGGGGGCGACACGAACCGCAGGGGAGGGAGCCGCTACGGTTTCTTCTGTAAGGGCGGAAGAGGGGGGGCTGGTCTCCAGCGCAGGCGGCAGCCCTTCCGCATTGGTGGTGAGTTGGTGGATACGATTGAGCAAAGAGTCGAGACGCTCCTGCCCTGTTTCGGGGGATGCTGACGTCGGGTCCCCCTCGATGGTGCCAGTACTCATGCGGAGACTCTCAGGAAGGAGTGGTTGTTATCGATCCAAGCAACAAGGGAATGGCAAATCCCTGCTCGGAACATTATTTAGGGACCTCATGCGCCGCTGGGCCCTCCTTCTACAGTGAGGGGCCCTTTCCCTGCTCGCCGTTCCATACGACCTCACAGAGCGCCGGGTAGGGAGTTCGACTCGCAAAACGTAGGTCGAAATTAGCCACATGCAAACGAAGGGAGGGAGGGAGGCGATTGCAACGGTCGTAGGGGATGCCCCGAGTATTCCAAATACGATCTTGCCAATCGCTCCATCCGAGCGGTTGTCGAGTCAGGACTGGCCTTCGCAGGCTGTTTGGCAGCGTATATTTTAGAAGCCATGCGGAGAAAGGTGCTGCATGGCATCGCGACCATCGCTCACGATCCCAACGACCTATCCCACGGCAGCGCGCCTTGACGTTTGCCCTCCTTTCACTTTGGCCAACCTCCGTGACCACAGCCGCTCCCTCATTGCCCAAAGGCCTTAGTAACGGAGCTTTACAGCTTCCGAACGAGGCGCTCGAAGCTCTCTTTCAGCGTCTGAGTGAACTCTCTTCCTTGCCGTCGATTGCACTTCGTATCATCGAAGCGGCCGTCGACGAAGGAACGGATGCCGAGGACCTTCGCCGCCTGATTGAAAAAGACCCGGCCCTTTCGGCTCGAATCATACGGATCGTGAACTCCTCGTTCTACGCAGTGCGGCAGGAGGTGGCCGACCTGAAGAGCGCGATCGCTCTTTTGGGAACGAAGCAGATTCGCAATATCGCGATCACGGTATTCGTCTCGCGGCAGTTCCGCCCCGCCTCGAGTAGCGAGACGCTCGATCGGAATCGCCTTTGGAATCACGCGATGGCTGTCGGTGCGATCGCACGCCTACTCGCCACGACAACGCGTAAGTGCGATCCGGAAGAAGCCTATTTAGCCGGCCTGCTTCATGACATTGGTCTTTTGATTATCGACCAGCATCTAGGTCGCCATGTTCCGAAGATCCAGTCGATCGTCGGCGAGGGCCAGACGCTGCATGATGCGGCCCAACAAGTGCTGACGTTCGATCCTTCGCAATTGGGCGCTTACGTGGCATGGCGGTCGCATTTCCCGGCTCGGCTCGTTAGTGCGATTGAATTTCAGCGTAAACCAGACGAATACGTTGGCGAGGACCGCCAGCTTACCGACTTGGTGGCGGTCGCCGACCACGTTGCCACGCAGAGCGGATCGGGGGTCTTGAAAGGTTCCGACGTACCCTCGCCTTCGGAGGAGGTCTTTGCTCGACTCGACCTGGATAGCAATGCGATGAAGCGGATTTGGGCGCAAGTCGACGAAACCCTGGCAGCGACGCAATCGCTGTCGGCGTGTTGAGGCAGGCTGGACGACCCTGCCGTAGAGGGTCAGGAATGGTAAACTGCCTCTAATTCGATCTCCCTCACGAGCGTTTCCCATGCAAGTCATTATTACTGCCGTAGGTCCCGACAATCGTGGCCTCGCCGATCCGATCGTTCACTCGGTTACCAGCCTTGGTGCCAACATCGGCGAAATTCAGATGTACGATCATGACCAAGAGTCGGTCTTTTCGATGCTGACACGGGTCGAAATCGACGAGAGCCGACGTGGCGAACTCGACGAGGCGATGAGTGAGGCAGCAAAACGGACCGGCCTCTCGGTGAGGACTTGGTCGCCCGATCGGCTTGGTCGTCAGCCACGACTGGCAATCTGTGTGACCTACCGTTCGGAAACTCCCCTGGCAGTCCTGCGAGCGATTCGCGATGGGCTGATCAAGGCGGAAGCAAGCGTGATGATTGGCAATCGAGAGAAATGCCGGCATCTGGCGGAGCAGTTTAGCGTGCCTTGGGTCAATATCGCCAGCAAAGAGGGGGTCCCCAATGACGAGCGATTGATCGATGTTTGCGACGAACATCAAGTCGACTACATCGTCCTTGCCCGATACATGCGGGTGCTACCGGCGGCCAGTTGCTGGAAATATGCCGGTGGGCGGATTATCAATCTGCATCATGGGCTACTCCCCAGCTTCCCTGGCATGAGGCCCTACCAAGAGGCGTATGCGAGCCGAATGCTCACCTACGGGGCAACCTGCCATTTCATTGTGCCCGAACTCGATGCCGGTAATCAGATCGTCTATCAATCGACGTTCACGGTTCCCCCCGGCATGGGTTGCGACGAGATCATCCGCCGCGGGCAGGAGGACAACGAACCGCATTGCCTGGTCGAGGGCGTGCGCCGCGTGGTGGATGGCGAAGTGCAGCTCCACTTCAACCGAGTAGTGAGCCGATAGAACAGTGATCACTCGGATGTTCCGCTAAGGCAATCGTTTGACGCTGAAATAGCAGCGCCGTGACCGGAACATGCGTATGCGGCTCGCACTAGAGCAGTGATCACTCGGATGTTCCGCTAAGGCAATCGTTTGACGCTGAAATAGCAGCGCCGTGACCGGAACATGCGTGTGCGGCTCCCACGTCGGGAGCCGAAACACTCCGGCGATCGACGCCGATTCTACGGCGTCGGAATGCTCCCCGCGTCGACGCCCAGCGTGCCGGACTGGTTCACCGTACCGGTGTTATTCGTGTCCACGTTTAGCAGGTCTTGCACCGTAAGGGTGCCCGTATTGTTCGTAAGGTCGAAGGTTCCCGAACCGCCATCGGCCGTATTGCCATTGAGGAGAAGCCGCACCGAGGCATTCGCGTTGTTTGTGTCGATCGTAAATTCGCTCGCCGTTCCGTTATTCAAGAGCGTATTGTTTTGGATGGTGGTGTTGAGCGTGACGGCATTGTTGGCATCGATATCGACTGTCGAATCGGTATTGCTGGTATTCGTAAAAGTATTGCCCGTTATCAGGAAGTCGATGTCATTCGACGCCGTTTGGTTGCCAACGAGCCGAAAAGCCGAGCCGCTGGCGACCGTAAACGTGCTGACGGTCACCTCGATATTGGCTTCGTCTGCCGCCGCGTCCATCTCCGCCAAGAAACCTTCCGCAAGGGTCGCGGTCGTTTCGGTATCGACGACTTGTACGTCGAACAACCCGGTCCCTCGGCCATCGGCAAAGATTCCTTGCGTGGCCGCGCCGTTGATGTCGCTTCCCATGATCTGAACATCGTACGCTTGATCGTCGGTGTGGACCAGGTTGAACCCACGCCCGCCAGCATTGTCGATGTCCATGGTGTCGAAGTTCACGTCGGTCGAGTTGGTCACGCGCACCGCGTCGCTTGTTGCGTTCGCAATCGAAGTGGAGTTGACGTTGACGATGCCCCGAGCGTTGGAGATATCGACTCCACGCGTGTTCCCGTCGAACGACGACGAGGTGATGTTCGTGGTGCCGCCGGTGTTGGTATTTTGCAGATCGACACCAACACCCGAGCCACCCATGCTGGTAATATTGGAAACGTTGATCGTTTCGTTGAGGTCGGTGTTGGCGAGCGTCGGATCGACACCCGAGTCGGCATCGATCGAGATGTCATTGCCACCGATGTTCTCGAAGGCGACTTGGTCGATCGTCACGTTAAAGTCGATCTCCGTCGTGTCGCCATCGCCATCCTCGTCGTCTGCATCGTCTCTGGCAAACGCGTTGAGGACGATGCCGTCACCGGTGGTGTTGGAGATTTGCAAGTTGCGAAGCGTCGGGTCGGCCGTGGCGGTCGTTCCATCGATGCCGACCGTTCCTCCCACGAGATTGAGGTTGTTGACAGTGTTGATGCCAGCGAGTGTGACGGAGGTTCCGGCACCCGTTTGTTCGATTCGAGGCCGGGCCAGCGCACCGGCTCCCAGGGCGGTTTCGGGGAGATCGACCATTCCCAGCTCCGTGGTAGTTACCTGGTGCGTCACGCCATCCCCTTCGCCCAGCAGTTGTTGGTTGTTGCGTAGGGTGATCGTCGTATCGTCGAATCGGCTTCCCCCATGCAGAAGAATCGTATCGCCCTCGGCACTCGCTAGGAACACGGGCGAAATATCATTGAACGGCCGCTCGAAACTGCCATCGCCTCCCGCTGAGGCGCTGCTATCGACATGGACGATGCTAAACGGATTTCCTTGGCCATCGGTCAAGGCGCGGCCCCCCAATGTGCTTGACTGGGCGATCGCTACGTAGTCATTGCGCAGCACCGGCTCGCGAAGTCGATCCGCCACCGTACAGGTCGCGCAATGGTCACTACGAGTACGGCCAATGAACCAAATGACGCTGAAGACCGCGTTGGTGTCAAACAGGTCGTCATCCGTCACGGCGATCTGGAGCAGGAGATCCGGAAAGACGTAGCCTCGAACACCTGCCTTAACACCGGTGGTGTAGTCAAACTCGCCGCCGGCCATTCCATAGGCACCACCGAAAGCCCATGCGTCGCGATTGGCAATCCTGCGTGCCAACTCAAATTCACCGACGGTGAGCGCGGTATCACGGGGAGAACTGGTTTCCTGAGCAAGATCCGAGCCGACGAAGATAAGGTCACCGGTGGGCGTGAAATTAGAGGCTTTTTGTCGATCGCCGAGGGGCAAGTAGCCATTCATGCGGAAATCCCACAAGTCGCCAAGCGCCTCGAAGGAAATACCAAGCTGAGAGAAAAAATGATCGTTGATCGTCGAAGAACCATCGGACCAAAGGCTCACTCCGACGACTCGCATCGGGTCGGGGTCGAAGGCCAGGGTGTCGTCCCAGAGCCACCGGTAGCCGGCACCGACGTTGTAGCCGACGCCATCGACGTCGTTCATCGTCACCTGACCATCCAGGAAGGCTGACGCGTCACCCAAGTCGAACATCCGCATCATTCCAAGATCGAAATTGCCTTCGCCTTGGCCATAGCTTTGCGTGCTGTACCTGGCGCGCAGGTGGGCGTTGAGCGACTGGCTAAAGAAGCTCCCTCCCCCCTGGTACGACTGAGGCGCGCCGCTAGCCACCGGGCCAAACTCGCCAGCAATCACCGGCTCTTGCCCGTTAGTGGTTTGCCCACTGGCGATCAACAGGGTAACCCCAACAATCAGATGACAGCAGTTTCGCAGGTAGCCTGCGCGATGCGACGAATCGTTCATCGACAAACACTCCCAGTAGGTTTAGCACGTAGCTGAAAAGACGAATTTCCACTGTTGGAAGGCAGACATCCAACCCAACGATTGGCGATGCCTAGTAGCGGAAAAGTGTTGATAAGTTGAGTGACAAGGAGCTTCGGGCGAGAGGCCCAAGGCGGCGGGGAGGATAGGGAAACGTCGATCGAGTCGCAAGAGCAGAAAGGAAGAAAATAGAAAACCGCGAAGAGACAGCTGCAGGACCGGGCTTTTTCGTGGCTGGGTCGGATTGAATTTGGGTTGGAGGATTTTGGCGAGAGGAAGTCGATATCCTGGTGAATTGAGGTCATCAGGGGTCTTTGAAAAAGAAACGACCATGAGCCCGGATGCTCGACCTGGATGCCCGAAACGAGGATTTGGATTGACGGCCCAGGAATTGTCTGACGCAAAGGCAGGAAGGAACCACGAATCCGACGCAAGCGATGGACAGACTCGTGGTTTTATTTCACCGCCGAGGAAGGGAAGTAGATTGTTTTTTAATTTAATTCCAACCGTTCTCTCGACGTCTCGGCGGTTCATCGGGCCTTGCCCCCGCCAAGCTTGGTCGGGGCTGCGGGGTTTTTCCTCTGCCGTGATTCGTGAGATTCGTGGTTCCTTTTTTCCCGAGCTAGCAGCCGCTGCCTAAAAACAAGCTCGTTACTGCACACCCCGAAGAGACCGGAGGTTACGCGACCGTTGGCAAGCGGAACGCCTGAAAGAATTCCCACATTAGATGATTGGCGTCGAGCGATAGCATCGTGCGACCCAAGAAGCAAAGAGGGGGCGCCTGACCGGGCCAGGTATGCCCTCCCCCCGCAATGCAAACCTCGACGATGCCTTCTTTCCCATCAATCTGGGCGTAAACCGTCCGGCTCGACCGAAGCTGCCGGTCGTTGACGATCTCCCGGTTCCCGACGGAGGTCGTGACCGCCGTCGGTGGCAATTTGTTGACCGTCAGCCGACTCCTCTCCGCCCATCGGCACAGGGTCTGGTCGACAGAGGGGAAATCGATTCGTCGCAAAGACCGTGACCCGGCACCTCCCGCATAAGGAACAAATTCGTCGGCCGTGCCATGGAAATGGAGCACCGGGACCGGACGGGGGAGGGGTGCCGGATCGAACGCCAGGCATCCGGCAACCGGTGCGATGGCGGCGATACGTTCGGGCATCGCCGCGGCGAGCCGGTAGCAAAACATCCCGCCGTTCGACATGCCGGTCGCGTAAACTCGCGTGGGATCCAAGCCCAACCGGTGGTGCAATTCTTCTAGCATTGCCTCGATAAACCGTACGTCGTCGACTTGGTGCCTCGCCGCATGGCCACAGCAGGAGCCGGCGTTCCAGGTGAGGTACTCGGGAGAGGGTCCACTGCCGGCCGGGAAAACGACGGTGAAGCCATGGCGGTCGGCCGCCTCGGTCAGGCCGCAGAACCGGGCCATGTCGCGTGGGGTGCTCCCGCCACCGTGGAACGCCAAGACCAACGCCCTCCCCGCAGGCGCAGGCTCCTCCCCCAAGGCGTGCGTCAGGTAGTAGCGATCGTTAAGTTGGTGTTTTTGGAGCATGGTGGATGCCGCTCGGATCAAGACTTCGGTATCATCGGTCGCTTCGCCCCCTCCGGTCCCTAGCCCCTCGCCCCTCCTTCCCTGATGCAACTCATCGCCACCACTGCTTTTGGACTTGAAAAACTCGTGGTCCGCGAACTCCAATCGCTCGGCTACGAGCCTCGGGTACTTCGACCGGGACGGATCACGTTCGAGGGGGACGCGGCCGCCATCTGCCGGGCCAACCTCTGGCTACGAACGGCGGAACGGGTGGTCGTCTGCCTGGGGACATTCGCTGCGGACGACTTTGGCCTACTGTTCGACGGGACGAAGGCTCTCCCCTGGGAAGAGTGGATTCCACCGACCGGAGCGTTTCCGATCCGGGGACGGTCGCACAAGTCCCAACTCACGAGCGTCCCTGCTTGCCAGAGAATTGTCAACAAGGCAATCGCCGAGCGGCTGCTGGAGGCCCATCAGGTTGCGTCGCTGCCCGAGACCGAAGGGACTTATGCCATCGAGGTCGAGCTTTTTGAAAACGAGGCGTCGCTCCTCCTCGACACGTCGGGGGTCGGGCTCCACAAGCGGGGCTACCGCAAACTGGTCGCCGAGGGGCAGCTCCGCGAGACGCTCGCCGCCGCGATGGTGACCCTCAGCGTTTGGAACCGCGATCGCCCGATGATCGATCCCTTTTGCGGCACCGGAACCATCGCCATCGAAGCAGCGCTGATCGGCCGCAACTGCGCTCCAGGGCTCGACCGGGAGTTTGCTAGCGAGGAGTGGGACTGCCTCCCCTCGGAAATGTGGCATACCGCGAGGGAAGAAGCCCGTGATTTATGGAAACCACCGCTGGAGCAAAAAATCGTTGCGACCGATATCGACCCCAAGGTGCTCGAGCTGGCCCGTTTCCACGCCAGCCGCGCCGGCGTTGGCCAAGACATCCACTTTCAAGAGCAAGCCTTCGGGAGTCTCTCCAGTTCCCGAGAGTATGGCTGCATGATCTGCAACCCGCCCTACGGATTGCGTGTCGGTACCGAATCGGAAACCAAGCAGCTCTATCAGGAGTTTCCGATCGTCTTACGGCGGCTGCCGACTTGGTCGCACTACGTGCTCACGGCGGAGAAGGAGTTTGAGAAAATCGTCGGCCAGAAGGCGACCCGGCGTCGGAAGCTCTACAATGCACGGATTGAATGCACCTATTTTCAGTTCCTGGGACCGAAACCTTACCAAAAAAACATCGTGCCCGTGGCAACACCAGCGACGACACCAGTCACCTCAGCAGCAGCCAGCACCGATCCCGAAGAACCAGCCCCGGTTTTTGGTGGCCTCCACGAAGAATCGGAGCGGCAGGCGAGTGAGTTTGGTAGTCGCCTGGCGAAGCGAGCCCGGCACCTGCGGCGCTGGCCGACGCGGCGAGGGATTACCTGCTATCGACTGTACGACCGCGACGTGCCCGACGTGCCGCTGGTGGTCGATCGGTACGAAGATGCCCTGCACATCGCGGAGTACGAGCGCCCCCATGACCGGACTCCCGCCGAGAATGCCGACTGGCTCGACTTGATGGCAAAGACGGCTTCCCAAGTCCTGGAGATCGACCGCCGGCGCGTCTTCGTCAAGCACCGTCAGCGGCAAAGCGGTGCCTCCCAATACAGCCGGCTGTCGGAAAAACAAGTGAAGATGGTCGCCAAAGAAGCGGGCCTCCAGTTCCAAATCAACATGACCGACTACCTCGACACGGGGCTGTTTCTCGACCACCGGCTCACACGGCAGCGGGTTCGCGAAGAAGCCGAAGGCAAACGGTTCCTGAATCTCTTCGGCTACACGGGTGCCTTCACCGTCTACGCCGCCGCGGGTGGAGCCGCCAGCACGACGACGGTCGACCTTTCGCCCACCTACATGGCCTGGGGCGAGGAAAACCTCCAGCTCAACCACCTCGCAGGGCCCACCCACCAGTTCGTTACCGGCGAAGCGAGGGCCTACCTCGCCTCCTTGCCTACCAAGCCCCTCTTCGACCTGGCGGTGATCGATCCGCCGACCTTCTCCAACACCAAACGAACAACGTCTTCCAAGCAAGAAATCAGCGACTGGGATATCCAGCGGCACTACGCCGAGCTGCTTGAATCGCTGGCGTTACGAATGTCGCCGAGCGGTGTGGTCTATTTCTCGACGAATTTCCGCCGGTTCAAATTCGACGAGGCGGCCCTGCCAAGCTATCAGTTCCGGGAAATCTCGAAGCAGACCGTGCCGGAAGATTTTCGGAACCAGCGAATTCATCGCTGCTGGCGGCTCGTACGGAACAACCCCGAGCCGTAGGGAAAAAAAGTCGCCACCGTTCACGGATAGCCTCGACCAAGCTTGGTCGAGGCTACGCTCCGCTTGGTCCTACTTCGCCACACGAATGGAAAGCTTCGCGGTCGCGTCGCCTAGTTTAACTTCGATCGGTTCCGCGTTCTCCAGCAGCCCAAGCGAGACAGAATTTGCCAAAGTCTCTTTGGCAATGTAGTCGCCAAACGTATGGATCGCAGCGGCCGGTTCGGCACCGCTCGTTTCGATGCCGATCTCGATCCGATCGGTAAACTCGCAGCCGAGTTCCTTTCGGCGGTCCTGGATCGCACGAACCAAGTCGCGGGCAAGGCCTTCGCTGACAAGTTCGGGGGTCAGTTCGGTCGCGAGGACGACCACGACCCCTTGGTCGTTTGCTGCGGCGTACCCTTCCTTCGCAGTGATGCGAACCTCGACTTCTTCTCGCATTAACGCAATCTCTTGACCGTCGATCGAAAGATTGATCTCGCCATTGTCACGGATGTTGGCGAGCAGCTCGCTGCCACTCTGTTCGTTGAGCCACTGCTTCACCTTCGGCATCCGTTTCCCAAGCTTCTTGCCCAAGAGTTTGAAGTTGGGCAGTACTTGGTGGTCGACGTACTTTTCCGGCTCACTCGAGTACTCAACCGCTTGGACGTTCAGCTCGTCCGCAATCACCGACGCATGTTGTTCGAGCCAAGCTTGGTGCGTGGTGTCGGCGAGGATGACCGTCACCTTGGCGAGCGGCTGGCGAACCTTGAGGCTTTCCTTCTCGCGAGCCCGCCGGCCAAGCGACGAGATCAATCGCACCGTCGCCATCTGTTCCGAAAGCGCATCGTCGATCAGCGACGCATCCGCCACCGGGTAGTCGCACAGATGAACGCTCTCCTCCGCATCCTCGAGCAGCCCGGCCAGGTTCTTCCACATCGTCTCGGCAAGGAACGGCACGAACGGGGCGATCATCTTGGTGGTCGTCAGCAAGCATTCGTAGAGCGTCCAGTAGGCGTCGAGCTTGTCGGTCGAGCGCTTTTCCTTCGCCCAAAACCGGTCGCGGCTCCGGCGGACGTACCAGTTCGATAGCGCGTCGACGAACTCGGTCATGGCGCCGCATGCGCCGAAGTTGTCGTACGCATCCATCCGCTCGGTCACTGTCGCGACTGTGCGGTGGAGTTCGCTCAAGATCCAGCGATCGACCTCCGCACGGGAACCGACAGCCGGATAGTCTGGCGACTCTCGCAGTGCTGAAGCACTACTCGCCTGCGGCATCCAATCGTCGATGTTGGCGTAGATCACCAGGAAGCTGTAACAGTTCCAAAGCCGGAGCAAGAACTCGGGGATCGAGTCCTTGATCGCTTGCTCGCTGTAACGGATCGAGGTCCATGGCGGTTGGTTGGCGAAGAAGTACCACCGCAAAGCGTCTGCGCCATACCGATCGAAAATCTCCTGCGGCGTGCGGTAGTTCCCCTTGCTCTTGCTCATCTTCAGCCCATCCTCGCCCAGCATCAGGCCGAGGACGATGCAGTTCCTAAAGGGGTGAGGGGACGGAGGGCGGGGAAGGGAGGCAGAGTCGGAGGCCTTGGAGTTGTCGCTACGGTTGTCGTTATCGCCGAAGAGCATCGTGCTGATCGCGATTTGGGAATAGAACCAACCTCGTGTTTGGTCGAGTGCTTCGCTGATGAAGTCGGCGGGGAATTGCGACTCAAACCGCTCGCGCACCTTGCCCGACGATTCGCCCTGGTAACCCCACTGCGCGAAGGGCATCGCCCCCGAGTCGTACCAGCAGTCGATCACCTCCGTCACACGCTGCATCCGCGCGCCCTCGGCAAACGGTGAGGCATACGTCACCGCGTCGATGTACGGTTTGTGGACTCGCAAGTCGTCGGGTAATTCGGGATTTGCCCGCTTGGCGTCCTCCCAAACCTCAGTACCGGCAACCTCTGGTTTCGCAAGTAGCTCGTCGTAGTTCCCGATCGCTTCCTTCTTGCCAGTCTCGTCACAAACCCAAATCGGTAGCGGGGTACCCCAGTAGCGTTCGCGGCTGAGCGCCCAGTCGACGTTCGACTCGAGGAACTTGCCCATCCGCCCTTCTTTGATATGCTCCGGCAGCCAGTTGATCGCCCGGTTATTCGCAACCATCCGGTCCTTGAACTCGGTCGTCTTGATGAACCAACTCTCCCGCGGATACTGAATCAGCGGATCCTCCTCCGCTCGCCAACAAAACGGATAGTCGTGTCGGTACTGCTCCAAATGATAAAGCAAACCTCGCTCTTTGAGATCGCGGGTAATGTCCTTGTCACAGTCTTTGACCCAACGGCCACGAACCAACTCAGGGGCTTCGTCGGTGAAGGTCCCGTTGGGGGCAACGCAGTTGATGAGTTGGGGGCCCTTGCCGTTGGGAAAACGCTCTTGCTCGGCGACCAGCAGGTCGTAATCGACTTCGCCAAACGCGGGGGCTTGGTGGACGATGCCGGAACCACTGGCGGTGGTGACGAAGCTCGCCGCTACGATGCGCCACGCACCGGGCATGTCGCGATCGTAATAACCATCAAACGGAGGCATGTACCGCTGGCCGACTAATTCGCTTCCTTGGCAGGTGGAAACCACCTTGAGTTCCCGCTTCAACTTCGCGCCAATCGTCTCCACCAAGTCGGTTGCAATGACGAGGGTCCCCTCTTCTTCGTCCACCACCGTCGCATACTCAATCTCCGGATGCACCGCCACGAACTGATTGCTGGGCAGCGTCCAGGGAGTCGTCGTCCAAACGAGTAGTGACGTGTCGGTCACTTCCCCCTCATCGTCGAGCAGCGGAAACTTCACGAAGACGCTCGGGTCAGCCACTTCGCGATACCCTTGCCCCACTTCGCCGGCGGAGAGGGCCGTGCCCCCCTGCGCCCACCACCAGACGATCTTGTGGCCTTGGTAGAGGAGGTCGCGGTCGAAAAGGTTCTTGAGGCTCCACCAGACGCTCTCGACGTAGCTCTGGTGGTAAGTGACGTACGCCTCTTCGAGATTCACCCAGAAGCCCAGCCGCTCGGTCAGGCGTTCCCATTCCTTCATGTACCGCCAAACACTTGCCTGGCATTTTTGGATGAACGGTTCGATGCCGTATGCCTCGATCTCCTCTTTCGAGTGAATGCCAAGTTCCTTGCAAACCTCGACCTCGACCGGCAAGCCATGCGTGTCCCAGCCCGCCTTGCGCTCGCAGCGGTAGCCACGCATCGTTTTGTAGCGAGGAAAGAGGTCCTTGATGGCGCGCGTCAAGCAGTGCCCCGGGTGAGGCATGCCATTGGCGGTCGGCGGACCTTCATAAAAGACAAACGGCTCGGCGTCCGCGCGGGCGTCGAGCGACTTCTGGTAGATTCCCGACTCGCGCCAGAAGTTGCCGACTTCGATTTCCAACTCGGGAAATTTAACGGAGCCTTGAACAGAGTTAAACATGGGCGGAAGTCAGGGGGCAGGCGAGCGGGGCCCATCAGGGCCGTGGTAGGCACGAATAACAGCGAGCGAAATGACGAACAATCAAAACAACGAGCAACGAATCGAGCCGCGTCGATTCGATTCGTCGTGGACCGATAAAAATTCCGGTTTCCCTACGACGAGGAGAATCGACACAGGTTTCCCTTCGGAAACACGCGCGCGATTCTGCCGAGAAGCCGAGCCGTGGTGGTCGACGTTTTATTTCTTCTTGGAATCGGGACCGCTCTTGAACTTGTCGTCGTCTTTTTTTGGCGCGTCGCTACCGAACGTATCGCCGAATTCATCTTCGATCGTCTCGTCGTCCCAATCTTCCTCGAAGTCATCGTCGAAATCATCGTCGAAGTCATCGTCATCAAAGTCGTCGAACGGGTCGGAGGAGGCGCGCACGGGTTCCGGCGGGGCCACAAAGGGGTCTGGAGCCCTGTCGCCCGGAGCCACGTCGTCTGGAGCCTCTTTTGGAGGCTGAGCGTCCTCGTTGCCGGGAAGGGCATCGTCATCATCTAATTTGCCTGTTGGGTCGGCCATCGTCTTTTCCTTCAATGGTTCTCAATCTAACGCGTAAGGAGCAGTCGGTCGCTATACTGGTACCGGGGGGCACTGGTAAGGCAGACCGGCTCCGCTGGTCGCGATTTTCCGCAGCTTACTCCCCTTTTGTCAAGCGAGGGTGGCCCTGGAGCGCTCCTTGTGAGCTTGGCGAGCCGAGCATTTCCTTCCTTACCTATCGGACGGGCGACACCAAAAATGGTTCATGATTCTGATTTCTCCATCGATCCACTCGATATCATCGCCGTTGGAGCCCATCCGGACGATGTCGAGATTGGCTGCGGAGGGACCCTCGCCAAACTGGTCGAGCAGGGCTACCGCGTTGGGATTGTCGACCTTACGGACGGCGAGCCGACCCCTGGGTCGCCCGGACCCGAGGTCCGAGCCGCCGAGGCCACCAAAGCCGCCGAGATTCTGGGGGTTTGCCATCGTACGACGCTCGAGCTGCCGAACCGGCGATTGTTGGATAGTTTCGAGGGGCGGGTCGCTCTCGCGAAGGAGTTCCGCCGCTGGCGGCCGAAGCTGGTCCTCGCCTTGGGAAGCCGAACCCCGATGGCCTCGCCCGACCACTGGCAGGCGATGCAGCTCACCGAGGCGGCGGTCTTCACGTCACGGCTGACCAAGTGGGACGACCAGTTCGACCACCTGCCGCCCCACACCATCGCAGGCCTCCTGTACTATTCGCTCGATTTCAACTCACTCACGCCCCCCCCGCAGGCAAATTCGTTCGTCGTGGATATTGGGTCTTCGTTCGAGAAAAAAATGGCGTCGATCCGCGCTTACCAAACCCAATTCCCACCCGCCAAACAGTCTCTCTTCGGGCGAGTCGAGTCGATGGCCCGCTATTTTGGCCAAGCGGCTGGCTTTGAGTTCGGCGAGCAACTCGCCAGCCCGCGGGCGATTGGCGTTCGCGACCTAATGAGGCAGTTGCTCTAGTTGCTGCAAACGGCCGCGAAGGCGCAAGCGATCGCTTGCGCCTTCGCAGGATGACAACGGCTACTTCTTTGCTCTATTTCGCCAGCGAATCGCGAATCTCGCGCAGCAGCACAATGTCCTCGGACGGCGTCTTGGGCGCCTCTTCCTCTTTCTTCTTCATGGAGTTCATCATCTTCACCGCCATGAAGATTGCCGCAGCGATGATGACGAAGTCGATCGCCGTGTTGATAAAGGTGCCGTAGTTGATGAACACGGCTTCAACCGCCCCTTTGCCATCGGCTCCCGCTTCCACGGCCGCTTTAACCGGATACTTCAAGTCAGAGAAATCCATGCCGCCCGAGAACGCCCCTACCGTCGGCATGATGACGTCGCCGACGAGGGAGCTGATGATCTTGCCAAACGCGCCGCCGATCACGACACCCACGGCCATGTCGACCACGTTGCCTTTCATCGCGAATTCTTTAAATTCCTGTAACATTCCCATGGTTGTTCTCCTAGAAAAAAGTAGTGCGGCTGCACAGCGGCACGCGCGACGGACAGATGACAAGGAGGGGTAGGTCGCGGACGCTGAAGCCGACAAACGAAACTCAATGAATCATCCCAAGCCCCCACCCGGGACTGGGGGCTATCGTACTGCCTAAGCGGAATCGCGCAAACAGGAGATGGCCGCCTCGATGTCCTCAGCTATTGGCGCCGCGACAGTCATTCGCTCGCCCGACTGTGGATGTCCGAAAGTAATCTGCTGGGCGTGAAGGGCTTGCCGGGTAAGGACGATGGGCGATGCTCCCTTGGAGCCCAACTCTTCCCCCGTCACCTCCGATGAGCCGCCATACAACTTGTCGCAAAGCACCGGCAGGCCGATGCTCGCCAGATGGACGCGAATCTGGTGCGTCCGGCCGGTCTTGGGTATCGCCCGGATGAGGGCAAACCGTTTGAAACGCTCCACCACTTCGATCTTGGTGACGGCATCGCGGGACGTTTCGTGATCGGCTCGGATGGCCATCCGTTCCCGCATTCGAGGATGAACGCCGATCGGTTTATCAATCACATCGGCATCGCGGTCGGGAACTCCCCGGACGATCGCCAAGTATTCTTTCTCCACAGTCCGGGCTTGGAATTGGTCGGCGAGTGCTTGGTGAGAGCGGTCGGTCTTGGCGACGAGGATCACCCCGCTCGTGTCGCGATCGAGCCGGTGGACGATCCCCGGACGGGTCGGCCCGCCGACGCTGCTGAGCTGCTCGAAACGAAACGCCAAAGCCGACGCAAGCGTTCCCCGCCAGTGCCCTTTCGCCGGGTGAACGATCATTCCGGCTGGCTTGTTGACGACGATCATCCAATCGTCCTCGTAGAGAATATCAAGCGGGATCTCTTCCGGCTCGGGACCAGGGCGGAGGGTCTCGATGCCGGTGACTTCTATGAGCATCTCCGTTGTCAGTCGGAGCGATGCCTTGGCTGGTTGGCCGTCGACCAGGACCTGCCCTGCCGCAATCGCCCGCTGGACCGCTGCCCTGCTGAAATCGGAAAGCTGGGAGACCACCATCGCGTCAAGCCGCTTCCCAGCCGACTCCTCTGGCACACGGAATTCCACGGGCCATGAGGGCATCTGGTTGCTAGGAGTTGGCCTGGAGGACATATAGGTTAGGGTGCCGGCGTCTCTTCGACTGGTCCCGCTTCGGCACTACTCTCGCTGCCACTCTCGACACTACTCTCGTCGGCAGTTTCCGTATCGCTTGCCGGCTCTTCGTAACGGTCTGTCCCTTCGTCGGGGGCTTCTTTTTGGAAACGGTCAAGCATCTTCCGGAACTCCTCGGAGTTCGCCGAGCTACTTGGATCCGACCCCTCGGCGGGGAGCCCCAGGTCTTGTGGGCGGAATTGAGGGAGTCCCCCTGCCCCTAAGTTGGAAGCCGTACGACTCCCCTCAGCGGCGGCGAGCCACTTGGAGTAGTCTTTCGTGCCGAGCTCTTCGAGTTGCTTGGCCCGAGCAGTCGCCAGCTCCGCGAAGAGGCCTTCGACCTTGTTGTAAGCGGTGATGGCGGATTCGATCTCGCCACGCAGTTCCAGCACCCTGGCATGCCCCAACTGCGCTCGTCCACGAATCGCACCCTCTCCACCGTCTGCCGCGAGCAAAACATAGATCTCTTCGGCATCTTCAAGCAGCTCGGTTGCATACTTCTTGTCGGAGAGGAAGGAGCGGCAGGCATTGGTCAGTTGACCGTCGGCCCAGCCGAGTTGGGCCAATTCGCCCACCGGCTTGCCCGCGAACGAGTCGGCGACGGTCTTGAGTTGCTCGGCGTCAAATTTCCCAGGCAAGGTCGCCACCACGTAAGCATCCCAGCCCGCCTGGTCCTTGGAGCCGACCACTCCCGAGGAAAGGTTCCAGAGGACCACCGCAGCGACTAGGGCCAGCAGTCCGTAGCCGAGGTGGGTCGTGTAGGGCTGAACCTTGTTGCCGGCTTCTACCAGCCACTTGGCCAGGACATTCGTTTCCATTTCGTGGCGTTCTTCAGATTTCATCGTTTGCGTGACTCGCGATCTGGTGGGAGGGGAACAAGGAAGGGGTGCGGACCACACCGGCGCGGGCTCCTTCCGACGCAAGTGTAGACTCAGGAAGATTTTACCGTCAAGCGGAGTCGGTCCGTTCCGAACAGGGGAGTCGGAGCTGCCGACCGTTTTGTCCGGGAGCCTTTCAGTCGCTTGGACAAAAGAGAGGCTGTTCACGCTACAAAACAAGCGGTTTTACTCCGACTTAGGGCAGCTTTTCCCGGGTCTCTCCCACTCAGGCGACAAAAAGGGCCTCGGCAGATCCTCTTTCATGCTTAGTAACTTGTTCGCCCAATGAGGTTTCTGCCAATCGGGCTGCTGCATCGTCGGCGTCGTTTTGTCTTCTACGCGTCTGTTCTTCTGCTGCTCACCGGCTTCTGTAGCGCTCACCGGGGTGGACTCCTCGTGAGCGCCAAGGTCTCCGGCAACAAAACCGAGGTTCCCTCCCCTCATGGCAGTCCGACTCCGACGCGCGGCGTCCGAGCAACGCTTGCATTAGAACCGATTCGCCTGCCAATGCTAGAACAATTCTTGTGCCAGCTCTCCAGGTGCTCCGGCCAGTTGGTTGACAGGAAGCCGATTGAATCTTTCCCCTATCCTTCTCATTCGATCTGGGAAGGTGTGGCACATTCGGTTGCTTGTGAGGCGATCTCCTTTGAGTAGAATGGGGACTTTGGCAATTATTCCCTCGGAGACCCTGTCTCATGGCCGAAACTTCTCCTCCTCTCTTTTCTGCTCGTCGGTCGCTGCTGGCCTTTGTTCTACCGCTGGTGGTTTACATGCTCCTGGGAAATTTGGAGCCCGATCCGTTGCCGCCAAGTTCTGCCGCACTGCCCTCGGACGAGGTGCTGGGGGACCTGACGGAGCTCGAGGGGGACGACTTTCCGGAGGAGGTCTTGGGCGATTCCGATTGGCCTAGCCTCCCCCTGCCGGGCGAGTACTACCCTCTTATCTACACCGGGAAGATCATCGCAACGTTGCTGGTGCTCGCCTGCTTCTGGCCCGTCTATCGGCAGTGGCCTCTTCGGGTGAGCCCGCTTGCGATCGGCGTTGGTGTGGTCGGCGTCTTGCTTTGGATTGGTTGCTGCTGGCTTAACCTCGAAGGGTCTCTCGTCGGCTGGTTGGGCGAAGACCACGTCGCGATCTCGTGGCTTGGCTTGGGGAATCGCCCGAGCTACAACCCGCTCGCTGCGCTAGCGGATTCGCCCAACCTGAAGTATGGTTTCCTCGCGATCCGGTTCTTTGGCCTTGCGTTGCTGATCCCGATTATCGAGGAAGCGTTCCTGCGGGCGTTTCTGATGCGCTATGTCATTCACGACAACTGGACAGAGATTCCATTCGGCATCGTGAATCGCATGGCGATTGCGGCCGGCATTCTGCTGCCAGTGCTCTACCACCCAGAAAAACTGGCGGCGCTTTTGTGGTTTAGCCTTGTGACTTGGCTGATGATCCGCACGAAGAATTTCTGGGACTGTGTGGTAGCGCATGCGGTGACGAATCTGCTACTCGGTATTTATGTCGTGATGGCGGGGAAGTGGGAGCTGTGGTAGGGCCCAAAGAAAAGGAAACCGTTCGCGAGTCGCAAGGCCCCCCCGACGAGGCGTAGCTCGTCGGCTAAGGAGGAGGGAGGAGCTGACAGCTGCCTGCCTTGGATTTCGTGAAGGGTTACGTAGAAAAAGCCCGGACACTTGCGCGTCCGGGCTCGTTCGTCCCCTCCCCCACTTTTCGTTCAAGCGGTGCCTCAGTGGGCGTAGCTTGCCTGCTGGATGTTGCTTGCCGGCTCGGCGACGTAGGGTTGGCCTCGCTCGTAGAGGCTCCGTCGCCACTGGTAGTTGGCCTTCTCGGATTCGCTCGCTAGTTCCAACGCGCGATCGATCGACGCCTTGGCCGCATCAAAGTCTCCGCCGGCTGCTTGGGCGACACTCAAGGTGTCGAATTCCAAGTCCCCTGGCTCTTCGAGTAGAGCGATGGCACGATCGGCATTGGCCAAGGCGAGCCGGTGGTCACGGCATTCTTTGTCGGGGCAGGTCGCTTGGAGCCACGCAAGATTGCGGTAGGCGATGGCAAGACTCGAATCGAGTTCGATCGCTTTTTGGTAATTGGCCGCCGCGCTTCGGTAACGTCCCATGTCGGAGAGCAAGTCGCCACGGTTGTTGACAATTCTCGCGTCGTTGGGCGCAAGCAGCGCCGCGGCGTCGAGGTGCTGGAGAGCCGACTCAAGCTGGCCCAGTATGTGGAAAACACGCCCACACCCTTTGTGAGCGACAGCCAGGTCGGGATCGTTGGCGATCGCTTGCCGGTAGTCGTTCTGGGCTTGCTGCAGCTTACCTGCCTGGACGTAAAGCGTTGCTCGATTTGAGTAGGCTTTCGCGAACTTGGGGTTGAGTTCCAATGTCCGGTTGAAGTCATTCAACGCGTCGGTGTAGCGACCAGCCTGGGCAGCCATCACTCCGCGGTTGTGAACCGCACGCCAGCGCGTCGGGTCGAATCGAAGAGCGCCCTCGTAGTCGAGCAGTGCTTCGGTCGTTCGCCCTTCCTCGGCTTTCAATTCGCCTCGTCGGTTAATGGCCCAGCTAGCGAGCTGCTTGCCGTACTTCACCGCGGTTGGAGAGGAATCAATGGCCAAGACCTGGCGACAAGTCTGTAGGATGGTGGTGTACTCGTTCTCGTTGCCCGCTACCTGGGAGAGGCGATTGGCGTGGGCGAGCAACTCGACCGCTTTCTTCGATGGTTTCTTCGGTGGTTTCTGGTCTGCCGCCGTCGGTGGTACCGGGGCAACAGGCATCGGGACGACCGGGTTGATGAGTCGCTTCACGGGCCGTGCTACGAAGCGTTCGGCATGGATATTTGGCATTGGGACATTGGGCATCAAAGCGCTTGGAATCGAAGCGACATGCCGATTGACGACTTCTTTCGGCCCCTGGTTTGCACGGCTGCGAGAAGGGGAGGGGGGCGTTTTTGCAACGATCGGTGGAAGGACGACCGCCCGGGTATCCCTTTCGCCTCGATGAAACAGCGTGCGAGGCGGGCCAACCACCTCGGGCAGCTTCTGCTGCGAGACGGCAAAATTCGACGCAGCCCGAGGCTGCGGCTTGGGAGGCTCTTCCCGATCGCTGATCATCGCGATCCCTGGTTCGCTCTTGAATCGGGGCATTTTCGGCTGGTTTATCGCCAAGGGGAAGGGGAGGCGGTCGCTCCAACTCGGAGCGTTACCTTTGGCCGGCACCGAGAGCTTGGCTTGGTGTTGTGCCACACGGACAGGTGACCGGTTGGCGGTTCGGTTGGTGGGCGTTGCCTTCGCAGGCTTTGCTGGTTTCTTCTGGCCGAAGGAAAGTAGGCCTTGCGGGGGATTGCCTCGCGAGGGAGGACGCATCGCAATGCCTCCGCGACGAGTGGCGGCGCGACTTTTTGAGGTCGGTTGGACAGGAGAAACGGCGCTCGCCTGGAAGACAGGTGCCGGCGAGCCCAGTACCGAGGATCCAGCGGAGCGAACCGGTTGCCGCTGGTTGCCAGCCGATCGATCGGTGGTCGGGCCGTTTGGTGAACCACCCCATAACTTGTCAAGCGGATTCTTGAAGCTGAGATTGGAATACCAACTCGTTGGCTTCGTCACTCGCTTAGTGGAAGAAAGTTTCGGGGAGGAAGATTGCTGCGGATAGCTCTCTGGCAGGTAGCGGGGTGCCGTCCGTGCGGCGGGCCGGTAACGAGGACTGGTGGAACGATCTGACCGCGCCGGCCCGACTTTTCCCGCAGGCCCGCGAAGCGACTGCTCCAGGTCGTCGACGAAGTGGACGCCGTCGAGATTCCCCGCCATGGCCCCCGTGGTGAGCAGCGTGACCGCCAGCCCAACCAAGGTAAATTTCCATGCTAGCACGCAGGGGCGGGAGATTATCAACTTGGTGGCCTTGATGTGCATGGTGCCTTACCAATTTCCAGGACGACAGATGGGGGATGTGGGGAGGGACCCTCGGCTGGTTGGCGAGAGCGGACTTTTCGTCATGCTCATCGAACCGATGGCCTGCGAAAGGAGTATCGGCGACCACCCTGAAGAGACTGATCGAAAAATTCGGAGAAACCGGAATTAAGCACCTAGTCGGCATATTCATCCCTCATCCCTCATCTTTGCAACGCTTCGTGGGATTCGTTCGATTCGTGGTTTTTCTGCCTTGGCTTCCGTGAACGGCTACCAACTCGTTAACAAGGGATGTTCTCGATGGCTATTTGTCGTTGTCTAGTCACCGCCGCTTGGTGGTCTGGGGGCAACATTCCGACCAGCGTTTTCCGTTGTTCGTCCGTCAGCACTTGGGCAGCTTGGCCCACCGGCCCATCTCATCGACGCCAGGCGCACCGGTCACATGGCGATGACTCAGAAGGTCCGCCGCCTCGGACATGGTGCTGTTCATGCGGACTACTCTTTGGATGCGTGACGTTTCACACTACTGAGTCCCGTTGGCGAGACGACGTCGACCCGATTGTCGATCCGCTCGACACCAGGCAATCCACGCAGGATCGTTTGCAGCACCTGCTTCAGATAGAACGAAGGCAACCGCCCCATCAACACGAGATGGCCTTTTTGATATTCGATATCAATCGAATGGCAGTGGCAGCGAAAGTGGTCGCACTGCCTCAACTGCTTGCGAGCTTGACAAACAATTCGACTCTCCATGGTTTCCCTCTCCAATCGAACCTCTGCGGGGGATGTTGGGTCGCTCCAATCCGACATGCGTCAGGGTCTCCTGAGTAAATCAACTCCTCATCGACGGCCAACGCCAAGAGGAGAAGAGAGCAAAAGCTGGGCCAATGCGGCGGCCCTCGTGAATTTGCCTAGAAGAGCTTCGCAGGCATCGAATCGAGAGAGGGAGCAGCGCGCTACTCCGCACACTTGGGTGGAATTCGCACGGTCAGTGCAAGCCCCTTGGAACGCCTTCCTAAGCGTGTTACAAACGCGATTGACAGCACTTCCCCGAGACGAGGGACTCCTACTGTGCCACGCGAGTTAACTCAAAAATATTTCGAGTTGCAAAACTACGTCGGATGGACCGACGACGACCAACGGCGCGTGGCGGGGGCCCGAGACGCCGTGCTAGCGCAAGCCGATCCGCTGATCGACGACTTTTACGAGGAGATTCGGAAGCATCCTCGCGCGGCTGCGGTCCTCACGGGGGGGCAGGAGCAGATCGCTCGTCTCAAGGCGACACTCCGCATATGGCTCCGGCAATTGCTTACCGGGCCCTACGACTACGACTACGTCCTATTACGCTACAACGTGGGACATCGACATGTGGCGATCGGGCTAGAACAAGTTTATGTGAGTGCTGCGGTTTCTCGTTTGCGGACCGGAATTTCTCAAACACTGAACGAGGCCTGGCAAGGATCGCCAGAAGAGCTGTGCCGCACGATGGAGTCACTCAATAAGATTTTGGATCTCGATCTAGCGATCATCGACGACGCCTACCAAACCGAGTACTTGGCTCGGCACAAAAAACTGAGCCACGAGAATTTTCGGTTCCGAGCAGCGCTGGAGCGTGAGCAAAAGAATAGGGAAATCGTGGGCGAGGCGGAGGCCATGCAAGAGATCTACCGCTTGATCGAGCGTGTTGGCCCCACCGACAAACCGATTTTGATCCAAGGCGAAAGCGGCACCGGCAAAGAACTGGTCGCCAAGGCGTTACACCGGGCCAGTCGACTGGCCGACCAGCCGATGGTCGTCATCAACTGCGCTGCCCTCCCCGAATCGCTCGTGGAAAGCGAACTCTTTGGCCACGAAAAAGGAGCTTTTACTGGAGCCGGGGCGAGTAAGCCGGGGCTGTTTGAAGTAGCCGACGGAGGGACGTTGTTCATCGACGAGATTGGCGAATTGGCTGGCAGCCTGCAAGCAAAATTACTCCGTGTTTTGGAAGATGGCTCGCTCCGGCATGTCGGCTCGGTAAAAGAGCGTCGTGTCCATGTACGGCTGGTGGCAGCCACGAATCGCGATCTTGCCAAAGACGTGGCCGAAGGAAGGTTTCGGGAAGATCTTTTTTATCGAATCAACGTGCTCACGATCTTGTTGCCGCCGCTGCGCGAGCGATCAGGCGATATCCGGCTCTTGCTCGAGTACTTCGCCGGAAAAGACTGGCAGTGGGACGAAGATCTCATGAGCGTGCTAGAGAACTACAGTTGGCCCGGCAACGTACGGCAATTGCTCAATGCTATCGAACGAGCCAAGATCTTGGCCGACGACGAGAAGTTGTTGCCGGAAAATTTGCCTCCAGAGATTCTCCGCTCTGGCCTCGAAGCGGCCCAGCAACCTCCTCGTGAGAATGCCGACCTGGAGACGATCAACCGTCACCATATTGCCGATACCTACCATCGTTTCCAGGGCAACAAGGCTCGCACGGCCAGGTCACTAGGAATCAGCCGGCGAACGCTCTATCGCCTGCTGGAAAAGTACACGATTACGACCGACGAGCCAGGCTAGTGCACGCGGGCCTTAGAGCTTGAAGCATACTGGCAGCAATGTGATCGTCGTGACCGGCTTGCCTCCACGATTAGCCGGTATTGCCTTCCACTGGCGAACGGCAGCCGTTGCCGCACCATCCAGGATGGGATAACCACTGGAGCGTGCGACTTCCACTTTCGTAACGTGTCCCGCTGCATCGATCCAAACACGCAGTAGTACGGTACCTTCCCAGCGACTCTGAATGGCGCGGGCCGGATAGCTTGGCGGTGTATTCTGCGACAGGTCGGGGGGAAACTCCTCGGTGTTTCCTAAACTGGACGCCAAATTGGATGGCCGAACAGCCACTGCCGACTCCGAACTTTGGGGGTTCGCTGCGGGGAGCTCCGTCGCTGACGTCGCCCTCTCCGGCAGGGGAGGATCGACTGCGGCCCCCAAAAGCAAGTCGTCCGATGAGAACTCGATGGTTGGAGTGCGAATATAAGTACGCTTGCCGACGCGAGCCCTGCTAGGCTCGATGACCACCGGCGGATCGATCTCAAAATTATCGAGCGAAACAGGAGTACTATTCCATGGAGGTTCGGTGATCGACAGAGTCAACGGAAAGGCCTGCTCGCGCCCGGCGAACCGGACAGAGGAACTCTTGGAGCTCGTCGACCAGGAAGCGACGGCAGCCAACCCTACGGCATGCAACACGACCGATACTGCAATCGCCATTCGGACCACCCTAGGGGGAGCCCCTCCCGGCCTATTTTGGCCTTTGCCTGCTATCTTTTTTAGATTCATTGTTGACCAAACCGTGCGCAAGAGCAGCCCAGAATCAGCGGCCACAAGGCTTGTCCGAGAGGATGTTCTACGGAGGAGCGGGGCTTTGCCCAACTATAGCCATTGTAGCACGTAGGGGCCTCCTTGCTTAGAGACAGTGTAACCGTTCGCGGAAGCCAAGGCAGGGGAAACCACGAATCGCACAAATCCTACGAATATTCGTGGTTCCTTCTTCCGGTCGTGAACGGTGTACGAGACCGTTTTCCCCAGATGGCGGGAAGCGATGGACATTAGGTGAACATTGAAAAACATCCCGGGCAGTGCGCATCGGCCACCCGTCGCCTTGGACTTCACCGGACAACGCTCAGGAAAAAACTAGAAGAATACGACATCCGCGACCGCCGGCACTGCCAGCAGTTCAGGCAGTGAAGGCGCTTTGTCGATGCCGATCTTTGAGTTTGTATCGGTCGAGTCGACGTAGATGGCGCTCGAACGACCATCAAGACCGATGAAAATAGGTAATCTACTGAACCCTTGTTGCTTGCTTTATTATCCCCAAGCTTAGAGCGTTCAAACCCCGAAACCATCTCTATTGGAGCATTAGAATGGCTTTCGTGGTCTAGCCGTGTTGCAACAACCGCGAGAGCCGGTTTCGCTTGGGGAGATCTTTGGGATGTTCGGAATTCGATTGTTGGCTTTCGCCTCCGTTTTTCTTTTCTTCGCCACTTCTCTTCGGGCACAAGACGACGAGCTAGGCGAAACGCTGCCGCCGGTCCTGGTTCGGCCACCTGCTGTCTCCGAGCAGGCCCCAGGAGTCACCTTGCCAGAGGTCGAGTTGCCTGAGGTTGAGGTCACGCCCTCTCCTGCCTTGTCGCCGACAACTCCAGCCCCAACGTCTTCTGTACCTTCGTCTTCTGTACCTTCGTCTTCTGGTGCTACGCCTTCGGCATTGGGCAGTTTTTCTACCCATTCGCTTGATACCTCCCTCAGCTTCCCCCGTCTTACCGACCTACATTTTGGCCAAACCTCGGGGCCCTTTGGCGAGGAGAGCGGTATTCTGCGCAGTGGGAAATCGCTTTTCGATACGTCTGCTGCCGGCTCGATCCGAACGCGTCAAGAAATCACCGAGCGACAAGCCTCCGATATGTTCCTCGCTCTGCAAAACGAAGTCGGCGTGTTGATGCAAAGCACGGCAGCCGGGCAGGCGTCGCCGTTCGTTCGTGGACTGACGGGCCAACAAGTGCTGATCCTTGTCGATGGCATCCGCTTGAATAACTCCGTCACTCGCCGGGGGCCGAATCAGTATTTCAACACGATCGATCCCGGGATGGTCGACCATATTGAAGTGTTGCGAGGCCAAGGTTCGGTACTTTGGGGTTCGGATGCGATTGGCGGAGCGATTAACGTCGTCACCCGCGGGCCTGACATGCGTAGAAATTCTTCCGGTGGCGAGTTCATCCAATACTACAACACGGCCAACTCGTCCCCCTACAGCCGCCTTAACATCGAAGGCTCGACGAACAACGCTGGCATCTTTGCAGGTGGCAGCTATGCCGACGTCAACGATCTCGACACCGGTTGGTCTCCGTTTCCCAATGGACAGAGTGGTCGTCAACCAGGCACCAACTACCAGCAATGGGCAGGCGACATTAAATTCAACTACCTGCTCGACAAGAAGCAAATGCTTACCCTCTCGCTGCAACATTTCCAGCAGGACAATCTGCCTCGCAGCGACCGATTTCCCGGTTTCCCGGGCGACCTCAACAACAGTAACTCGCTGGGCGGAGCAAGGTTTTTTGCCCCCCAGCAGCGCGATCTCGCTTACATCCGCTATCAGGCGCTCGAACCGATCGCGGCCATCGATGCCCTGACCGTTACCGCGTCGTACAATCGGCAGCGTGAGAACCAAACACGCGGGATCCCGACCACCCAGTTCCAAGAAATCGACGTCGAAACGCTTGGCCTACAGGCCGTTGCCGTGAAAGACCTCGACTGGGCGGGGAAATTGACCAGCGGTGTCGACTGGTACTACGACGACGTCGACTCGCCTTTCGGCGGAACGGCCAGCAATGCGATTGTTCCCGACGATGCATGGTATCAGCGCATTGGCGTCTTCCTTAACTGGGACGTGGCCCTTACCGAGCGGCTCAATATGGTCGCCGGCATCCGCTATGAAAACATCGATACGGCTGGCACGCCGATTGTCGAAGGCACGCCGACTTTCATCAATCCGAATTACCAGGATTGGGTGAGCCAGATCGGGTTGGTGTATGAGATCGATTCAGACATTCATCTGGTCGGTTCAATCTCCGAAGGGTTTCGTGCTCCGAACCTGGACGATCTGATGGCCCTCAACCCCAACGTATTGCAGGAAGGGAGCAGCGTGCCAAGCTTGGGACTTCGCCCCGAACGGTCCATCAACTACGAACTAGGAATTAAAACAAACTTTGATCGGCTCCGCACCCAAACCTTTGTCTTTTGGACCGACTTGCAAGACAACATCGTCTCGATCAACACGGCTGTGCCGAATACGTTTGGGTCGGCCAATCAAGATTCGTTGGTGCAAGGAGTCGAAACAAGCGGCGAATACCTGCTTGATGATGGCTGGAGCCTCTACGGAAATTTCTGGTACACGTATGGCGTGAATCGGGTGACCAATTCGCCGCTTAGCCGTATTCCGCCAACCCAAGGGATCCTTGGCTTGCGATGGCGTGAACGCCACTTGCGCAGCTATTTCGAGGTCTACACCTGGGTGGTGCGCCGCCAAGATCGACTGGAGCAAGTCCGCGACATTACGGACGAACGCATCCCCGTTGGTGGTACGCCTGGTTACGCCACGCTCAACATGCGCATGGGCCACACCTACGGCCGCCACGACCAGCACCGCGTGAGTCTGAGCCTGGAGAACCTTACGGACAGGAACTATCTCGTCCACGGTTCCGGCGTCTTTGGGACTGGCG